>NZ_SMKG01000204.1 GCF_004348525.1 Micromonospora sp. 15K316 | reverse complement strand
GGTCAGGCGGAGGTGCGTTCGACCAGTTGGGTGTCGAGCAGGACGTGCGGGGCGGGCAGGTCGTCGCCGCGGATGCGGGCGACCAGCAGCCGGGCCATCTGCCGCCCCATCTCCTCCACCGGCTGGAAGACAGTGGTCAACGGCGGGTCGGCCTGCCGGGCGATCGGGGCGTCGTCGAAGCCGACGACCGCCACGTCGTCCGGCACCCGACGGCCCGCCTCCCGCAGCGCGCGCAGCGCGCCGAACGCCATCAGGTCGGACGCGACGAAGACGGCGTCGACGTCCGGCCGGCGCTCCAGCAGCCGGCGCATGCAGGCCGCCCCGCTCTCCTCGCTGAAGTCGCCGTACGCGACGAGGTCGGTGTCGACGCCGCCGAGCGCGGCGGTGACCGCCTCGGTGTAGCCGGTCAGGCGGGCCAGGCCGGCGCCCATGTCCTGCGGGCCGGCGATGGTGGCGATGCGGCGCCGGCCCCGGTCGGCCAGGTACCGCACGGCCTGCCGGGCGCCGCCCACGTTGTCCACGTCGACGAACCAGGCCGGCCGCGCTCCCGGTCGCAGCATCCCGGCCGGCCGGCCGCCGAGCACGCTCGGCAGGCCGCGCTCCTCCAGCAGGCCGGGCAGCGGGTCCGCGTCGTGCAGCGAGAGCAGCAGTACGCCGTCGACGTGCTGGCTGGTGAGGTGGTGCTCGACCCGCTCCCGCTCGACCGGGGACTGTGCCATGGCCAGCCAGAGCTGCATCGGCGTCTGCAACAGTGCGGAGCTGATCCCGCGGACGATCGCGGCGAAGAACGGTTCGGTGAAGACGCGCTCCCCGGACTCGGAGACGACCAGCGCGACGGAGTCCGTACGCCGGGTGACCAGCGCCCGGGCGGCGCGGTTCGGCACGTACCCTAGCTCGGCGATGGCCTGCTGCACGGCGGCCCGCGCCTCGGGACTGACCTGGGGTGAGCCGTTGACCACGCGGGAGACCGTGCCGCGTCCGACGCCGGCGCGGGCGGCGACCGCGTCCAGGGTCGGACGTCCGAGGGACCGGGTGCGCTGCGTTGTCATCGTCTGCTCCTCCGGCGTTGGACGACGCCGGCGCCCGCCCCGGGCGGGGCGGGCGCCGGACCGTCCGTTGGTGGCTGGCCCTCGACTATTGTGCGGCCAGATCGTCGCGCCGGGTGACCACGGCGTCCCGCGAGAGCTTCACCAGCCCCGGAAGGAGCCCTCCATCCGGGCCTCGTTGACGAACTGCCTCCAGGCCGCCTGTTTGCCGAGCTCCCCGCTCTCGTAGGCGCGCAACGCCGGTTCGAGGGCGTTCTCCTTCACGGCCTGGTGCTTGGGTCCGAGGTGCAGCGGCTGGATCCGCCGGACGCTCTCGCCGAAGATCTTGCCGGTCGGCGCGTTGTTGAAGTACTTGTTGGTGTAGCCGGTGAACTCCGAGTCCTGCAGCGCGTCCAGGTTGGTGGGCAGCGGGCCCTTGAGCTTGAACGCCGCGATCTGGCTCCGGGCGTTGGTCAGGTACTCGGCGAGCTTGGCGGCCTCTTCCGGGTACTTGCTCTGGGTCGGCACGCCCAGCCAGGAGCCGCCCCAGTTGCCGGCGCCGCCGGGCACCGGGGCCACGTCCCACTTGCCGGCGTTCTTCGGTCCGGAGTTCTCCGCGACCACGCCGAGCATCCAGGACGGGCAGAGCGTCGCCGCGAAGGTGCCGGTCTTGAAGCCGGCGGACCACTCGGGGGACCAGGTGGCCGCCCCGGCGCTGATCTTCGCGTCGGCCATGGCGATCGCGGTGTTCCAGGCGGCCTTCACCGACGCGCTGGTGTCGGCGACGATGTTGTCGCCGTCGTCGTAGAACAGGTCCCCGCCCTTCTGGTACATCACCGCGCTCGCCGCGGTGGTGACCGAGTCGAGCATCCCCTTGCCGGTCGCCTCGCGGTACTTCTCGCCGGCCTCGATGAAGCCGTCCCAGTCCCGCCAGAGCGCCGCCACCTTGTCCCGCCTGGTCGGCAGCCCGGCCGCCGCGAACAGGTCTCGGCGGTAGCAGACCGCGAGGCTGCCCACGTCGGTGGGCAGGCCCATCAGGCGACCGTTCGGCGCCCGGCCCAGCTCGTACTTCCAGGCCAGGTAGTCGTTGCTGTGATCGCTGACCAGCGGCCGGAGGTCGACCCAGTTGTCCGGGTTGACCTTGAACTCGTTGAGGATGCCCTCCTCCAGCGCGACGACGTCCCCCGCGCCCGTGCCGGTGGCGATCGCCTGTACCAGCTTCGGCCGGTAGTCGTTGAGCTGGGCGACCTTGTGCAGCTCGACCGTGATGCCGGTGTCCTTCTCGTACTGCTTGACGATCTCGTCGTAACCGAACTCACCGAACGTCTCCACGACGAGTTTGGCGGGCTTGCCGGCGGCGGCGTCCCCGCCGCACGCGACGAGGCCGCCGAGCGCGGTGACCGCGGCCAGGGCCGCCGCCGTCAACCGGACACGCCGCGTGGTGAGCCTCATCGTGACCCCTCTTTCGCTGGTGAGGCTGGGTGCGCCGGACTGAGGAACGGCGTCCTCGCCGCCGCGCCGGTGTCACGATCGACGCCGACGGTCGCAAGAGGACCGGGCCACCCTAGTGGAGCGCTCCCAGGGAGCGTGCCGATACGCTCCTGGCCTGTCAATACTCGTGTGGGAGCGTTCCACCACACGTTACCGTGCCCTCGCCCTCCCCACGCACGGCCCGGGGCGGGCGAGATCTGGCCCACGGCACGGCCGTCCACGCTCGGCCACCCCTCGGGTACGCCGCCGGTCAGCAGAAGCGGCGCAGCAGGGTGCCGGCCCGACCCGCGTCGAAGGCCTCCGGGTCGAACGTCTCCCCCGCCCACTCCCGCATCGACAGGTGCTCGGGGTGCGTCGGGTCGGCCAGCGCGACGAGCAGCAGGTGATAGCCGGCGACCCCGCCGACCCCCTCCGGTGGGCACGCCCGTTCCCCGTCGACGCAGGCCGGGTAGCGCTCCTCCGGGTCGGCGGTGAGCGCGTCCTCGACGACGAGGTCGTGTTCCCACCAGTCGCCGAAGTCGTAGGTGTACTGGAACCGGCTGCCCTTGCCGAGCACCTCGTCCAGCCGCACGTCCAGCTCGTCGCTGAGCGCCAACTCACCGTCCGGGTCGGGCTCACCGTACTGGAGGGCGTCGATCTCGAACGAGTGCAGCCGGCAGTCGCGCCAACCCATCGCGTGCTGCACCACCCGGTGCAGCCGGTCGAGGGTGTAGCCGGCCGGCACGAGCACCCGGCGCCAGACCGGCGGACGGACCCCGGCCAGGGAAATCCTCAGCTGGAAGATCTGGCGCGACATGCTGTCCCCTCCTCCTCGGCATAGGCTGCGAGCATGATCTGCCGAGCGTGCCGAGCGAGACGGCACGACGACTGTCCGGGGCGGAACTGGTGCGACTGCCAGCACCGTACCCCCCGACCCACCCCTCCGGTCAGCGGTCCGGCGAGCGAATGAGCGTCGGGATCCCGATCGGTCGAATCTGGCCGGTACCGCCGGCGCAGCCCCTCGACGACGCCACGCTGACCGCGCTCTACGGCCGCGCCGACCGGCCACACCTGCGAGTGAACTTCGTCTCGAGCCCCGACGGCGCGGTGAGCGTGGACGGCTACTCGGCCGGCCTCTCCGGCGAGCCGGACAAGCGCGTCTTCGGCCTGCTCCGGATGCTCTGCGACGGGCTGGTGGTCGCCGCCGGCACGCTGCGGCACGAAGGCTACCGGGCGGTACGCCTCACCGAGCGCCACCGCGCCTGGCGGCGGGAGCACGGCCTGCCCGAGTACCCGACGCTGGTGGTCGTCTCCGGCTCGCTCGCGCTCGACCCGGCGCAGGCCGCCCTCGCCGACGCGCCGGTGCGGCCACTGGTGCTCACCCACGCCGGGGCCACACCCCCGCCGGGGCTGACCGAGGTGGCCGACCTCGTCCGCTGCGGCACCGACCGGGTGGACCTCGTCGCGGGCCTCGCCGAGCTGCGCCGGCGCGGGCTCGACCAGCTGCTCTGCGAGGGCGGACCGCACCTGTTCGGCGCGCTCACCGCCGCCGACCTGGTCGACGAGCTCTGCCTCACCGTCGCGCCGCTGCTCGCCGGCGGGGGTCCGGGCCGGATCAGCGCCGGCCCGCCCAGCCCGCCACGGCAGCTGCCGCTGCGGCACGCGCTCGTCGCGGAGGACGGCACGCTCCTGCTCCGCTACGCCCGCGCCTGACGCCCTCCGGCGGGCACGGATGGTGGTTCCGGGGTGACGCTCCGGAAGGCCGGGCACGCACCGGCGTGGCGTCCGCCGCGTCGCGTGGCAACCTGTCGTACTCCTCGGGCAGGATGCACCACGTGTGCGCCGACCGCGATGACCGACCCACCGGAGTTGCCCGATGACCGATGACGGGTTCGACGCCCCGGTCGAGGGGGTCGGCCGGGTGCTCGGCACCGCCGACGCCACCCCGCTGCAGTTCTGGGCGGCCGTCTCCCCCGGCAGCTACCTCCAGCTCGATGACGTGGTGGTGACCCGGCGGGAGCTGCCCGACCGCGAGCCGGTGACCATCGCCGGCGTGGTCACCCAGGTCCGGGCCCGCCACGAGGGCGCGCAGTTCGACTCCGACGTCTTCGCCATCGCCGACGGGACCCTCCCCGCCCAGGTGCAGGAGGCCGCCGAGGTGACCACCACCCGGGTCGACCCGGAGTTCTACGTGCCACCGACCCCGGGCGCGGTGGTGCACCGGGCCGAGGGCGACGCCCGGGCCCGGGCGCTGCACTTCGACCGGATGGAGCGGCGCATCCCGATGGGGATGGGCCGCGACGGCGTCCCCGTCTACCTCAACGCCGACTTCCTCGACGGCACCCGCGGCGCGCACGTCTCCATCTCCGGCATCTCCGGCGTGGCCACCAAGACCAGCTTCGCCACCTTCCTGCTCTACTCGGTCTTCCGCTCCGGGGTGCTGGGCGGCGACGCGGTCAATGCCAAGGCGCTCATCTTCAACGTCAAGGGCGAGGACCTGCTCTTCCTCGACCACCCCAACGCCCGGCTGGACGACGCCACCCGCGCCGGCTACGCGAAGCTCGGCCTCGACGCGGGCGCCTTCCCCGACGTCCGCGTCTACGCCCCGCCCCGGGTCGGCGACTCCTCCGGCACGCCGGACGTGAGCAGCCGGCTGACCGGGGTCGACAGCTTCTACTGGACGCTCGCCGAGTTCTGCGCCGACCGGCTCCTGCCGTACGTCTTCGCCGACGCCGACGACGAGCGCCAGCAGTACACGATGGTCGTCCACTCGGTCACCGCCCACCTGGCCCGCTACGCGCAGCCCGCCGACGGCGGGGTGAGCATCGACGGGGTCCGCCTCGGCGGCTACGCCGAACTGGTCGACCACATCGTCGAGCAGCTCAACGACGACGAGACCCGCTCGGAGTGGGCCGGCAGCGCCGTCGGGCTGGGCACCGTCAACGCCTTCGCCCGCCGCCTGATCGGCAGCAAGAAGGACCTCGGCCGGCTGATCCGGGGCGACCTCGCCACCCGCCGCCCGCACAGCATCAACACCGCGGAGAGCGCCCAGGTCACCGTCGTCGACCTGCACAACCTGCCCGACCGGGCGCAACGCTTCGTGGTCGGTGTCACGCTCCGGAGCGAGTTCGAGCGCAAGGAGAAGGCCGGCACCGCCAAGCCGCTGCTCTTCGTGGTCCTCGACGAGCTCAACAAGTACGCCCCCCGGGAGGGCTCGTCCCCGATCAAGGAGGTGCTGCTCGACATCGCCGAGCGGGGCCGGTCGCTCGGCGTGGTCCTGGTGGGCGCGCAGCAGACGGCGAGCGAGGTGGAGCGGCGGATCGTCACCAACTCGGCGATCCGGGTGGTCGGCCGGCTGGACCCGGCCGAGGCGTCCCGCCCCGAGTACGGTTTCCTCCCCCCGGCGCAGCGCCAGCGGGCGCTGCTCGCCAAGCCCGGCACCATGTTCGTCAACCAGCCGGACATCCCGGTGCCGCTCTGCCTGGAGTTCCCCTTCCCGGCCTGGGCGACCCGGGTCAGCGAGGCGGGGCGGCCGCCGTCGCAGACGCTGCGCTCGATCACCCAGACCGCGGATCCGTTCGCGGTGGTGGGTTCGGCCGGCGGCACCGACGACGACATCCCGTTCTAGCGGACGCGAACGTGAGCGCGAGGAGTGAGCGTGCGAGCCCCGCAGCGCGAGCAACGGCCCGCACGGTGAGCGCGAGGAGCGAACGGTGAAGATCCTGCACACCTCGGACTGGCACGTCGGCAAGGTCCTCAAGGGGCGGTCGCGGGCCGAGGAGCACAAGGCGGTGCTCGCGGGCGTCATCGACATCGCCCGGGCGGAGCAGCCCGATCTCGTCATCGTCGCCGGCGACCTCTACGACACCGCGGCGCCGACGCCGGAGGCCACCCGCCTGGTGACCCGGGCGCTGACCGCCCTACGCCGCACCGGCGCGGACGTGGTCGCGATCGGCGGCAACCACGACAACGGCGCCGCGCTCGACGCGCTGCGCCCGTGGGCCGAGGCCGCCGGCATCACGCTGCGCGGCAGCGTCCGGGAGAACCCGGACGAGCACGTCATCGACGGCACCACCGCCGGCGGGGAGCGCTGGCGGCTGGCCGCGCTGCCGTTCCTCTCGCAGCGCTACGCGGTCCGCGCCGTCGAGATGTACGAGCTCACCGCCGCCGAGGCGAACCAGACGTACGCCGACCACCTGCGCCGGGTGCTCGGCCGGCTCACCGAGAGCTTCACCGAGCCGGAGCGCGTGCACCTGGTCACCGCGCACCTCACGGTGACCGGCGCCGCCGCCGGCGGCGGCGAGCGGGACGCGCACACCGTGCTCGGCTACGCGGTTCCCGCGACGGTCTTCCCGGCGACCGCGCACTACGTCGCGCTGGGTCACCTGCACCGCGCCCAGCGAATCGACGCGCCGTGCCCGGTCCGCTACTGCGGCAGCCCGCTGGCGGTGGACTTCGGCGAGCAGGAGAACGTCCCCTCCGTCACGATCGTCGAGGTCACCGCCGACACGGCCGCCCGCGTACGGGAGGTGCCGGTGACGGCGGCGGCGGCGCTGCGCACCGTACGGGGCACCCTCGAACAGCTCGCCGAGTCGGCGCAGCCGGACGACGCCTGGCTGCGGGTCTACGTACGCGAGCAGCCCCGGGCCGGTCTGCGCGAGGAGGTGCAGGAGCTGCTGCCGCAGGCGCTGGAGATCCGGATCGATCCCGAGCTGGTGCCGGCGCCGGGCAGCGGCGCCCGGATCGCCCAGCGGTCCGGCCGCTCCCCACGCGAGCTCTTCGGCGACTACCTGACCAGCCGCGGGCACGCCGACGACGGCGTACGGGAGCTCTTCGACGAGCTGATCGAGGAGGTCGATCACTGATGCGACCGATCCGGCTGGACATGGCGGGTTTCACCGTCTTCCGGGACGAGACCACCGTCGACTTCACCGACGCGGACTTCTTCGCCCTCGTCGGCCCGACCGGCTCCGGCAAGTCGACGGTGCTGGACGCGATCTGCTTCGCGCTCTACGGGACGGTGCCGCGCTGGGGCGGCACCCGTGGCCTGACCAACGCGCTCGCGCCGTCGGCGACCGAGGCCCGCGTCCGCCTGGTCTTCGAGTCCGCCGGGGCCCGCTACGTGGCCACCCGGGTGGTCCGGCGGGACAGCCGGGGCAACGTGAAGACCGCGAACGCCGGGCTGCAGCTGATGCCACCCGGGTTCGACGTGACGAAGCTGGAGACCGGGCTCGCCCCGGAGGATCTCGGCGAGGTCGTGGCCGGCACCCCGGCCGAGATGGACGAGGCGGTGCTGGAGGCGGTCGGGCTGCCGTACGAGCAGTTCACCAGCTGCGTGGTGCTGCCGCAGGGGCAGTTCGCGGATTTCCTGCACGCCCGGCCGGCCACCCGCCAGCAGATCCTGGTCAACCTGCTCGACCTCGGCGTCTACGAGGAGGTGCAGAAGCGGGCCACCGCCCGGGCCGCCCAGGCCGAGGCGAAGCTGGAGGCGGTGGACCAGCTGCTGGCCGGTCTCACCGACGTGGACGACGACACCCTCGACCGGGCCGGCGCCCAGGTCGAGCGGATGCGCGAGCTGGCCGGGGCGGTGGCCGCCGCCGTGCCGGAACTGGAGGCGGCACGCACATCCGCGCGGGAGGCGACGGCGGCCCTCGACGCGCTCGACGGCGAGCTGGCCGTGCTCGGCGCAGTCCGGGCACCGGACGGGGTGGCCGAGGTGGCCCGGGCGGTGACGGCCGCGCGCGCCGACGCCGAGGCGGCCACCAGCGCGGTGTCGCTCGCCGAGGAGCGCGAGGAGAAGCTCCGCGGGGAGCTCGCCGCCGCCGGCGACGAGAGCGCGCTGCGGATGCGGCTGACCGCGTACGCGGAGCGGGAGAAGCTGACCGGTCAGGCCGAGACGGTGCGCGCGGCGCTGGCGGTGGCCGACGCCGAACACGACGCGGCCACGCGGGCGCTCGCCGAGGCGCGGGCGGCGGCCCAGCGGGCGGAGGAGGAGCTGGCGGCGGCGTTCCTCGCCCACGACGAGGCGAAGGCGACCGACCAGGCGATGGCGCTGCGGGCGCACCTGGTCGAGGGAGCCGCCTGCCCGGTCTGCGCGCAGGTGGTCGACGACGTGCCGGCGGTGCCCGCCGGTTCGGCGGTGGCCCGTGCCGTCGAGGCGGGCAAGGTGGCCCGGTCGGCGAGCGAGGCGGCCAAGCAGGTCGTGCAGGAGCGCGACGCGGCGGCGCGCGAACTGGACCGGGTGCTGGTGCAGGCCCGGGCCCGGCAGGAGCACCTCGACGCCCGCCTCACCGAGCTGGACGGGCAGCTCGCCGGTGCTGCCACGGCGGAGACGCTGCGGGAGCAGCTGGCCGAGCACGCCCGGCTGCGGCGGGCGCTGGACGAGGCGGCCGGGGCGGTCCGCGCCGGCCGGGAGGCGGCTCGCCGGGCCCGCGGCACGGTGGACGCGGCGCAGGAGCGGCTGCGGGCCGCCTGGCGCGGCTTCGACGCCACGCGCGACGGGTTGGCCCGCTTCGGCCCGCCGGCCGCCGACCGGGACGACGTGGCCGCGGCGTGGGCGGCGCTCACCGACTGGGCGGGCAGCGAGACCCGGCGACGCGAGGCGGAGCGGGCGGGGCGGGCCACGGCGGTCACCGAGGCGGAGGCGGCGGCCGCCTCGGTCACGCGCCGCATCGCCGGCATCCTCGCCGACGCCGGGCTGCCCGCCGCCGACGATCCGGTCCACGCCGCCACGGTCGCCGTGGAGCGGGCCGAGGCGGAGCGACGCCGGTTGCTGGAGCGCCGCGAGCAGGCCGCCGAGCTACGCGAGCAGCGGTCCGGGCACGAGCGCCAGGCGCAGGTGGCGCGGGCCCTGGCGGGGCACCTGCGGGCCAACAACTTCGAGCGGTGGCTGCTCGCCGAGGCACTGGACCTGCTCGTCGACGGGGCGTCGCGGATCCTGCGGGAGCTCTCCGGCGGCCAGTACGACCTGGTCCACGACAAGGGCGAGTTCTTCGTCGTCGACCACTACGACGCCGGGCTGCGCCGGGGTGTGCGGACCCTCTCCGGCGGCGAGACGTTCCAGACGTCCCTGGCGCTGGCTCTGGCGCTCTCCGAGCAGCTCGCCGGCCTCTCCACCACCGCCGCGAGCCTGGAGTCGATCGTGCTGGACGAGGGCTTCGGCACCCTGGACGCGGCGACCCTCGACACGGTCGCCGCCACCCTGGAAAACCTCGCCGCCCGCGGTGACCGGATGGTCGGGGTGGTCACCCACGTGCCGGCGCTGGCCGAGCGGATCCCGGTGCGGTTCGAGGTCCGCAAGGATGCCCGCTCCGCCCGGGTGGAACGGACCGGCCGGTGACGGCCCCCGGCGGCCGGTTCTACGTCGACGCGTGGGACCCGTCGTACGGCGCCTCCTTCGAGGCTTCGCCGACGGGCCCGGCCGCGCCGAGCAGCGCCCAGGTCGAGACGGACGCGGAGCTGCCGGCGGTGGACTGGCGGGCGGTGGACGTACGCCCCGGGGTGCGCGCGCCCCACGTGGTGCTGCTCGTCGACGGGGTACGCCGGATCGACGCCAGCATCTGGACGGCCGAGGCCGACGGCGCCTCCTTCCCGGGCGTGGCGGCGTCGTACGCGGCCGGCGTGGTCCGGTGCGACCTGGAGCGGGGGGCGGCGCAGCTGGCCGGTACCCGGGTCGGCCGGGGGCTGTTCACGGCGAGCCCGTCGGCGCAGGAGGTGGTGGCCGGCTCGATCCGTTACCCGGTGCACCGGGTCGGCGGCACCGGGGAGCTGGCCAAGCTGCCGGCCGCGGTGCAGGCGCCGCTGACCGCGCTGGAGGTGGCGGTCTCGGACGCGGCCCGCACCGACGGGGACCTGCTCGTGGTCGACGGTCCGCTGCGCAGCCGCCGCAACCTGCCGCGCACCCTCGGCTACATCAAGACGCAGCACAGCCAGTACCTTGACGCCCGGCTGACCGCGGTGGTGACGGGGCTGGCCTCCGGGCAGCGGTCGCCGGTGTTCCGGGTCGGCACCGCCTGGGGTGGGTGGTCCTGGTACCTGCGGCTGCCCGTGCTGGCCGGTGCCCCGTGGGCGGGCATCGTCCGGGTCGAGTGCTCCCCCGACCTGGAGATCTCCGAGGCGATCGAGCTGGCCGACCTCTCTCTGGTCACGCTCCCCCGGTTCGCCTCGACCCCGTACAAGGATCCGCGGGCCCCGCAGAACCTCATTCCGATCGCGGGCCTGGAGCGTCGACTGCGCGCGCTGCTCGGGGACTCCCGGCTGCTGCATCGGGCGCTCACCGCGGCGGCCCGCACCGGCGCCGTCCGCCGCTGACCCCCCGGCCGGGCGGCCCGCCGTGCCGCCTCCCGGCGGCTGTCTCTCTTTCAGCTATAACGCTCCCAACCATCTAAC
>NZ_SMKG01000203.1 GCF_004348525.1 Micromonospora sp. 15K316 | reverse complement strand
AGGCCGCCGACCTCGTCGCCCAGTACTGGAACAGCTGACAACCACACAGCAACACAGCACGACCACACAGCACCACAGCACGACCCGACCGCTGGCCGGCACCCCAACCCCGGGTGCCGGCCAGCGGTCGCATGGGCGAAAGCGGCGGCACCCTCGGGGTAACCGCGGGTGCCAGAAACGGAACGGGAACGGCGCGTGGGCTAGACGCGGAAGCCGGCCGCGCGGGCCGCCTCCAGCTCTCGACGCCGGTCGGCGCGCCGGCGTCGGAACCAGAAGAGGAAGGCGACGAGGCCGGCGAGGAACAGCAGGACGAGCACCGGCAGCAGGATCGCCACCACCGATACCACGGCGCTCGTCGCGTCCTCGGCGGTGCTCGCCACCGGAGCGCCCACCCCGGCGGTGGTCGCGTTGATGACGGGACGCGCGGCGGACTTCAGCAGGTGTACGCCGAACGCGATGAGCACGCCGGTCACGACCGGCACCCACTCGTGGGACGAGAAAAAGTTGCCCGGGTCGCTCACCGTGACCGTCTCGGCGGTCGAGCCCGCGCCGAAGGCGAGACCGCCCGCGGTCGGGCGTACGACCGTCTGCACCACGTCGTTCACGTGGTCGAGCACCGGCACCTTGTCGGCGACCACCTCGACGGAGAGCAACGCCGCCAGGATGACGAGGACCCAGCCGTCGCCGAGCCAGGCCCAGCCGCTGGGCAGGTCGATCAGGTCGGTGTACCGGGCGAGCAGACCCATGGTGAGCAGCGGGATGTAGGCGTTCAGTCCGGCCGAGGCGGCGAGGCCGGTTCCGGTGAGGAGTTCGAACACGGTCACAGCATCCCATCGGCGCGCCAGTGCCGCTCGACAGCGATCGTCGGCTCCTCCGCTACCCTCGTCGGGTGCGGTTGGTGATTGCGAAGTGCTCGGTGGACTACGTCGGACGGCTCTCGGCTCACCTGCCGCCGGCCACCCGACTGCTCATGGTCAAGGCGGACGGATCGGTCTCCATCCACGCTGACGACCGTGCGTACAAGCCGCTGAACTGGATGAGCCCGCCCTGCCGGCTGGAGGAGGCCCCGGGGGTGTGGCGGGTGGTCAACAAGGCCGGCGAGGAGCTGCGGATCACCCTCGAGGAGATCTTCCAGGACACCTCGTACGAGCTGGGGGTGGACCCGGGCCTGCGCAAGGACGGCGTCGAAGCGCACCTGCAGGAGCTTCTGGCCGCCAACCCGAGCACGCTCGGTGAGGGCTTCACGCTGATCCGCCGGGAGTACATGACCGCCATCGGTCCGGTGGATCTGCTCTGCCGGGACGCCGACTCGGGCACGGTCGCCGTGGAGGTGAAGCGGCGGGGCGAGATCGACGGTGTGGAGCAGCTCACCCGCTATCTCGAACTGCTCAACCGGGACCCGCTGCTCGCGCCGGTCGCCGGTGTCTTCGCCGCGCAGGAGATCAAGCCGCAGGCCCGGGTGCTCGCCACCGACCGGGGCATCCGCTGCGTGGTCGTCGACTACGACAAGCTGCGCGGCATCGAGCGCGACGAGTTGACCCTCTTCTGAGGGCGCGCCGGCTCGACGCTGCGTCCACCGGACCGCCGACTGTCACCGGCCGTACATCGCCTTGACGACCTTCACGAGTCGGGCGACGTCGGCCGGGGTGCGCTCGAAGGTCATCGAGGGCAGCAGGGAGCGGGCGCGACGCCGGGTGATCGCCTTGGCCCGGCCGAACTCGCGCAGCCCGTCCGCGCCGTGGATCCGGCCGAAGCCCGAGTCGCCGACGCCGCCGAACGGCAGTGTGGACATTCCGGCGAAGGTCAGCGTCGAGTTGACCGAGGTCATGCCGGAGCGCAGCCGTCGGGCGGCCGCCATCGCGCGGCGCCGGCCGAAGACCGAGCCGCCCAGGCCGTACGCGAGGGCGTTCGCGCGACCGACGGCCTCGTCGACGTCGCGGACGCGGTTGACGGTGAGGGTCGGTCCGAACGTCTCCTCCCGTACGGCGGCGGAGTCCTCCGGCACGTCGATCAGTACCGTCGGTCGCACGTACGGCGGCTGCACCGCGTCCGCGCCGCCCAGCACGGCGCGCCCACCCCGGGCGAGCGCGACGTCGATGTGCCGGCGCACCACGTCCAGTTGGGAGGGCATCGTGATCGGGCCGATGTCCGCGCCGTCGGCGCCCACGGTCAGGCGGCCCGCCCGGTCGACCACCTTCGCCACGAACTCGTCGAAGACCGGTTCCACGGCGTAGACCCGCTCGATGCCGATGCAGGTCTGCCCGGCGTTGGTGAGCGCGCCCCAGACGCACGCCTCGGCGGCCGCGTCCAGGTCGGCGTCGCTGTCGACGATCATGGCGTCCTTGCCGCCCGCCTCGATCAGCACCGGCGTCAGCGACTCGGCGCAGGCGGCCATCACCTTCCGGGCGGTCGCGCTGGACCCCGTGAAGGCGAGCTTGCCCACCCCGGAGCGGCAGAGCGCCGCGCCCACGTCACCGAGACCGTGGACCGCGGTGAGGACGGGCTGCTCCGGCACCACCTCGGCGAAGGTGTCCACGAGCCACTGCCCCACCGCGGGCGTGTACTCGCTGGGTTTCAGGACGACGGCGTTGCCGGCTGCCAGCGCGTACGCCGTCGAGCCGACGGGGGTGAGCACCGGGTAGTTCCACGGGCCGATCACGCCGACCACCCCGTACGGCTGGTACTCCAGGTGACCGGAGAACTCGGCGAGGATCAGCCGGGACCGGACGCGGCGCGGACCGAGCGTCCGGCGGGCGTTGCGCGCTGCCCAGTCGATGTGCTCGACGGCGGTGACGACCTCGACGATCCCGTCCGCGACCGGCTTGCCACCTTCGAGGTGCATCAGGTCGGCGAGCTGCTCGATCCGGCGGGCGAGCAGGGCGCGCCAGCGCAGCAGCCGCTCCCGGCGGCCGGTGAAGCCGAGCGACGCCCACCACTGCCCGGCCGCCTCGGCACGCGCGACCGCCGCGGTGACGTCGGCCTCGGTGGCGACCGGGAACCGCCCGGCCTCGGCGCCGGTGGCCGGGCTGGTGGAGACCAGGAGGCCGTCTTCGATGACCGGGGCGCCGGGGACATGCACAGCCGTCATGGCGGGAGTCTAGACCCGAGTATTACTCACCGGTAGGGGTGATTCGACCGCTGTGCCCGGGTCGTCGGCGCGCCCTCGAGCCGCGCGGCCGGCGCGGCGGCACGATGGAACAGTCGATCCACCGCCCGAACCGGCCAACGGAAGGTGTACGGCCGGAGACGCGGAGGTGTCCACCCGGCCATAGAGGTGACTACCGTCTGGTGGCACGCTGATGCGGGGAGTGACGGTGTGGGGTGGAGGGCTGACTGTCCATGGAGGAGCTTCCGGAACTGCTGCCGTTGTTGACGGTCGCCGGTGGTCCGATGCGCGGGGCGAGCTTCCGGCTGCGAGCCGAAGCTCAGTTGATCGGTCGGGCCCCAGCGGCCCA
Organism: Micromonospora sp. 15K316; assembly: GCF_004348525.1. Taxonomy (GTDB): domain Bacteria; phylum Actinomycetota; class Actinomycetes; order Mycobacteriales; family Micromonosporaceae; genus Micromonospora. Next base: position 7,615 of record NZ_SMKG01000203.1, on the reverse strand, counting down.
CGTCTCGGTCGCCGACCCGCACCTGAGCCGGCGGCACGCCGAGGTCTGGCTCACGCCCGAGGGCGCCTGGCTGCGTGACCTCGGCTCGACCAACGGCACCTGGCTGAACGATCGCCGGATCGGCGGGCTGGAACAGCTCACCGACGGGGACGTCATCCGGCTCGGCCGTACCGAGCTGCGTTTCTTCGACCCGGGCGTGGCCCGTACCGACCCGGTCGGGCTCCGGTTCGGCCCGGCCCGACGCGACCACCGGCCGACGTTGCCGCTGCCGTTGCCGACGCCCCCGGTGCTGCGCTGACCCGGCGCACCACGGCCGGCGGTGCCGGGTCGCGCGTAACGCCGGGACACGCTGCGCTGACCCGGCGCAAACCGGCCGGCGGTGCCGGGTCGCGCGTAACGCCGGGACACGCTGCTCAGGCCGGCGGCTCGGCGAGAGTCGGGCCGCCCTCCTGCTGCTGACGGCGCGCGTCGCGGTCACCGGGCCGGAGTCGGCTGACCGGCCACACCCGCGGCCCGCCCGGGATGGGAGCCGGCCACATGGACGGCCGGCCGGTCGGGTGGCAGCATGCCGCGGATGGAGACCGAGCAGCGGATCGTCACGGCGAACGGCATCACCCAGTCGGTACGGGTCGCCGGTCCGCCGGACGGGGTGCCGGTGCTGCTCGTGCACGGCAACTGCTCGTCCGCGACCTTCTGGGAGCCCCTGGTCCGGCGCCTGCCGGGCACCCTACGGATCGTCGCGCCCGACCTGCGCGGCTACGGCCACACGCAGACCGCCCCGGTGGACGCCACCCGTGGGCTGCGTGACTTCGCCGACGACGTGGCGGCCCTGCTCGACGAGCCGGCCCTCTTCCCCGCGCCGGACGTCCGCCCGCTGGTGGTGGGGCACTCCCTCGGCGGGGGAGTGGCGATGACCCTGCTGATCGACCACCCCGACCGGATGGCCGGGCTGCTGCTCGCGGCCCCCGTCTCACCGTACGGCTTCGGCGGCACCCGCGACGCGATCGGCACCCCGACCACCCCCGACTTCGCCGGCACCGGCGCGGGCACCGCCAACCACGAGTTCGTGCGGCGGCTCGCCGCCCAGGACCGCGGCGACGACGCCCAGGCCAGCCCGCGCAACGTGCTCCGGGGCACCTACGTGTCGGATCCGGCGTCGCTCGGCGGGGACGAGGAGTTGCTGCTCGACAGTGTCCTGTCGACCGCCACGGGGGACGACAACTATCCGGGGACCTCGGTCGCCTCGGTGAACTGGCCGGGCAGCGCACCGGGGGAGCGCGGGGTGCTGAACGCCCTCGCGCCGACGTACCTCCGGCTCGCCGACGACCTGGTCGCGGTCGCGCCGAAGCCGCCGATCACCTGGGTACGCGGCGACGCCGACGTGATCGTCTCGGACACCTCGCTCTTCGACCTCGCGTACCTCGGCTCGCTCGGCGTCGTACCCGGCTGGCCGGGCGAGGCGGAGTGCCCGCCGCAGCCGATGGTCGGGCAGACCCGGGCGGTGCTGGACCGGTACGCCTCGGCGGGTGGCGCGTACCGCGAGGTGGTGCTCCCCGGCTGCGGGCACAGTCCGCACCTCGAACGGCCGGCCGAGTTCGTCGCCGAGCTGCTGGCGCTGACCGACCGCGCGGCCGTCTGACGACCCGCCACGGGGCGGCGTCGCCTCGCTCCCCACCACGAGGTGCGGAAGCGGGCGTGCTGGGTGAAATACGCCACGGCATCTCGACAACCGGACGGTGCATGGCAGACTCGCGCGCATAACCTTAGCGGCCGTTCAAGTGGCCGTGCGGAGCGTACTGGGGAGGCCGGTCGTGGCACGCGAGTTCACCAGCGTGGGCGTTGTCGGGCTGGGCACCATGGGTGCCGGCATCGTGGAGGTCTTCGCCCGCAACGGCATCGACGTGGTCGCCGTCGAGATCTCCGCGGCGGCGCTCGAACGCGGCCAGGCCACCCTCACCCGTTCCACCGACCGGGCGGTCGCCAAGGGCAAGCTCGACCCGGCCGACCGGGACGCGCTGCTCGACCGGGTCACGTTCGCCGTCGGCCTCGACGCGCTGCACGCGGTCGACCTGGTCATCGAGGCGGTCCCCGAGCACCTCGACCTGAAGCAGCGGATCTTCGCCGAGCTGGACCGGGTCTGCAAGCCCGACGCCATCCTCGCCACCAACACCTCGTCGTTGAGCGTCACCGAGATCTCCGTGGCCACCAGCCGGCCCAACCAGGTCATCGGCATCCACTTCTTCAACCCCGCGCCGGTGATGAAGCTCGTCGAGGTGATCCGTACGGTCGTCACCTCGGCCGAGGTGGTCGCCGACGTGGAGGCGCTCTGCGCCCGGCTCGGCAAGGTCGACGTCACCATCAACGACCGCGCCGGGTTCATCGCCAACGCCCTGCTCTTCGGCTACCTGAACCACGCGGTGGCCCTCTTCGAGTCGAACTACGCCAGCCGGGAGGACATCGACGCCGCGATGAAGCTCGGCTGCGGCCTGCCGATGGGCCCGCTCGCGCTGATGGACCTGATCGGCGTCGACACCGCGTACGAGATCCTGGACACCATGTACCGGCGCGGTGGGCGGGACCGCCGGCACGCGCCGGTGCCGCTGATCAAGCAGATGGTCACCGCGGGTCTGCTCGGTCGCAAGTCCGGCCGGGGCTTCTACACCTACGAGCGGCCGGGATCGCCGGTGGTCGTACCGGACGAGGCGACGCCGGTCGCCACGGCGGGCGCGTCCGCCGAGGGCGGCCGGGCCATCGCGAAGGTCGGCGTGGTCGGCTCCGGGACGATGGCCACCGGGATCATCGAGGTCTTCGCCCGGGCCGGCTACGAGGTCGTCTCGGTGACCCGTGGCGCGGAGAAGTCCGCCAGCATCTGCGAGGCGGTGAAGACCTCGCTGAACAAGGCCGTCGTCCGGGGCAAGCTCGGCGAGCAGGAGCGGGACGGCGCCCTCGGCCGGATCACCTGGTCGGCCACGCTCGACCACCTCGCCGACGTCGACCTCGTGGTCGAGGCGGTCGTCGAGGAGCTGAGCGTGAAGAAGGCCCTCTTCGCCAGCCTCGATGAGATCTGCAAGCCGGGCGTCGTGCTCGCTACCACCACCTCCTCACTGCCGGTGATCGAGATGGCGATGGCCACCCAGCGGCCGGCGGACGTGATCGGGCTGCACTTCTTCAACCCGGCCCCGATCATGCAGCTGGTCGAGGTGGTACGCACCATCCGCACCTCGCCGGAGACCGTGGCCACCGCCCGTGCGGTCTGCGCCGCGCTCGGCAAGACCTCGGTCGTCTGTGGCGACCGCTCCGGGTTCGTCGTCAACGCGCTGCTCTTCCCGTACCTCAACGACGCGGTGAAGATGCTGGAGGCGAGCTACTCGACCGCGGACGACATCGACCACGCCATGAAGCTCGGCTGCGGCTACCCGATGGGCCCGTTCGAGCTGCTCGACGTGGTCGGGCTGGACGTCGCGCTGGCCATCCAGCGGGAGCTCTACCTGGAGCTGCGGGAGCCGGGCTTCGCCCCCGCGCCGCTGCTGGAGCACCTGGTCACCGCCGGCTACCTCGGCCGCAAGACCGGCCGGGGCTTCCGCGACCACACCCACCGCTGAGGCGCGTCAACAGGCGGCGTACCCGACCGCGTCTGAAGGGTGTGACCTTCGAGGAGTACGTCAGCAGCCGCGGCCCGGCGCTCATGCGCCTGGCCCGACTGCTCGCCGGGGACGAGCACCGGGCCGAAGATCTCACGCAGGAGGTACTCACCAGGGCGTACGTCCACTGGCGCCGGATCGTCCGGTCGGACCGGCCCGACGTCTACGTGCGCCGGATGCTGGTCAACGCGCACAACTCCTGGTGGCGACGCCGCTCCAACCGGGAACTGGCCATCCCGACCCTCGTCGACCGTCCGCACTCCGGTGACCTCGGCGGCGAGGCCGCCGACCGGGACGAGATGTGGCGACTGATCGCCGGCCTGCCGGACCGCCAGCGGGCGGTGCTCGTGCTCCGCTACTACGAGGATCTCGACGACGCGACGATCGCCGAGATCCTCGGTTGCTCGCAGGTCACCGTCCGCACCCACGCCATGCGGGCGCTCGCCACCCTCCGGGAGCGCAGCGGCCTCCCGACGACGAACGGGAGCCGGCCGTGATCGATCTCGACGAACGGATCGCGCGGATCCTGCAGGAGCACGCCGACGGGCCCGTGGACACCGACCGGCTGGTGTCGGTCGCGGTGAACGGGGGACGGGCCCGTCGGCGCCGGCGACGGACTCTCGGCACCGGCCTCGGGCTGGTCGCGCTGTTCGGTCTCCTCCTGACCGTGATCGGTGCGCCGAGGGACGTGCGGACGCCCGACGCCACCGCGACGGCCGGCGTCCTCGTGCCGCCTCCCGCCCGTGGAGCCGCTGCCGGGCAGCGGCCGGAACTCGTGGGGACGGACCCGGCGACGCTGCACTTCGGCATCGACAGGTCCCGCGCCCGGTACCTCGGCTGGGAGGTCTCGCCCGGGCTGGAAGGTGCCCGGCTCGATGTGGGCGGTGGTCGCGCGGTGACCGTGGAGCTGGCCCGCTCGTCGGCGGTGCTGCGGCAGTACGGCATCACGGGGCTGCCGGGCGGCGTGACGACGCTGGCCGCCGAGTCCGCCTTCACCGGTGCGACCCTCCGCGCGCCGGCCGAGCGCGGGAGCACGCCGGTCTGGGTGCGGCACTGGCGGCCCGGCCCGGGTCTGTACGCCCGCGCCACGGTGACCGCCGAGACGGGGGCGGAGCTCGACGTCGCGGCCAGGGCATTGCGCCTCGACGAGACCCGCCACTGCGCCGCGCCGGTCCGGTTGACCACGCTCCCGCCGGGCGCGCGGCTCGCCGGCTGCACGGTCGACGCGCCCGCGTTCCCCGAGGCGCTCACCGTGCGCCTGGCGGTGGCGGGCAGCGGCGACCGGCGGATGGAGATCTCCTTCCAGTACGCGCGGTCCATCGCCGAGGTCCGTACCCAGGGCAACCGGATGGTCGGCGACCGGGCCGCCCAGCTCGACCGGCGCGACGGAGCGGCGCAGCTGGAACTGTTCGGGTTCCCCAAGGCACACCTGGTCGCCGCCTTCGGTTGGCCGTACCAGGGCTTCACCGAGGCGGACGCGGCGACGGTGCTCGGCGGAGCGCGGGTCGCCGACGACCTGACCAGACCGGAGCGCTGGAACTGATCGGGCCCCGGCCCACGGGGCGTCCCGCCGGCCGGCCGTACGCTTGATGACGTGAGTCCCCGTCGTAACCGTCCCCGCCGGGACGAGAACCCGGACCTGGACGTCGAGCGAGCGCGTCAGGGCATCGGCTCGGTGCAGCAGTGGCGCGACGGCGAGTGGCAGGTACGCGGGATCAGCGGGGGCTCCTCGGTCAAGACGTACCGCTGCCCCGGGTGTGATCAGGAGATCCGTCCCGGGGTGCCGCACGTGGTCGCCTGGCCGGCGGACGGCCGGGGCGACCTGAGTGACCGCCGCCATTGGCACCGCGCCTGCTGGGGCGCGCGGGACCGGCGCGGTCCGGTGATCCAGCGCGGCCGGGGCGCGCCCCGGCACGGCTGAGCGATCTGGATCACGCTGTTTCCTCCCCGGGCGGGCGGGGCCGACACCGTCGCGCCAGACTTGACAGGTGAGCACACCGATCCGCGCGTCCTCCGTCCTCCCCGCGCGGCGGGAGGAGATCGAGCTGCACACCGCCGACGGGCTCCGCCTCGTCGGCGAGCTGGCTCGCCCGCTCGACCGGGAGCCGGTGGCCACCCTGGTCTGCCTGCACCCGCTGCCGACGCACGGCGGGATGATGGACAGCCACGTCTTCCGCAAGGCCGCCTGGCGGCTGCCCGCGCTCGCCGACGTCGCGGTGCTGCGCTTCAACACCCGGGGCACCAGCAGCCTCCGGGGCACCAGCGAGGGGAGCTTCGACAACGCGGTCGGCGAGCGCTACGACGTGGCCGCCGCGATCGAGTACGCCGAGTTCGGCGAGTTGCCGAACATCTGGCTGCTGGGCTGGTCCTTCGGCACCGACCTGATCCTGAAGTACGGCTGCGACCCCGCCGTCGCCGGCGCCATCCTGCTCTCCCCGCCGCTGCGCTACTCCAAGCCGGAGGACCTGGCCCAGTGGGCGCAGTCCGGTCGGCCGGTGACGGCGCTGGTGCCCGAGTTCGACGACTACCTGCGCCCGGAGGAGGCGCGGAAGCGCTTCGCGGCGGTGCCGCAGGCCGAGGTGGTCGGGGTGCCCGGTGCCAAGCATCTCTGGGTCGGTGACGCGGAGCGGGTGCTCGACGAGGTGGTCCACCGGGTCAACCCGGCCGCCGCCGTGCCGCTCCCCACCACCTGGGACGGCCCGATGGAGACCGGCGACGTCAGCGCGTACGCCGACCGGACGGTGGCCTCCTTCGCCGACCGGCCGGTGCCGGGCCCGCCGCAGGCGCACGCGGGCTGAGCGGGCCGCGAGGCGCGGCTCCCCACGGCGACGGTGGGTCAGCGTGACTGCTGCCGGGGCAGCACCACCTCGCGCAGGATGATCTGGATGGCGGCCACCGTCGGGATGGCGATCACCGCGCCCACCACTCCGATCAGCCCGACCCCGAGCAGCGCGGCGAGCAGGGCCGCCACCTCGTTCACGTGCACCGAACGGCGCATCACCTTCGGGTAGATGAGGTAGTTCTCCACCTGCTGGTAGACGAGGAAGAAGACCACGCAGGCGATGCCCGCGGAGAGGTCGGTGGCGAAGCCGACCAGGGTCACGATCACCGCGCCGAGGGTCGCCCCGATCTGCGGGATCAGGTCGGTCACCGCGACCACCACGGCCAGCGCCATCGGGTACGCCAGCCCGACGATCAGGGCGAAGACGAAGGTGCTCAGGCCGGCGAGCACCGCGATGCAGAGCGCGCCGACCATGTAGGCGCCGACCCGGGTGAGGATCTCGTCGCCGATGAGCTGCACCCGCTCCCGCCGAGACGCGGGCACCAGCGAGTAACCGAGGGCCCGCAGGCGGTTGAAGTACGCCAGGAAGTAGATGGTCAGCACCAGCACGGTCAGGGCGCGGAAGATGGTGCCGAAGATCAGTTGCGCGCCGCCGAGCACACCGCCGAGGGCGCGCCCCACGGTCTCCGCGTTCACCGCGCCCTGCACCTTCTGCACCAGGTCGTACCGCTCGACGAGGTCGTTGACGGTCTCGCTGCGGCGCAGTTGTTCGATGTAGTTCGGCAGCTGCTCGATGAACTGCCCGGACTGGGTGATGATCGGCGGGACGAGCGCGAACACCCCGCCGCAGAGCAGCAGCATCACGGCGAACGCGACCAGCGCGACGGAGAGGCCGTGCGGCAGGCCCCAGCGGCGCAGCCGGACCACCGCCGGGTGGAGGCCGATCGCGAGGAAGAGCGCGATCACCACCAGGACCAGGATCCCGAACGCGTTGCGCAGGCCGAGATAGAGGGCGTACGCGGAGAGCAGGCCGAGCCCGCCGGTGAAGCCGAGCAGGAAGCTGTTGCGCCGCAGCGGGCGGCCACGTGGCCCGAAGCGCCCCGACCCGGTGGCGGGTGCCGGGTCGCTCGGGTCGTCCGGGGACTCGCCGACCGCGGTGGCGTCGGGGCGGGGCGGGGTCGCGCCCTGCGGG
>NZ_SMKG01000202.1 GCF_004348525.1 Micromonospora sp. 15K316 | reverse complement strand
GCCCCACCCGCCCCGGCCTCCGCCGGTGAGCACGGCTGGGTCACCTCGACGCTGCGGCACATGAGCCTCGAACAGAAGGTCGGTCAGCTCTTCGCCACCTACGTCTACGGCGGCGACGCCACCGAGCCCAGCGCCGCCGACCGGGCCGCCAACCTCGCCGCCTTCGGGGTGGAGACCCCGGCCGAGGTGGTCGACGAGTTCCGATTGGGCGGGGTCTGCTACTTCTCCTGGTCGCACAACCTGGACAGCCCCCGCCAGATCGCCACGCTCTCCAACGGCCTGCAACGGGCCGCGCTCGGCGACGGGCGCAAGGGCCGGGTTCCCCTGCTCATCTCCACCGATCAGGAGCAGGGTGTGGTGCTGCGGATGCCCGCGCCCGCCGCGCAGTTCCCCGGGGCGATGGCCCTGGGCGCGGCCCGATCGCCGCTGGCCGCGCGCACCGCGGCGGAGGTGACCGGGCGCGAACTTCGCGCGGTCGGCATCCGGCAGCCGTACGCGCCGATCGCCGACGTCAACGTCAACGCGGCGAACCCGGTGATCGGTGTCCGGTCCTTCGGCGCGGACCCGGCGCTGGTGGCCGAGCTGACCGGGGCGCAGGTCACCGGATTCCAGGACGGCGCCCGGGTGACCGCGGTGGCGAAGCACTTCCCCGGCCACGGCGACACCGCCACCGACAGCCACACCGGCCTGCCCGTGATCAACCACAGCCGGGCGGAGTGGGACCGGATCGACGCGCCGCCGTTCCGGCGAGCGATCCGGGCGGGCGTGGAATCGATCATGACCGCGCACATCGTGGTCCCCGCGCTCGACCCCTCCGGCGACCCGGCCACCCTCTCGCCGCGCATCCTCACCGGCGTGCTCCGCAGCGAGCTCGGCTTCCGCGGCGTCATCGTCACCGACGCGCTCAACATGGCCGCCGTCCGGCAGCGCTACGGCGACGCGCGGGTCCCGGTGCTCGCACTCAAGGCCGGCGCCGACCAGTTGCTCATGCCACCGGACCTGCGGCTGGCGCGGGACGCGGTGCTGCACGCGGTGGCCACCGGCGAGCTGACCGAACAGCGCATCGACGAGTCGGTCCGCCGCATCCTCACCCTGAAACACCGGCAGGGCCTCACCCGTGCCCCCCTGGTCGACGTGGAGAAGGCGGTCCGCACCGTCGGAGCGCCGGCGCACCTCGCCGCCGTCACCCGGGTCACCGACCCGAGCCTCACGGCGGTGCGCAACGACGCCGGGCTGCTGCCCCTGCCCCGGACGGACCGGTCGGTGCTGGTCACCGGCTGGAACACCGCCGCCTTCACCCCGATCGAGACCGTCGCCGCCGGATTCACGGCACGCGGGGCCCGAGCCACCGCGCGACCCGCCACCCTGCCGTCCGACGCGGTGATCGCCGCGACCGCCGCCGAGGCGGCCGGGCACGATCTCACCGTCGTGCTGGTGAACAAGGCGTGGGACACCACTGTCACCGATCCGCGGGCCAGCCAGCAGCGCCTCGTCGCGGCGCTGCTCGCCACCGGCAAGCCGGTCGTCGTGGTGGCCGTCCGCGACCCGTACGACGTGGCGTACCTGCCCGGGGTCGACACCTACCTGGCCACGTACTCGTACACCCGAGCGGCGATGGACGCGCTGGTCCGTGCGCTGCACGGCGAGCTTTCCCCGCGGGGACGGCTGCCCGTGACGATTCCGACGGCCGACGGGTCGGCTGTGCTGCACCCGTACGGCCACGGGCTGACCTGGTAGGAGGGGACCATGGCGCACAGGAGATCCGGAGCCGGTCGGCTGCGCACCATCACACTCGGCCTGGCGGTGGCCGTGACGACGGCCGCGCTGCCGTCCCACGCCGCCACCGCCGCGCCGGGCACCGGTGACGGGACGGCGCACCAGGAATCCGTCTCCCCACTCGGATCCGCCGGTACGTCCGCGCTCGCCCGGCCACCGGTCGGGTCCGAGCCGCCCACCGTGACACCCAGCGACATCCGGTTCCGGCACGACACGCTTCGGCGCGGCACCGCGCGCGAGGTCGGCCTCTCCCCCGGACAGGTGGGACGCATCCCGGACGACCTGGCGGCGTACCTGGAACCGACGCCCGATCACCCCGGGCACCCCACGTACGCCGGTGCCGTGGCGCTGGCGGCGAAGGACGGCGTCATCGTGCAGCACACGGCGGTGGGCACGGCGGTGCGCTACGGCGCGGTGGGCGCGCCGCCGGAGCTGGCCGGCGTGGAGCTCCCCGCCGACCAGCAGATCCCGATGCGGCAGGACACGATCTTCGACCTGGCGTCGGTGTCGAAGCTGTTCACCACGATCGTGGTCATGCAGCAAATCGAGCGGGGGCGGGTGTCGCTGGACGCGCCGGTCGCCCGCTACGTCCCCGAGTTCGCGGCCGGCGGCAAGGCCGAGGTGAGCGTACGGATGCTGCTCACCCACACGTCCGGACTGCCCGCGTTCGCGCCGCTGTGGAGCAGCTACCCGACGCCGGCCGAGCGGCTCGCCGCCGCCCTCGCCACGCCGCTCGCCGCCGGGGCGACGCCCGGCAGCCGGTACGTCTACTCCGACCTCGGGCTGATCGCGCTGGGCGTGCTGGCCGAACGGGTCACCGGCCGTCCGCTGGCCGACCTGGTCCGCGACGGTGTCACCGCTCCCCTGCGCATGACCGACACCGGCTACAACCCGGCGCCGCAGCTACGCTCCCGGATCGCCGCCACCGAGTACCAGCCGTACGCCGGACGCGGCATGGTCTGGGGTGAGGTGCACGACGAGAACGCCTGGTCGCTCGGCGGGGTGGCCGGGCACGCGGGAGTCTTCTCGACCGCGGCGGACCTGGCCGTGCTGTGCCAGTCGCTGCTCAACGGCGGCGAGTACCGCGGCCGGCGGATCCTGCGACCGGAGACGGTGCGCGCCATGCTGGTCAACTACAACGCCGGGCTCGAAACGGCCTATCCCGAGAGCGACCGCGGGCTCGGCTTCGAGCTCGACAAGCACTGGTACATGATGGGCCTCTCCTCTCCCGTCACGTTCGGGCACACCGGTTTCACCGGCACGTCCCTGGTGGTGGACCCGCTCTCCCACTCCTTCGTGATCCTGCTCAGCAACCGGGTGCATCCCGACCGGGGCTGGGGCAGCAACAACGTGGCCCGCCGGGCCGTGGCACGCGACTTCGCGGAGGCGATGCCGGTGCGGCCCCGAACGTCCGAGGCGTGGCGTGCGGATCCGCGGGACGCCGCGACCGTCACGTTGACCGCGCCGCTGCGCCGGCCGGCGCGCGGCGGCACGGCGAACTTCCTGTTCTGGTACGACACCGAGCCACGCTTCGACAGCGTGCGGGTCGAGGTCTCCACCGACGGCGGCGCCACCTGGGAACCGCTCCGCCTGGTGCTGAGCCAGGGCGGCAGGCGCTGGAGCAGCGACGGCACCGTCTCCGGCTACGGCGGCCGGGTGTGGTGGCAGGTCAGTGCCGAGCTGCCCGAACGCGCCACCCACCTGCGCTGGAGCAGCAGCACCGACGTCTCCAGCCAGGGCCGAGGCGTCTACGTCGACCGGATCATCGCGGCGGACCGGGACGGACTGCTGCTGCACAGTGAGGGCCGCGACGCCGGGCGGCTCGTCGCCGACGGATGGTCGTCGGCGCGTAGCTGAGCCGGGCAGGGGTGCGGGCTCCGCGCGTCGTCGTCAGTGGGCGGAGCCCTGCCGTGCCCGGGCCAGGTGGCGCTTGGCCTCTGCGTAGCCGGCCGGCGCGGCCGGCTCGGACGGCGCGTAGACGAGGTTCAGCACTCCGGTGCTGAACGCCTGCGACGTGAGCAACGTGAGCGGGATCGAGGGCTCGCCCTCGTCGAAGAGCCGCATCCCGTGGCGTACGGCGATCGGGTGGACCAGCAGGTGCAGTTCGTCCAGGAGGCCGGCGGCCAGGAGCTGGCGGACGACGGAGACGGAGCCGCTCATGCCGATGTGCCCGCTCCCGGGTGACCGCTTCAACGCGGTGACCGCCTCGACGAGGTCCCCCGCCAGCTGCTCGGAGTTGCGCCAGCCGAACTCGAGCCGCCGGCTCGACACCACCACCTTGCGGATGTCACCGAGCGTCTTGGCGAATTCGGCGTCCTCGCCGCCGGCCGCTTCGCGCTCCGGCCAGGCACCCGCGAAGCTGTCGTACGTCTTGCGGCCGAAGAGCATGGTGTCGGCGCCGGCGAGAGTGGTGCCGACGGCCGCCCCCATCTCGTCGTTGTAGTACGGGAAGTGCCACTGGTCGGGCGCCTCCACGACACCGTCGAGCGCGATGAACAAGCCGGCGACGATCTTCTTCACGATGCTCCCCCCGGCCGGGGCGATGCCCGGTCGCTCTCCGCGCGCCCGCGTGGCGCGTCCCCTCAGTCGGATCGATCGTGGTCAGACTAGGGGGTGGGGCCGCCGTCCGGTGGTCTCCACGCCGTGGGCGTCGGGACGATCGCGATGCGCCGGCGGACGATCGGCGGACGGCTCCGGGCGCCGGTGTCCTGACGAGGCGGCCGGTTCGCCGGCCGCTCCCGGTGGACGCACCGGGCGCGATCGCTCCAGCAGCGTCAATACCTCGACCAATCACCGCCCTATCGGTAGGCGCCGAAAAATGGATGGCACGCCTGCCGACATGGCGATCCCGGTCAACTGCGGGACGCCGACCTTCGTCCGCGTTCAACCGATTATTAACTCGGCGGCCCAGTCAAGGACCGACGCCTGGGTGGAGAATGCGAATGTGCCCGATCCCGGAAATTCGGCCCGCCGCGGCGGGCGAGCGTTGTCGGGAAGCTGACGTACTGGCAGGTAGCCCCATGCGACGCCCCCAGACCAGCCATAACCGGGCGATAAAGGGAAAAGGGTTCCTGTCAAAACTCGGTCACCTTGTCATGAACATGACAACGCCGAGTTCGCGGGCCCTGAGCACCAATTTATAAGTGCCGACGTGCAAATATTCTTAACCGTACCGAGATAAAGCCCGGCTAAGGTCACTGCGCAGATTGACCTGCGTCAACAGAAACCATCCGGGTATCAGTGGGGAACCGGAAGAGGTGCGGAAATGCGGGGGATCCCGGTTGCATCCATGGTCATAGGTATTGCTTCCTCGCCGGCGGCGCGCCGGCAGCTCGCGCAACTGCTCGGCGGCACGGAGGCGTTCCTGATCGTCTCGAGCGTCGACCAGGCGCGGGAGTTTCTCGGCGCGGCCGAGACACCGACCGCCGAGACGACCGTTGAAACGATGCAAGCCATGACGGTGGACGTCGCGCCCGCGACGGTGCCGCCACCGGCGACGCCGGCCCTGGTCGTCGACTCGGACCGGCGGGTGGCGCGCTGGCTCGATCGCGAGATCGAGTTGACACGCCTGGAGCACGACCTTCTGCTCTGCCTGATGGGCGCGCCCGGACGGGTCTGGACCTATGAGCGGCTGCATCTCAAGGTCTGGGGCAACAAGCACCTCGGGCGCGGCTCCGACATGCACTCGGTGGTGCGCAGGATACGGCGCAAGCTCGCCACCCTGGACGCCTCGGCGACGATCGACTCCGTCCGCGGGGTGGGCTTCCGGCTCGCGTCCGCCTGACTCGGGGGGCCGCAGGGTCCACGAGCCTCGGCCTCGACAGCCGCACCGGCGCAGCGGCGCAGCGGTGCGCTCGGGCGACCAGCGAACAGCGACGGGCGTCGCGGGAAAGGGTCCGGCCCGCCTGGTGACCAGGCGGGCCGGACGTCGTGCGTCAGCGCTCAGGCGTCAGCACTTGGTGGGAGACAGTGCGAAGTCCTCCACGGTGGGGGTGGTGGTGTTGATCTTCGTCGTACGGGTCTGGGGCTTCCAGCCGTCCTTGGCGACGATCATGGTCAGCGGGTTGTTCCGCCTGTCGAGCCAGTAGGCGTACTTACCCTCAGCGTTGGTGGAGAGGGTGAGCGAGCTCGCCCACGAGTCGACCTGGACAGTCACCCCGTTCAGCGGAGCACCGCCGCCCTGGCAGCTGTTCCCGGTGACCGTACCCATCAGCTTGCCCCAGGTCTTCGGGGCCTTCGCGTTCATCGCCACGGTCACCGGAGCCACCGTGTACGGGGTGTTCTCCTTGATGGTGACCTGACCGGTGTAGGTGCCCGGCTGGTCGACGTTCGCCGTCATCCCGACGGTGACCGTGACCTTCTCGCCCGGCGCCAGCGTGACCTCGGACTTGTCGATCGTCAGCCAGCTGACGTCGGCGCCGCCGACGGCGCACTCCTCGAAGCCGGGGAGCACCTCGCTCTCCCGGGTGGAGGTGAAGCCACCGGACGAGCCACCGACCTTGTAGAAGCCGCACGCCGCACCACCGCGGTACCGCGGAGCGTTGGCGTTCGGCAGGTTCGACCACGACTCGGTGCCCGGGTCGTAGGCGAAACCGGCGTTGGTGACGGCGCCGCCCTGGACACCACCGACGACCAGCAGCTTGCCGTTGGCGACAGCGAACGAGCTGGCCCACTGGTCGGCCGGCGCGTCAGCGATCGGGCTCCAGGTGTTGGCGCCCGGGTCGAAGGCGTAGCTGGTCTTGTAGGCGCTGGCACCGTCGTTGCCGCCGGTGCAGTAGATCACGCCGTCGATCCCGCCGCAGGAGGCGAACGCCACCGACTTCGGGTACTCGGGCAGGGTCTCCCAGCTGTCGCCGCCCGGGTCGTACCGGACCACACTGCTCGACATCGGCGTGCAGGCCGAGGTGGTGCAGCCACCGATGGCGTAGAGCTTGCCGTCGACGATCGCCTGAGCCGCCCCGGCACGCGGCGCGGGGTTGTCGGCCAGCTGGGTCCAGGCGTCGGCGCCCGGGTCGTACGCCCACGTGGTGCCGGACGGGCCGGCAGCCGCCCAGCCGCCGGTCGCGATGATCTTCCCGTCGAGGACGCCCACCGTCATGGCGTTGCGCGCCTCGGGAAGATCGGCGATCGCCGACCAGGCCTGAGCGATCGGGTCGTACGCGTAGTTCTTCGTGGTGGACGCCGAGCCGTCACCACCACCGATCGAGTAGACCTTGCCGTCGAGGTTCACCACCCGGTTGTCCATGATGTTCGCCGGGTAGGCGGGCAGGTTCGTCCACGGGTCGGCCTGGGGGCCGGCCGCGGTGGCCGCCGTCGACGACTTGCCGGAGGCCGTGGCGGCGAACGAGGTCGCCACCTTCAGCCGCTGCTCGGGCGCACCCTCGGCGCCGAGCATCTGCTGCCGGCTCACCCGCGACCCGTCGGCCTTGAGGAGCTCGAAGCCGGCGTCACGCTCACCGAAACCGACCTCGACCGGCGCCCCGCCGGTGTTGGTCACGGTGAACGTCTTGCTGGTCTTGCCGCTGGGCATCTGGACGTTGGCGCTCAGCGTGCCCGGGGTGACGGCGAGCTGACCGGCCTTGAGCTGGAAGCTCGCGGCGGTCGCCCAGTCGGCCTGGACGTCGACGTTCTTGCTCTGGCTGACGTAGTTGCCGGCCGTCGCGGTGAACTTGTGGGTGCCGGTCAGCGAGGAGAACATCCAGTAGAAGCCGTCCTCGAGCCCGGTGTCGTCCGGAGTCGCCACCGTGGTGGCCTTCTCCGCCGGCTTGTCGACGCTGGTGACCGTGGCACCGTTGACGTAGCCGCTGGTGTTCTTGTCACGCACGTGGCCGAAGACCAGCGCGCCGTCGACCGGCTCGCAGGTGACCTCGCTGCCGATCAGCACGTTGTCGACCTGCCACCACCACTCGTACGAGGCCTCGTAGTAGTGGAACCGCACCCGGACCTGCGACTGACCCGCGGCCTGCGGGATCGCCACCTCGGTGACCCGCGGGCCGCCGACGTCCTCCTTCTGGCGGAGCACGTTCGTCCAGGTCGTGCCGCCGTCGACGCTGAGGTCGACGTCGGCGGTCTCCGGCCCGAGCCAGTTGAAGTCCTGGTTGAACCGGATGACCGGAGCGGTGACGTCGCTCAGGTCGACGACCGGGCTGACGAGCGAGGTGTCCTGCTGCCCGCTGCCGCCGTAGCGGTCGCTGTCGACGATGGCGAAGCCCCCGCTGCCACCGGTCAGGTTGCCCCGGTTGGCCTCGTCGGTGAACTTCCAGACCTGGCCGTTGCCCAGGTGGTCGACGACCTCCCAGCCGCTCGGCGTGCCCGTACCGGTGAAGGTCTCGAACTCACCGTCGGAGCCGTAGGTGTAGCCGGGCGCCGTCTCGCAGGCGTCCGACTTCGCCGGCACGGCGACGTTGGCGGTGACGTTGCGCGCGGCGACGACGACCTCCTTCGTCACCGTCTCGTAGCCCGGGTACACCGACTCGACCTTCAGGCTGTAGGTCGACCCGGCCGGGACCTTGAGGGTGTAGCGGCCGTTGGCGGGCGCGGTGTAGTCGGACAGACCCGAGGCGCCCACGACCGTCACCTTGGCGTAGAGCGGCCAGCCGTGGCCGGAGCCGTCGGTGACCGTACCGCTGATGTTGACGCTGGGCACGGCGTCGAGCGCGACGTTGAGCGTGGTGGTCGCGTTCGGGGTGATCGTCACCGTGACCGTCTTCTGGCCGTAGCCGAACGCCGAGACGACGGCCTGGTAGTCACCGACCGGGAGCAGGGACGAGAACTTCCCGTCCGCGCCGGTGGTGAGCTGCCGGTCGGCCGGGCCGCTCAGGACGACGGAGGCACCCGGGAGCGGAGCACCGCTGGCCGCGTCGGTGACGGTGCCGGACACGGTGCCGGTGTCGCCGATCGGCGCGCTGTTGAGCAGCGCGAGCGCGTCGAGGCGACCCTCGCCCCAGACGTTGTTGTCGTCGGCGGTGCCACCGCACTGCGCGTCGTTGGTGTCGACAGCGGTGTTGTCGAGCAGCCCGCGGGTCGCGTCGACCTCACCGACCAGGCCCGGCGCCGCCGACCAGAGCAGCGCGATCGCGCCCGCGAGGTGCGGGGCCGCCATCGACGTGCCGCTGATGCTGGCGTACCCGTTGCCCGGCACGCTGGACCGGACGTTCACGCCGGGGGCCGAGATGTTCGGCTTGATCCCGCCGTTCTGCCCCGGGCCACGCGCCGAGAAGCCGGCGATGTTGTTGTTGATGTCGTACGCGCCGGCGGAGTAGTTGCTCTCCAGGCTGCCCGGGGAGCCGCTGCTCTGGCAGCTGGGGCCGCTGTTGCCGTTGGAGAAGACGCCGAAGATGCCGGACGCCTTCCAGGCCAGCGTCACGTCCTCCATGAACGGGTCGTTCGACGGGAGGACCGTGCCCCACGAGTTGTTGACGATGTTCGGCCGCTTGGTGACGTCGCCGTTCTGGCCGTTCAGGTCGGTCGGCTCGAGCATCCACTGACCGGAGTTGATCAGCGCGGCGTCGCTGGGGCAGCAGCCGTTCGCAGCGATCCACTTGACGCCGGGCGCGACACCGATCTGGTTCGCCCCGCCGTCGGAGCCGGCCATCGTGCCCATGGTGTGGCTGCCGTGGCCGTCGCCGTCGCAGGGGGCGGTCGGGCAGGCGCCGGCCGCGTCGAACCAGTTGTAGTTGTGGTCGAAGGTGCCGTCGCCGTTGTTGCCCCGGTAGGAGCCCACCAGCGCCGGGTGGTCGAACTGGACGCCGGTGTCGATGTTGGCGATCGTGATGCCCTCACCGGTGACGCCGTACTGGGACCAGACGTCGTCGGCGTTGATGTTGGCGATGCCCCACTCGATGGCGTTGACGGCCTTCTCGCTGTCGCCCTTGGTGGTCTTGGGGATCTCGTAGGTGACCGGCGCGTAGAGGGCCTCGACCTCGGCGTGCGCGGCCATCTTCTGCGCCAGCCCGAGCGAGCCGCCACTCACCCGGATCGCGTTGGTCGCCCAGAAGGTCTGGTACTTCGCGCCCGTGCTGTTCAGCTCGGCCTTGACCTTGGACTGGCTCTCCTCGGCGGTCTTCTTCAGCGCGGCCACCACGTCGGCGCCCCGCTTGTTCCAGTCCTTGTTCTTGCTGGCCTGGCCCAGGTCCGCCCGGTTCTTGAAGCGGATCCAGAAGTCACTCTCGGCCTTGCCCTCGAGCTGCTTCGTGAGTTCCGGACGGATCTTGTCCGCCGGGGAGGGCGCGCCGGCGCCGAAGCCGCCCGAAGCGGCCTGGGCGCCCGATCCTGTGGCGGCGAGGGCGGTGGCGACGAGGACCGTCGCCGCGCCCGCGCTCACCAGGGATCTGGCGACGCTCGTCCAATGTGGACGTCTAAACATTCGGTGCTGCCTCCTTCAGGACGACCCAGGGGGTTGAATGGGCCATGGTGAAGGTGCAGGCGATCGTCTCCCGTTGGATACCGGTTCGGACGATCCCCTCCAAGCCCCCCCATGCACCGCGCGGGTCACGCCGGTTGCCCGGTTGGACACTATGATCGAGATGAAAGGACGATCAAGCACGTGCGGTGAGCAAGTTGTCACTAACAGCTTGCTGACCAGGGTTTGACGATTGCCGATAACTGTCACGATCAAGATCGATGCGGGCAGGGAGCTGCCCGGCATCTTCGCGGATGGATGCGGTGACCGAGGTCGACGAGAGCACTGTGCCGGACGGGCCCGATCCGGCCGAAGAGCTGTATCCGCTGGTCATCGCGGTGACGCCGTCGCCCGCCGAGCGACTGCGACTGGCGGAACGCCTCGACGGCATCGCGCCCCTGCTACTGGTGGCCGACTTCGACGAGCTGCGTCGACTGATCGCCGTGCCGGGCCAACTACCCGCGTCGGCGCCGGCGCCACCACCCCCCGGGCTGGAGCCGGCCGGTGACGCGCTGCTGATCGACTCGCCCCGGTCCGCCGCGCGCTACGGCGGACAGGAGATCTCCCTGACCCGCCTTGAGCACGATCTGCTGATCTGCCTCACCGCCGAGCCGCTGCGGGTGTGGAGCTACGCCGAACTGCACCGGTCGGTCTGGCGCAACGACGGCCAGGACCGCAAGGCGGACGTGCAGTCACTGGTCAAACGGCTGCGGCGCAAGCTCGGCGAGCTCGGCACCGGGATCACCATCGACGCGGTTCGCGGTGTCGGCCTGCGACTCACCGACCACCGGCAACCGCGGGTCGGTGGCGGCTGACGCTGCCTGTTTTGGGCAGAGTCCGCCCCGGCCCGCAGCCGGAAGACGTCGCGGCACCGCGCCGACGCCCCCCGCCGACGCTTCCGGAGATTGATATCGATAAGTTCACATGTAATGATTAACACAGTTAACAGTTCGATCCGCCGCCCCGGCCGAGCGC
>NZ_SMKG01000201.1 GCF_004348525.1 Micromonospora sp. 15K316 | reverse complement strand
GCCCCGGCGACCGCCACCACCGGCGCGCCGACCGGCCGTCGCGCGCCCCGGCGGCATCCGCGCGGCGTTTGTCGGGCCGACCGCCGGGTAGCCCCTGCCGACCGTGCCGGCTACTGCGGAGGACAGAGATGATGGGACCCGGCGACTTCGGCACCGACCCCTGGGACGAGTTCCTGGCCCGGTACTTCGGCCGTGGCGAGGGCGGGCGCCGACCGCCGCACCGGGTCGACATCACTCGGCTGATGACCGCCGACGCACGGGAGATGCTGGCCGACGCGGCCCGGCGCGCGGCGCAGCGCCAGAGCACCGACCTGGACACCGACCACCTGCTCTGGGCGGCACTGCAGCGCGAGCCCCTGCGTGACCTGGTACGACGGGCCGGCGCCGACCCGGACACCCTGCTCAACGCCCTCGGCGGGCGGGGCGACGGGGCGCCCCGCGGCGAGGTGCCGCCGAACCTGTCGCTCACCCCGGCGGCGAAACGTGCGCTGCTCGACGCCCACCAGCTCTCCCGCGCGATGGGCGCCAACTACATCGGTCCCGAGCACATCCTCATGGCGTTGCCGCTCAACCCGGAGTCGCCGGCCGGCCGGATGCTCGCCGCCGGGCGGATCCAGCCCGAGTCGTTGCAGGCCGCGAACGCCGAGCGGGGACCGACGGCCGGTCCGCGGCCGGACCGCGGCACGCCGACCCTCGACCAGTACGGACAGGACCTCACCGACCTGGCCCACAACGACCAGATCGACCCGGTCATCGGCCGCGCCGACGAGATCGAACAGGCCGTGGAGATCCTCTCCCGGCGGACGAAGAACAACCCGGTGCTCATCGGCGAGGCCGGTGTCGGCAAAACCGCCATCGTGGAGGGGCTGGCGGAGCGGATTTGCGACGGCGACGTGCCGCAGACCCTGCTGGGCAAGCGGGTGATCCAGCTGGACCTGGCCGGGCTCGTCGCCGGCACGCGCTACCGCGGCGACTTCGAGGAACGGCTGAAGAAGGTGATCGACGAGATCCGGGCACACCGGGAGGAGCTGATCATCTTCCTGGACGAGATCCACACCCTGGTCGGGGCGGGCGGCGCGGGCAGCGAGGGCGGCATGGACGCCAGCAACATGCTCAAGCCGGCGCTGGCCCGCGGCGAGCTGCGGGTGATCGGCGCGACCACGCTCGACGAGTACCGCAAGAGCATCGAGAAGGACGCCGCGCTCGCCCGCCGGTTCCAGCCGGTACTGGTCCCGGAGCCGAGCGTCGACGACACCGTCGCCATCCTGCGCGGGCTGCGCGACAGGTACGAGGCGCACCACCAGGTGCGGTTCACCGACGAGGCGCTGGTCGCCGCGGCCGAGCTCTCCGACCGGTACGTCACCGACCGGTACCTGCCGGACAAGGCGATCGACCTGATCGACCAGGCCGGCGCCCGGGTCCGGCTGCGCACCCGCACCCCGGCCGCGGACGTGCGGGACCTGGAGCGGCAGCTCGACGAGGTACGCCGGGACAAGGAGCAGGCGGTCGCCGACGAGAAGTACGAGCGCGCCTCCGCCCTGCGCGACCGGATCGGCGAGCTGGAGGATCAGGTGCGGCGGGCGCACGGCGAGGACGGCAACGGCGGCTCGCAGGTGCCCGAGGTGGGCCCGCAGGAGATCGCCGAGGTGGTGTCCCGCGCCACCGGCATCCCGGTCGCCCAGCTCACCGAGGAGGAGCGGGACCGGCTGCTGCGCCTGGAGGGGCACCTGCACGAGCGGGTGGTCGGGCAGGACGACGCGGTCTCCGCGGTCGCCGAGGCGGTTCGCCGCTCCCGTACCGGTCTGGCCGATCCGGAGCGGCCGATGGGCAGCTTCCTCTTCCTGGGCCCGACCGGTGTCGGAAAGACCGAGCTGGCCCGGGCCCTCGCGGAGGCGCTCTTCGGCGAGTCGGACCGGATGGTCCGGGTGGACATGAGCGAGTTCCAGGAGCGGCACACGGTGAGCCGCCTGGTGGGCGCGCCCCCGGGATACGTCGGCTACGAGGAGGCCGGGCAGCTCACCGAGGCGGTACGTCGCCGCCCGTACGCGGTGGTGCTGCTCGACGAGATCGAGAAGGCGCACCCGGACGTGTTCAACATCCTGCTCCAGGTGCTCGACGACGGGCGGCTCACCGACGGGCAGGGCCGGACCGTCAACTTCAAGAACACCGTCCTGATCATGACGAGCAACCTCGGCTCGGAGCTGATCACCGGCACCCAGCGGGCCGTCGGCTTCGGCGCGGGCGAGCCGGGCAGCGAGCAGGAGAGCGACGAGCTGCGGGAGCGGCTGATGCGCCGGCTGCAGGAGAACTTCCGGCCGGAGTTCCTCAACCGCATCGACGAGGTGATCATCTTCCGCCGGCTGGAGGCCGCGCAGCTGCGCGACATCACCGAGCTGCTGCTGGAGGAGACCCGCCGCCGCATGCACGCCCAGGACATCGAGGTGGACTTCACCACCGCCGGCGTCGACTGGCTCGCCGAGCACGGCTACCAGCCCGAGTTCGGCGCCCGGCCGCTGCGCCGCGTCATCCAGCGCGAGGTGGACAACCAGCTCTCCCGGATGCTGCTGGCGTCGGACATCTCGCCCGGCCAGAAGGTCACCGTGGACGCCCGCGACGGCGCCCTCACCTTCGACGTCGGCGCCGGCGAGCGAGGCTACCGCGCCGCCACGACGTCGCATCCGCGATGAGCCGGCCGGAGACGCCCGAGCCGGAGCGTCCGCCCGGACCGGAGCAGCCACCCGGGACCGAGGAGTCCCGGGAGGAGACCGAGCACCCCGAGCGGATCCAGGCCCGCCCCACGGCCAACCCGGCCCGGGTCCGCATGCCGGCGGAGGGCTGGCGCCGCAAGACCGACGAGGGGGACCCGGAGACGTCCGGGCCACCACCCGGAGAGGAGACCTGATGGTACGCGAGCAGCGGCTCGATCCCGAGGTTGAGGTGCTCTGGGACGACTTCCACGCCCAGGTCAACGTCCCGTCCGAACAGCTGCGTCAGTGGCTGCTGACCCGCGGCTCGGGCGAGGAGGCGTTCGGCCCCGACCCGGACCTCAACCTGCCGGAACCGGGGCGGCAGATCCTCAAGGTGCTGACCAAACGGAAGGTCGACCTCACCCCGGAGGACATCGAGGTGATGCGGGACGCCGTCGACCGGATCCAGTCCCTGGTGGACGCCCGGCCGGCACGCGGCAACGCCGACGACGAGTGGCGGCACTCCCTGCTGGACCTCGGCCACGACATCCTGGTCGAACGCTGAATCCCGGTCGAACGCCGACCGGCCCGCCGCGGCCCCGCCTCAGGTGCCCTGGTCCGACTCCAGGCTGCCCAGGGTGAGCCCGGCGGCGTCGGCCGCCGCCTCCCGGTCGGCGCGCATCCGCTCCTCGCGGGTCAGCAGGCTGGCGTACTCGGTCACCTCCGCCGGCCCCGGCACCTCCGGCAGCCGGCGCAGAAAGGCCTCGAGGTCCTGGGCGGCGGCGGTGTGCGCGGCGGCGGCGCGGCGCAGCAGCTCACGGTCGTCCGCGGCGGGAGAAACGTCGGTCATGGGGCCCTGATACCCGTCGCTACGCGGTTCGCACCCCGTTCGCGTCGGCGACCGGGCCCCGCACGACCGACCGGCGGGCGCCGAACTCCGGATTCGCCACCAACCAGGCCAGGTACGCCGGGTGCGGGGCCAGCGAATCGTCGTAGGCGGCCTTCGCCGTCTGCAGCACCAGCTCGGCGGCCCGGGCCGCGGGGGAGTCCGGGTGCCAGCCGAACATCAACCGCCAGCGCAGCGGCACCCCCGCCAGCCGGCGGGTGACCAGCCCGGCGGGCGGGCGGAACGTGGCCTGGCAGAGCGCCACCGCCTCGCCCGCGTCCACCAGGTCCACGCAGCCGCGCACATCCGTCTCGTACACCTTCCGCGGCGCGAAACCCGCGCGGGCGCACGCGGCCGCGAAGCAGTCACCGAAGCAGCCGTCGCCGGGCGCCGCCACCCACTGCTCGTGCCGCAGATCCACCAGCCGCACCTCCTCCCGCTCGGCCAGCGGATGGGACTCCGGCAGCAGCACCAGCACCGGGTCGACCGACACCTCCCGCCAGCTGAGCCCGCACTCCGCCGACGGGCTGGAGTCGCCGCAGACGCCGGTCAGCACGAAATCCAGCCGACCACCCACCACCAGCTGCGCCAGCTCGTCCACCGACCAGGACGCATACGTGGTGATCTGCGCCTGCGGCTGCTCCGCCGCGAGCCGGTGCACGAGCCGGCCGAGAATGGGGCTGTTCACCCCACCGAACCGGTACCGCCGGGGCGCGTCCGCCGCCCCGGCGAGGCGGGCCGCCTCGTCCTGCAGCCCCTTCATGGCGGGCAGCAGCACCCGGGCCCGGGCGAGCACCAGCTCGCCGAGCGCGGTCGGCCGGGCCCCGCGGCGGTCCCGCTCGAAGAGGGGACCGCCCAGGGTGCGTTCGATGCGTTGGAGCTGGGCGGTGAGCGCCGGCTGGGCCAGGCCGAGCGTCGACGCCGCCTTGGTCACGCTTCCCGTTTCGGCGATCGCGCACACCACCCGAAGATGTCGCAGCTCCAGATTCATACCGTGACGGTATGACCCCGCTCCGGTTGGCGGAAGAGCCGGATGGATCGGCGATTGTGGATGAAGGTCGCCGGTCAGCCGCGCGGCTGCTCCGGAAGGTCGGCCAGGTACGTCGGCCTCCCGCTGACCGCGTCACGGACCTTGTCCACCACGCCCAGCGCCGGCTCCACGACCCGGTTCCACGGCGGGGTGGCCGGGGTGTCCGGGTGTGGCCGGGTCGGCGCGGCCTCCTCGGCGATCTCCAGGCGGTTGCCGAGCCGGATCAGTTCCTCCTCGGTCGCCACCCCGCGCAGCTCCGTGACCAGCGCGCCCACCTCCTCGACGTGGCGGCGGACCCGGTCGGCGACCTCGCCGAGGCCATCCCCGGCGAGCGCCCGCAAGGCGCTCAGCAGGACGGCGTCCGCGTCGAGGATCCGGTCCACCCGACCGGCCGCGGCGGGCAGCGCCGACCGGACCGCCGGCAGCAGGTACTGCTCCTCGGCGGAGAGGTGCCGGGAGAGCGCGGCCGTCAGCACCGCCAGCTGCTCGTCGGCGGCCGGGCCGGGCCCGGTGAGCCGCCCCACGAGCTCCAGCAGCTGCCGGTGCTCGTACTCGACGATCTCGGCGACGCTGCGACCACCGGGCCGGTAGCCCTCCTCGGGGGCGGGTGGCAACGGAGGCAGGGGAATGGTCATCGTGCTCTCCTCGTCTGGCCGGGGCGCGGATCGGGAACTGCGGTCGCGGGCGGCGGTACCCGGGGCGGCGCGCCGCGAAACCGTGCCCCGCCGCCCGCCCGGCGCCGGAGGTGGTGGCGTGCGACCGCCGCGCCGCCCGCGGCGGGTCGATCGGGCGCCGCGGCTGGTATGAAGAAGCGATGACGAGCGACGCCACCTCCGCCCGACCCGCCCTCACCGACGAGGTCGTCGACCTCTGCCGCGACCTGCTCCGGATCGACACCTCCAACACCGGTGACAACGACACCAGCGCGGGCGAGCGCGCCGCCGCCGAGTACGTGGCGGAGAAGCTCGCCGAGGTCGGCGTCGAGTCGCGGATCCACGAATCCGCCCCCGGCCGGGCCAACCTCGTCGCCCGGATCCCCGGCACCGACCCCGGGCGCGGCGCGCTGCTGGTGCACGGCCACCTGGACGTGGTGCCGGCCGACGCGGACGAGTGGTCGGTGCACCCGTTCTCCGGCGAGCTCCGCGACGGCTACCTGTGGGGTCGCGGCGCGATCGACATGAAGGACTTCGACGCGATGGTCCT
Organism: Micromonospora sp. 15K316; assembly: GCF_004348525.1. GTDB lineage: Bacteria > Actinomycetota > Actinomycetes > Mycobacteriales > Micromonosporaceae > Micromonospora. Next base: position 5,361 of record NZ_SMKG01000201.1, on the reverse strand, counting down.
CGCCGTCGTGCGGCACTGGCAGCGCACCGGCGTACGCCCCACCCGCGACATCGTGCTCGCGTACACCGCCGACGAGGAGGCGGGCGGCGACTACGGCGCACACTTCCTCACCCGCCAACACCGGGACCTCTTCGACGGCTGCACCGAGGCGATCGGCGAGGTCGGCGGCTTCTCCTACTCCGTCGACGACGCCCGGCGGCTCTACCTGATCGAGACCGCCGAGAAGGGCGTGGACTGGCTGCGGCTGCACGCCAAGGGGCGCCCGGGGCACGGCTCGATGGTCCACGACGACAACGCCGTCACCGCCCTCGCCGAGGCGGTCGCCCGGGTCGGCCGGCACCGCTTCCCGGTGGTGGTCACCCCGACCGTACGGACCTTCCTCCAGGAGGTCTCCGAGCTGCTCGGCATCGAGCTGGACCCGGAGGACCCGGAGGCCGCGATCGCCAAGCTGGGACCGATCGCCAACATCATCGGGGCGACGATCCGCAACACCGCCAACCCGACCCGGCTGACCGCCGGCTACAAGGACAACGTCATCCCCGGCCGGGCCACCGCCACCATCGACTGCCGCAGCCTGCCCGGCCAGTCGGAGCTGCTCGAGGAGCAGCTCCGGGCGCTGATCGGGCCGGACATCGCCATCGAGTACATCCAGCGCCAGCCCGCCATCGAGACCACCTTCGACGGTGACCTGGTCGACGCGATGTCCGCCGCGCTGCGCGCCGAGGACCCGGGCGCGCACCCGGTGCCGTACATGCTCTCCGGCGGCACCGACGCGAAGGCCTTCGCCCAACTCGGCATCCGCTGCTTCGGTTTCGCCCCGCTGCGACTGCCGGCCGACCTGAACTTCTCCGCGTTGTTCCATGGCATTGACGAGCGGGTTCCGGTGGACGGGCTACAGTTCGGCGTGCGGGTTCTCGACCGGTTCCTGCGTACCTGCTGACCCGCCTCCGGTTGCTGCGCCCGCGCGGCACCTCCCATCGTGAAGGGAACACCTCGCATGACCGACCAGCACGGTGAGCTGGACGTCGCCCTCGAGCGGGTGATCGACGCGGCCCGTCGCCACCTGTCCGCGGTACGCGCCGCCGACGGCCGCATCGACGACGACGACGTCTGGCAGGCGTACGTCGCGTTGAACAACGCCTCCCACGCCTACGACGAGCGCCTCCTGGACGCCTTCGGCGAAGTCACCCCGTGGGACGTCGAGGCGATCGACCCGGACGAGGCCGACGAGCGTTTCTCCGGTGGCGCCGAGAGCATCGAGGCCACCGACCCGCACCCGCGGGTGATCTCGGTACGCCAGCGCCGCGACTACCGGGTGCCCAGCGTCTCCGCGCTCATGCGGGTCGCCGAGGTCGCCCGCCGGGAGAGCACCCCGGAGGACGACGAACCGGCGCCCGTCGAGGGAGTCGGGGAGGCGGTGCTGGAGCTGCTGCAGAGCGGCGACGGCTCGCTCAGCGCGCTCGACATCCCGGAGCTGGAACCGCTCGACGGGGTGGTGATGGTCAGCGAGGTCGGCACCCCGGTCGACCTGGAGTCGTTCGAGGACGACGACGCGGTCGGCCCGTTCCAGCCGGCCGCCGACGACCGGCTGATCGGCCGCCTCGACGAGCACCCGTTCCTGGAACTCGACGACGAGCACGACCACGTCCACTAGGCGACACCGCCCCGGGGCCCGGCCGTGCGGCACCGGCCCCGGGGCGTACGCCGTGGCGGGCTCGCCTCAGTACGACAGACCCGGCTGCGGCTGGTTGACCCGGCGGCGGCGCAACATCACCTGCCGCGTGCCGTCCCGGAACAGCCGCACCCGGGCCAACTCCCATCCGGAGAACTCCGCCTGGATCGCCAGCTGCGCCGCGGCGGTCAGCCGGTCGACATTCGGTGGCAACCGCAGCGGCGCGTATTCGTAGTCCATGTGCCCTATGCTGCCCAGGCCGGCGGCGGTCCGCCACCCCCTGCGGGGTGATCAACGCCGCTGCCCGGGGCGCTTCGTGCCCACCCGTGGCGCCCTGGCCGGTTCGCCGCCTCAGCTGTCCCGCTCGGGGTAGCCGACCGGCACCGCCGAGACGTCCTCCAACGCGGTGATGATCTCCTCCGGCAGGGTCATCCGCTCCACCTGCAGCGCCCCGAGCAGCTGACCGACCGTGCGGGCGCCGAGGATGGGAGCCGTCACGCCGGGCCGGTCCCGCACCCAGGCCAGCGCCACTTCCAGCGGCGAGACGCCCAGCCCGCCGGCAGCCGTGGCCACCGCCTCCACGATGCTCGAGCAGCGCGGCTCCAGGTAGGTGGCGACGAACCGTTCGAAGTGCGGCGAGGCGGCCCGGGAGTCGGCCGGACGGCCGTGCCGATACTTGCCGGTCAGCACCCCCCGCCCCAGCGGGGACCAGGGCAGCACCCCGAGGCCGAGCGCGTCGCAGGCGGGCAGCACCTCCCGCTCCACGCCCCGCTCCAGCAGCGAGTACTCCACCTGGGCGGCCACCACCGGCGACCGCCCCGGCCAGGCCGCCTGCCAGGCCGCGGCCCGCGCGGTCTGCCAGCCGGAGAAGTTCGAGACGCCGACGTACCGGACCCGGCCGCTGGCCACCGCGTGGTCGAGCGCCGCCAGGGTCTCCTCCAGCGGGGTGTCCGGGTCGTAGCCGTGCACCTGGAACAGGTCGACGTGATCGGTGCCGAGGCGGCGCAGCGAGGCGTCGAGCGTACGCAGCAGATGGCCCCGGGAGTTGTCCCGGCGGCGGCCGTTACCCGGCCGCAGCCCCGCCTTCGTGGCGATCAGCAGCTCGTCGCGGGGGACCAGCGTGCCGAGCAGCGACCCGATCACCGACTCGGCGTCGCCGTCGCCGTAGACGTCGGCCGTGTCGATCAGGTTGCCGCCCGCGTCGAGGTAACTCTTCAGCTGGGCGGCCGCATCGTCGGCATCGGTGTCCCGACCCCAGGTCATGGTGCCGAGCGCGAGCCGCGAAACCGCCAGCCCGCTTCGGCCGAGCGGTCGCTGTTGCATGGGTGAACCTTATTTCGAACACGGCGCAACCGATATCCTCGCTCCCGTCATGTCTCCCGGGTTCTGCCGGTGTTCCTGCCGCCTGCGCGCCCGAATCCGCCCACCCCATCGCCTTTTCGGTGAGCCGGTGATCCAGTCGTTCACCCGCATTGCGTAACCTGATGCGACCTGTGGAGCCGATGGGGGAGGACCATTGCGACTCGGGCTCAGCCTCGGATATCAGACGGCGTGGAGCACACCGGCCGATCACCTGGCCCTCGCCCAGGAGGCGGACCGGCTCGGTTACTCGGTGGTGTGGGCGGCGGAGGCGTACGGCTCCGACTCGCCCAGCATGCTGGCCTGGATCGCCGGGCAGACCGAACGGATCGACCTGGGTAGCGCGGTGATGCAGATCCCCGCCCGCACACCCGCCGCCACCGCGATGACCGCGGCGACCATCGACGCGCTCTCCGGCGGCCGGTTCCGGCTGGGTCTCGGGGTCTCCGGACCGCAGGTCTCCGAGGGCTGGCACGGGGTCCGCTTCGGCAAGCCCCTCGCCCGCACCCGTGAGTTCGTCGACATCGTCAAGCTGGCCGTCGCCCGCAAGGAGGTCGCGTACGACGGCGAGCACTACACCCTGCCGCTGCCCGACGGCCCCGGCAAGGCGCTGCGGCTGAGCTTCCATCCGCCCCGCGACCACATACCCATCTACCTGGCCGCCGTCGGCCCGAAGAACCTCGAACTGGCCGGTGAGATCGCCGACGGCTGGCTCGCCGTCTTCTACGCCCCCGAGTTCGCCCAGGAGCAGCTCACCGCCGTGCGCGCCGGGCGGGAGCGGGCCGGCAGGGAACTGGCCGGTTTCGACGTGGTGCCGTCCGTACCGGTGGTGGTCGGTGACGACGTCGCCGCCTGCGCCGAACTGGTCCGCTGGTACGCGGCGCTCTACGTCGGCGGAATGGGCAGCCGGAAGCAGAACTTCTACAACCAGCTGGCCACCCGGATGGGCTACGGTGACGCCGCCCGCGAGGTCCAGGACCTCTACCTGGACAGGCGGCACCGGGACGCCGCCGCCGCGGTGCCGCAGGAGTTCATCGACCGTACGTCGCTGCTCGGGCCGAAGGAACGCATCGCCGACCGGTTGCGGGAGTACGCCGCCGCCGGGGTGACCACGCTGTCGGTCACGCTCTTCGTGGCGGACCGGGAGAGCGGCGTGCAGACCCTGCGTACCGTCGCCGAGGCGCTCGAACTTGCGGGAGTTGGCGAGTGACCTGGGTTGAGGCCATCGTCCTGGGCCTGGTCCAGGGGCTCACGGAATTCCTGCCGGTCAGCTCGTCGGGGCACCTGCGCATCACCTCCGAGCTCTTCTTCGGGCGCGACGCCGGCGCGTCCTTCACCGCGGTCACCCAGCTGGGCACCGAGGCGGCGGTGCTGATCTACTTCGCGAAGGACATCTGGCGGATAACCCGTACCTGGATCGTCGGGATCTGGGACAGTTCGGTGCGCTCCAGCCTGGACTACCGGATGGCCTGGTACGTGATCGTCGGCACCATCCCCATCGGGATCTTCGGCTTCCTGTTCAAGGACCAGATCCGCACCGCCGGCCGTAACCTCTGGCTGGTCGCCACGACCCTGATCGTCTTCGCGTTCGTGCTCGCCTTCGCCGAGTACTGGGGCCGCCAGACCCGCGCCCTGGAGAACTTCCGGATGCGCGACGGCGTCGTCATGGGCTTCGCCCAGGCCATGGCGCTGATCCCAGGGGTGTCCCGGTCCGGCGGTACGCTCACCGCCGGTCTGCTGCTCAACCTCACCCGGGAGACGGCGGCCCGCTACTCGTTCCTGCTGGCCATCCCGGCGGTGGTGCTGTCCGGCGTGTTCAGCCTCGGGGACGTGTTCGAACCCGCGGCGCCGGGCACGGCGGCCCCGACCGTCGCCATGCTGGTCGTGGCCACGATCATCGCCTTCGGCGTCGGGTACGCGGCCATCGCCTGGCTGCTGCGCTACGTCGCCCACCACACCCTGTACGTCTTCGTGCTCTACCGGGTGGCGCTGGGCACGCTGGTCCTCGCACTGCTGATGACCGGCACCATCAGCGCCACCTGACCGCCGACCCGTTACGCCGACGGCCGGCACCCCGCCTGGGTGCCGGCCGTCGTGCTGTTGCGCTGCCGACCGCTTGCGCCGCACTCCGTCTTGCTCTGCACCCGGATACGCGCCGCGCTGCTTCGGGTTCCGTTTCGGCTTCCGTTTCGTGGGGTGGGTATGCCGCTGGCCGGCGCCCGTGGTGGGTGCCGGCCAGCGGTCGGGTCGTGCTGTGGTGCTGTGTGGTTGTCAGCTGTTCCAGTACTGGGCGACGAGGTCGGCGGCCTGCTGCTCCCACTGGGCGTAGG
>NZ_SMKG01000200.1 GCF_004348525.1 Micromonospora sp. 15K316 | reverse complement strand
GGCGGGGACCACCGGGGTGTCCTGCGGGTCCGGCGGTGACTCCAGACAGCTGTGATCCGGGTTGGCGGGGGCCCGGGCCAGCGTCGCGACCTGGGTGGCGAGCGGATCGTCGGCGGGGAGGTGCTGCCGGCAGAGCTCCCGGGCCAGGGCCAGGTTGTCGTGCGCCTCGGCGAACTGCCCGCAGTCGCGCTGCATCGCGCCGAGCCGTGCCAGCATCTTGATGCCGCTGGGGTGGCCGTCGCCGTAGACCTCGCGGTGCAGCTCCCAGGCGTCCTGCAGGCGGTCCCGCGCGGTCCGGCACTGCCCGCGGGCGTACTCGACGGTGGCCAGATCGGCGTGGGCGGCGAGCACCCGCAGCGACTCCGGCCCGTCCTGCGCGGTCAGCTCGATGATCACATCCTGGTAGAGCCGGGCGGCCCGTGCGTGGCTGCCCACCCGGTGCAGCACCGCGGCCAGGGTGGCGGCGGCGGCCACCGTACGCGGGTCGGAGCGGCCGTGCAGCCGGGTGTGCGCGGCGTACGCGAACGCGGCCCAGCCCCGGGCGGAGTGCGGTTCGCCGAGGGCGACCAGCACCCGCGCCTGCAGGCTCGCCGCCTCGGCCAGTTCGGTGGTGGCGTTCGCGGGGCGCGGGTCGGCGTCGCTCAGCGCGTCGGAGAGCAGCCGTTGGGCGCCGGCCAGGTCGCCGGTGGACACCAGGTGGTGCGCCTGGTCAGTGAGGTCGCCGAAGCCGGAGGGCACGCCCCATCGTGCTCATCCGACGACGGTAAGTACAAGACCCGCGCCGGTGTGGATGCGTCAGGATCCGGTCAGGTGGGCGGCGATCGTCTCGCTGATCCGGCGCAGCTGGTCCAGCTGGGCGGGGGAGAGGACGTCGAAGACGTGCCGGCGTACGTCCTCGACGTGGCCGGGCGCGGCGGCCGCGAGCGTCGCGAAGCCGGCGTCGGTGAGGTGCGCGTTCTGGCCTCGCCGGTCGGTGGGGCAGTCCTCGCGGCGCACCCAGCCGGCGGCCTCCAGGCGGGCGACGGCGTGTGAGAGGCGGCTGCGCGACGAGCCGGTCAGCTCGGCCAGTTCGCTCATCCGCATCCGGCGCTCCGGCGCCTCGGAGAGGCGGACCAGGATCTCGTAGTAGGCGTGCGGCATGCCCGCGTCCCGTTGCAGCTTGCGGTCGAGGGCGTCCATCACGCCGCGGGAGGCGGCGAGGAAGGCTCGCCACGTCTCTTGCTCGTCCTGGTTCAACCACCGCGTCATGACAACCATCATAACTCAGTTAGTTGAACGCTCAACTAAATCGGGCTACCGTGGAGGCATGGGAATCCACCGGCTCAACCACGCGGTCCTCTACGTCAGTGACCTCGCCCGCAGCGTCGCCTTCTACCGCGACGTGCTGGGCTTCCGTCCCGTCGAGATGACCCCGGACGGCTTCCGCGGCGCCGCCTTCCTCCAGGCGCCCGACTCCACCAACGACCACGACCTCGGCCTCTTCGAGGTCGGCGCCGCCGCCGGCCGGTCCACCGCCGGCCGCGGCACCGTCGGCCTCTACCACCTGGCCTGGGAGGTCGACACCCTCGACGAGCTCGCGGCCACCGCCGAACGCCTCGCCGCGGCCGGCGCGCTGGTCGGCACCTCCGACCACGGCACCACCAAGAGCCTCTACGGGCAGGACCCGGACGGGCTGGAGTTCGAGGTGGTCTGGCTCATCCCGGCCGACCTGCTCGACGAGGCGGCGCTCTCGGCCCGGAAGCGGATCGGCCGCCTCGACCTCGACCGCGAGCGGCAGCGCTACGGCGGCCAGACCCGCGGCGGGGTGGGCATCTCCGTGCCCGCCTGACCGGCGGGTGCGGTAGAACGTCAGGATGCCGAGCGAACCGACCACCAACGCCCTGCGCGAACTGCTCGTCCACCAGCTGGAGAGCTGGCTGCCGGCGGCCCGGCACCGTTCCCGGCGGGCCACCGTGGCCCTGGCGTACGCCCACCGCGACGTCGACTCCGCCGAGGCGGCGTTGCGGCTCGTCGCCGGTCAGGCCGACCGGCTGCCCGGGTTCCGGCTCACCGTGCTGGTGCTCGCCGACGCGGCGGCGGACCTGCCGGCCCGGCTCGGCCCGATCGAAGCCGGTCTGCCGGCCGACGTCGCCGTCCACGTGGTGCCGGGCGACCCGAGCCGGCTGCCGGTCGCGCTGAAGGCGGCCGGCGCCGCCGGTGCCCCGCTCTTCTCCTTCGTGGACGCGGGCACCGGCGCGGCCGGGGCGCCCGACGCCGCGGTGCTGCGGGCGGCGGCCGGCGGCCGGCCCGCCGAGGTCCTGCTCCGCGCCGGCCGCGCCGCCCGCGCCGCGCTGGACGCGGTGGGCTTCCCGCTGGTGACCCAGGTGGACCTCGCCGCCGCCGACGGGCCGGCGGAGTCGATCACCTTCGGCACCGGATCGGACCGGAGCCTGGAGGCGTTCAAGGAGGCGCTCTGGGCCGCCGCCGACCTGGCCGCGGTACGCCTCGGCGACCCGGCCGGGCCGCCGTGGGACGTCGCCGGCGAACCCGAACTCGACCCGCTCGGCCGGGAACTCGTCGCCGAGCTGGCCCGGGGCGGCCCGCGTACCGTCACCGAGCTGCGCCGGCACGCCCTGCTCGCCACCGTCCACCGCTCGTCGGACGCGCTGCGGGCGCTCACCGACCTGCTCGCGGCGGGCGCGGTCACCCGCGACCCGGCCGAGGGTCGGCTCGGCGGCGACGTGATCATCAGCCCTTCGGCCGGAGCATCTGCCTGATCAGCACCGACCCAGGGGCTCCTGCTGGTCTGCGTGCTCAAGGGCCATCGGTGAGGACCCCGACACCGAAGACCATCTGCGGGCGGACGAAGGCACGGCCGAACTGCCCCGGCGCGCTCAGGTCGCCGTAGCCGCTCGTGGTCAGGGTGGCGAGAGCGAAGTAGAGCGCATCGACCGCCGCCCTCCGGCCGGTTCCGGGGAAAACGGCCCCGACGGCGCAGCGGGGCGCCGGCGTCCCCGCCGGCGCCCCGCCCGTCCTCACCCGGTCAGCGCCGGGACTTGTCCTGCTTCCAGGAGAGCGGACCGGGAAGGTCGACCCGGTGCGCCCGGGCCCGGGAGTTCCAGGACCACCGGCCGATCTTGACGCTCCACGAGGAGAAGCCGTTCTCGGTGAAGTTGAGGATCAGCGGTCCGATCTTCTGCCGCTTACGGAACATCACACCCATCGCCCGGGCTCCCTTCCCCGCCGTACCTGCCGTCGGCGTTGAGGATGCCCGCAACGGCGGTTCGGGAAACGCCCACCGGTCCACGATGGAGCGAACGGTCTCCGTCCGTGGCGCCGGCTCAGCGCAGCGGGTGGGAGGGCTGCGGACGGGCGCGGCTCGGCTCGGCGGCCGTACGCGGACGGACGGCCCGCTCCGGCAGGGGCTGCTCGCGGGCGGCTCGGAACGCGCCGGGGCTCTGCCCCGTCTCGCGGGTGAAGAACCGGCCGAAGTTCGTCGGCTCGGTGAAGCCGAGCCCGCGGCCGATCCGCGCGATGGGTTCGTCGGTCGCCGCGAGCAACCGGCTGGCCTGCAGCGCCACCCGCTCGTCGATCACCTGCTTGGCGCTGCGCCCGGTCACCGCCAGGCAGGCGCGGGTGAGCGTACGCACCGAGCAGCCCAGCCGCGCCGCGTAGTCCTCGACGCGGCGAGTGTGCCGGTAGGCGCGTTCGACCTCCCGGCAGAGGCGACGGAAGGTGACCTCCTCGGGGCGGGGCGTCGACCGGGCGTCGCCGGCCAGGGTGAGCCGGAGCAGCAGCACGGCGAGCTGGTGACGCAGCAGCCCACGCGCGGCGGGGATCGCCCGGTGCCGGACGGAGTCCACGGCGAGCTGGCTCACCTCGGTGATCACCGCATCCTCGTCCTCACCGGCGAGCTGCCACCAGGTCGGTACGGCGTCCGGGTCGACGTCGAGCCCCCGCAGGGCGCCGGCGTCCCACCGCACCACTGTGGCGTCGAGCTGCGGGCAGGGGCAGCGCAGGACCTGTCCGGCGCGCACCCGCAGCAGGGTGCCGGGGCGGCAGGGGAGTGGTTCGAAATCCAGTTCGACGTCGCCGTGCCCGCCCGTGGCCAGCACCAGCAGGTCCCGGTCGACAAGCACCGGTCGACGCCAGCCCGGATCACCGGCCAGGCCGGCCAACGCGAGGGTGTCGATCTCGGTGCCGAGGGTGAGACTCGTGGCGACCGTTGCCGGGGGGTACTGACCGGAGAAGACCATCGCAACCGACGTTAGCCCGCGTCGCAGGTAGTCGCACCCCTCGCCCCACCACGGCCTCCGTCGCGGCGGGCCGGCTCCGCCCGAATCGAGTGGACCCACGGCGGCACGGTCTTGTCCCGGTCCGCCGGGCCGGGCTACGTTACCCGGCGGTAGTGCCGGTGGGCGGCGACGCCAGCGCCGCGGCATCACCCGACGGCCGTCGCCGGGCGGGTCGACCGGCCACTCGCGAGGGGATGGGCATGACGGAGCTGTTCTCGGTCGAAGGCAAGACGGTCCTGGTCACCGGCGGATCCCGGGGTATCGGTCTGATGATCGCCCAGGGCTTCGTCCGGGCCGGTGCACACGTGATCATCTCGTCGCGGAAGGCGGACGTCTGCGCCGCCGTCGCCGAGAAGCTCTCGGCCGAGGGGCGCTGCGAGGCGATCCCCGCCGACCTCTCCACCGACGCGGGCGCCGAAGGGCTCGCCGCCACGGTCCGGCAGCGGTACGACCGGCTCGACGTCCTGGTCAACAACGCAGGCGCGACCTGGGGCGCGCCGCTGGAGGCGTACCCGGTGAGCGCGTTCGACAAGCTCTGGGCGGTGAACGTCAAGGCGGTGTTCCGGCTCACCAACGCGCTGCTGCCGGCGCTGCGCGCCGCGGCCGGCGCGGACGACCCGGCCCGCGTGATCAACATCGGCTCGATCGACGGCATCCGGGTGCCGTCGATGGAGGTGTACGCCTACTCGGCGACGAAGGCGGCCGTGCACATGCTCACCCGCAGCCTCGCCCACCAGCTCGCCGGCGAGCAGATCACCGTCAACGCGATCGCGCCCGGCCCGTTCGAGAGCAAGATGATGGCGTTCGCGCTCGACGATCCGGCGTCCCGGGCCGCCATCGAGCAGCAGGTGCCGCTCGGGAGGATCGGGCGTCCGGAGGACATGGCCGGCACGGCCATCTACCTCTCGTCACGGGCCGGGGCATACCTCACCGGAGCGGTCATTCCGGTCGACGGGGGCATCACCACCCACGGCTGAGCGCCGGACCTGACCCCGGGGGGAGTGGGCGGTCGGCGTACACCTGGGCGTGCCGGAGCCGCGCGGACTCGGCAGATCCGCGCGGCCCCTGTGGCCGAAGATGGCCGGTGTTACCCGGTGTTACGGTCAGCGGCCGGCGAGCAGCCGGTTCACCGCTGTGTCGACGTCCAGGTGCTCGGCCTCCCGGCCGCGCGGGACGACGACGTACGTCCGCCGCAGGAAGCGCACCAGGACGCTCCTCGGCACCTCGAAGAGAGCGTTGCCGTCGGGTGACGACAGCGCGAGCGCGACGAAGTCGCCGCGCGGAGTGGCCCACGGCCACACCCGGACGTCCCCGATCCCGGCCGGCTCGTCGAGCCCGGTGACCAGCAGTTCGCGGGCGAAGGACCAGCTCACCGCCTCGCCTCCGGCCGACTCGGCATGGAACAGGACATGGACCGCATACGGGTCAGCAGGGTCGTAACGCAAGCTGGCACGCACCGGCAAGGCGGTGGCGTCAGGCGCGACGAGCCTTAGCGACGTCTCGACCTCTACGGTCGTCGGTCGGATGACACTCATGGACGTTCTCCCCCCGGCACCGCTGCGGAACGCGCGTGTCCCGCTTTTCCCATACTCAGGTGCTACTCCTGGCTACGCTCCGCCATACGCTGACTTCACCCAGTGGTGGGAAGGGGTTCGGAAAGGCCTCCTGAATGTGAAAATTCATGTAGGATTTCCGGTTCTGCCCAGTGCCCGGTCCCGCTCGGCATCGGGTGGCTCAGTCGTCGACTTACTCCGGTAACGTCCAGTCGTCGGAAGGGGTGACGGTCCCGAGCGACACTAGGGGGTGAAATGGTCACGAACCGATCCTCAGTGGATCCGATCGCGGCGCCTCACCCGCCGAAAGTCGCGGTCCGAGGAGCCAAAAAGCGGGGGTATGCGGTGCCGATGGATCAGCACGACCGGACCGGTCGGCCGGACTCCGGTGAAGGGACGCCGGAGCCCGGTGCGGGCGCCGTCGCCCTCGCCGATCAGCAGCGGCCCCGCTGGCGCAGACGCGCCTCGATCACCCTCGAACTCATCCGCGCCAATCCCACCGGCCGGATCACCCTCAAGATCTTCATCACGATCGCGGGCGCGCTCGTGGTCACCGTCGGTATCGCCCTCATCCCGCTGCCCGGGCCGGGCTGGCTGCTGGTGATCGCCGGCCTCGGCATCTGGGCCGTCGAGTACCACTGGGCCCGAAGGCTGCTCGCCTTCACCCGCCGGCACGTGCACGGCTGGACCAGATGGGTGACACGACAATCACTCGGCGTGCGCTTCCTGCTCGGCCTGGTCGGCCTCGTCTTCGTGGCGGTGGTGCTCTGGCTGTCCCTGAAGTACAGCCTCGGCATCGACGTGATCGCCCGCGTCATGCACTACCTCGCCACGAACTGACCCCGGATTCGCGGACGGGGCCGCGGATCAGGTACAGTCATCCGCGCTGAGGGCGATTAGCTCAGCGGGAGAGCGCTTCGTTCACACCGAAGAGGTCACTGGTTCGATCCCAGTATCGCCCACGCAGGTCAAAGGCCATTCCCGGTCATCGGGGATGGCCTTTTTGGCGCCCGTACAGCAGCCCGATCGTTGAGCGAGGGAATCGCCGAGGCGTCTGTGCGCGTCACGGGCGCCGTGGACGAGACGTGGGTGTAGACATCTTCCGCGCCGCAGCCCCACCAAGGCCGGCGGTGAGTCGGCGAGCCTTGTTGGTTGCCTGGGGGTCAAGGAGTCGGATCATCTGAAGCGCATCGCCCGTAGCGAAAGCTGCTCAGGCTGGATGGTCGCAAAGGAACGACTGCGCCGCTGTCTTCATGGCCGCTACCGCTGCCCTTCGAGAGGCCGGCGAGCTCACGCAAGCTCGGATAGTCAACGCCTCGGGTCAGAGCGTCAGCAGCCGCCATCGGCAGGTCGTCGCCGACCGGCTCGTCCACCGCCAGCCGGATGGCAAGGCCGCGCACCTGCTCCATGCCGATGAGGCTGGGCGGTGCGCGGATCTGTCAACGACGGTGAGCAGGCTCGGGGACCCGGGCACTCAACGAGTTGCGTTGGTTTGTCGCGCCGCCTGCCGCGATCGCCTGAGCCGACCCAGGTCGACACCATAGGCAAGCGCGATGGCGAAGGTCAGAGCCCCACCGGCCCGAGCGGCCAGCCAGAACCAACTGCCTCGCAGGTCGAGGCCGCGGCCGCTGGCGAGGACGGGATCGTGCGGCGGCGGAAAGAGTCGGTGGAATGCGGGACCGCCGAAGAGAAAGATCGCCCCGGACGCGACGATGCCGCCGACCACGAGGAGCCGCAGGGACCGTTTGCCGAAGCCTCGCTGCCGGATCAGATTGGCGACCAGGCTCACGCCGATCGGCCCGCCGAGGACCAGAGCCCCGCAACCGATGACCATCTCCGTTCCGTACGTCACGGGCCGATGCTACGTCCGTTTCTGACCGTATCCGGAGGCAGACTCCAGGATGGCCGGCGAGGCACGCCGCGTGACTTCGGCACTGCCCGATCAGGGGGACTCTCAGGCGGACCGGGCGACCGAATCTTTCAACTGAGAGGTCAGGGCGCGCCGAGTAGCAAGCCAGCGGTCGTGGTCGGACGATGACGGACCGAGACCACGTCGGGCATGAGGACCGGGCGGTGGACAGGCGCCACGGGGCCGACTCGTAATGCATAGGTTGCTCGTTCCGTCTCCGTCCGTGCAGCGGTCAAACGACCGCTGACATCCGCGACTGACATCAACGGAGTCGGCTGCCGGGCGGACAGGCGGTCAACCTGGACGTCGCAGACAGCGTTGGACGCCGCGACCGTCGCGGGAGCAGCTGCATGGCGACTCGCGAATGGAGGTCGAGGTTCCCGTCTCGGCCACGTACCCGGGAGATCGGAGCGCTGGTCCGACCCAGCCCCTGACGCTGGCTGCCACTGGGGCGTGTGGCGGCTTGGTCGGCACCATGTGGTGGCCTTTCGACCAGACCGGCAGCATTCCCTCAGTGGTGCTGATCTTGGTGGTGACCATGGTGATCGGTCCACCTTTCTGGTCCCAGGTATGCCACAACGCCCACCCCTGGGGCCGTGCCTCAACGCCCAGCCGCTCGCAGATGTCGATGTACTCCTGCTCGCTCAGGACGGTCGAGGGACGAACCAGGAGGGCCCCGGCCAGGCCGACAAGCGGGGCGCCCGGGTCGACGCAGCCGTCGTCCTCGAAGTGGTGATGACGCAGCTGGCGGGCCAGCGCGTTGACGGCACGCTGCAGGGGCGTGCGTCATCTGGATCGGGATCAAAGGTCAGCCAGCCCTCGTCCAAGGCTCGGTCGGCAACGTCAGTGGCAAGGAGTCCGATCTGGCGGAGGTACTCCGCCTCGGTGGGGTCGATGTCCGGCACCAGCACACCCTGTCAGGCAGGCTTGCGGCCGTTCTTTCAATTGCGGGCGCAGGCGCAGTGTCACGCACGTCCTGACACCGATCTGTCCCGGAGTCTTGAGGCCGGACAGTCGGGCCACTGCCGGTCGGGTCTCAGGAGATCGGTGACGAACAGTCTCGGGACCTGCGTGGCAGGTCCGGCTGACCTGCCCTGAGGGTCTGTGCCGGTGCTTGGCAGGCTGGCGGCGTGTCTGCTGAGTTGCATGGGGACTACTTCTGGATGCTCGACCTCGTTGCCACGGACCAGGTTGTGCGACGCCGGGCGCTTGCTCGTCATCAGGCGTTGGTTGCGGCTGAGGGCGAGGCGCTGCACCGATGGAACGGGCTGTGGGCCGTGGAGCGAACAGAAACGCCGACCCAGCCCCGGCTCGTCGCCGAGATGGACCAGGCCAGTGCCGACCAGCTCTGGCATCACAAACGGACGATCCATGGGCCTGTTCGTGCGTTCCTGGACTCGGCCCCCGACGATGACGTTACGGAGGCGTTGTGGGCACCTTTTGCGGTGCTGTATCTGCGGTGGGAAGCGGACTATCCGACCGAGTGGGGAGCGCCTGAGTCGCGGATGTGGTCCCCGTGGGCAACCAAGGAGATGCTTCTCCTACGGTTCGAGCGCGGCGGTCTTCCGGAAGGTGTTCGGCCTGAGATAGCTGAGTTGATTCTCTCAGCGCTGGGGCGGCCCTATCGGTGCAAAGACTGGATGTACGCCCGGCTGGTTCGACACCTTGACCCGTCGTTCCTCGACAGGGTCGCCGCGCTGACTGCGGCGGACGACCCGTTGGTCCGGCTTCGGGCGCAGTTCGTCCTCCATGCTGCCGAAAGCCGCGAGCGGCGGATCACACGTGCCAGCTGGCAGCGTTGGCTGAGCGCCAGCGGATGAGTCAGCGTCTTCGACTCCACCGTGCGGACGGCAAGGGCCGACACCGATCCATCACGCAAGTCCCGAGACCGGACAGCCGGCAGCCCTGTCTAGTCCCACCAGGGGATTGACGAATCCGTCTCAGCACATGCACGACACTCGGCCTTGGTTCCTCGGTCGTTCTGGCCAGAGTTGGTGACGACTGAGTTCCTTCCCGTGCACTCAAACTCGGGCAGAGAACGAACCATCGCCGCCAAGACGCCGTGCGGGAGGGAGAGGTCGCGCAGCTCGCTGAATCGGACCCATGCGATGTCGTCATGCTCGTCGGGTGCACGGTTGGTGGGAGAGCCAACCCAGTCTTCAATATGCCAGACGCCCACGTGAACGGCGTCCGCACCACTGCCGTCATGCAGGACGCCCAACCGTGAAGCGGACTCCGTCGCAATCTGAACACCGAGTTCCTCGTGCATCTCGCGCGCGAGGGCCTGTAGTTCCGACTCACCCACTTCGACCTGCCCCCCGGGAAGATCCCAGACATCTGGGTACGCCCGTTTGGTTGGTCTGCGGTGTACGAGCAGGACCGTGTCGTTCTCGACGAGTGCGCCTGTGACGACGACATGCATGGCGGGATTAGAGCACGGGGATAGGACAAGCTGTCCCAGCTGAAGGGGACGCCCGGACACGTCCGAATCTCCCGTGATCCGATCGCTACGAGGGGGCGCGGCAGCGCGGCGCCGGAGGTTCGGCCTGGCCGCGATGGGTGCGCGTGTCGCGGAGCGTGAAGGCCTCGGCGACGCCCTCTGAGGATCATGTCGGGCAGTAGAGCAAACATGCGACGACGGCCGCACCATGCCGTCGGCGCAGCACGGCGGTGATCGGCATGCGGGGAGCCTAGAGCTCGGACACGCCCGTTCGCCGACCTCGATCACTGGGAGCAGTGGAGATTCCCCGCGCTGCGCAGTTCGACCACACTCAACTCCACCGGCACTCGGCGGAGTTTCACTCATCAAGTGAGGCCACCGTGTAACGACCCAACCTGAGTCGGACGGTTGAGACTCCGGTGTCTAGTAACACCACGTGCTTGACGAATCCGTCCCACCATGGCTGGCAGTTGGTCTGGATCCGTCAGGGTCAGGACGGCTCGCGCAGCGGATGGTTGCCGCGCCAAGGCGTCCTCATTTGGTGCGGTGCCCCGGGCGGCTAGGAGTCCGCCGTTGCGAATCGGAAGGAAGGGCTGTTGGGCGACGGTGAGTACGACAACCCGTCGGTGGCGGTGAAGTCCCGGAGCCGAGCAAGCGCTGACTCAGCCGAGGTTGTGTCACTCAGGTACACCCGGATGCCGCCGAAGCGTAACCACGCATCGGCGGTGACAGGGTCCATGCCCAGGCCGTCCAGGTCGCCTGTCAGCGTGGCGCGGGCATGAATCCATGGGCCTTTTTCATCCTGCGTAGCGGTTGGCTTCGACGTGGTGCAGAACGAGGATGGCCTGCACGATCGGAGTCGCACGCCGTGGGCAGCAGCGCAGCTTGTTCAGGATCTTCCAGGTCTTGAGGGTGGCGATCGCCCGTTCGCCGCGGGCGCGGATTTTCGCGTGGGCGCGGTTCACGGCCTTCTGCCGGCGTGAGAGCTTCG
>NZ_SMKG01000001.1 GCF_004348525.1 Micromonospora sp. 15K316 | reverse complement strand
CCCTCGCCTCGGCCCCGCCCACCGCACCTCCGCCCGCCCTCACTGTCACGCCCGGCGCGTCGCCGAGCCCCGGGGCCGGCCCCACCGTCACGCTGATCACCGGGGAGAAGGTCACCGCCACCCGGACGGCCGACGGAGGCCTCAGCCCCGAGGTGCGGGACGCCGACGGCCGGTTGACCGGATTCACCTCGTCCCGGGACGGGACGGACACCTATGTCTACCCGCAGGGCGCGCTGCCGTACGTCGCCGCCGGGCTGCTCGACAAGGAACTGTTCAACATCACGGAGCTGCTGGCGGACGGCTACGACGACGCGCACCGCGATCGCCTCCCGCTGATCGTCACCTACACCGACGCCGCGGCCCGGACCCGCACCATGTCGACGCCGAAGGGCGCACGCACCGTCCGGACGCTGGACAGCATCCAGGGCGCCGCACTCAACGTCGACCGCTCGGACGCCTTCTGGTCCGCGATCACCGGTGGTGGCGGCGAGCCGGCGGCCCGGTCCGCCGGCGGGCGGCTCGCGCTCCAGGGCGGTATCGCCAAGGTCTGGCTGGACGGCAAGGTCGAGGCCGACCTCGCCGACAGCACCACGCAGATCGGCGCCCCCGAGGTCTGGAAATCCGGGAACACCGGCCAGGGCGTCGACGTCGCCGTCCTGGACACCGGCATCGACGCCACCCACCCCGACCTCGCCGGCCAGGTCGCCGCCGCCGAGTCCTTCGTCCCGGGCGAGACGGTGAAGGACGTCTTCGGCCACGGCACCCACGTGGCCTCCACCATCGCCGGCACCGGAGCCGCCTCCGGCGGCAAGGAGAAGGGCGTCGCCCCCGGGGTACGCCTGCACGTCGGCAAGGTCCTCGGCGACGACAACTCCGGCCAGGAGTCCTGGATCATCAGCGGTATGGAGTGGGCGGTCCGCGACCAGCGAGCCAGGATCGTCAACATGAGCCTCGGCGCCGACCCCACCGACGGCACCGACCCGATGAGCGTCGCCCTCGACGAGCTCAGCGAGGAGACCGGGGCGCTCTTCGTCGTCGCCGCCGGCAACCGCGGGCCCGCCCCGGGCACGATCGGCACCCCCGGCGCCGCCGACGCCGCGCTGACCGTCGGTGCCGTCGACGGCACCGACACCCTCGCCTTCTTCTCCAGCCAGGGGCCACGTGCCGGCGACAACGCCCTGAAGCCCGACCTCACCGCCCCCGGCGTCGGCATCCTGGCCGCCCGCTCCCAGTACTCCGAGGGGGAGGGCCTCTACCGGCTGTCGGACGGCACCTCCATGGCCGCCCCGCACGTCGCGGGAGCCGCCGCGCTGCTCGCCGCCCAGCGCCCCGACCTCACCGGCGAACAGCTCAAGGAAGCCCTCGTCAGTACCGCGAAGGCCACCCCCGAGCTCAACCCCTACCAGGGCGGCAACGGCCGGCTGGACATCGCCGCGACGACCGCCGCGTCGGTCGTCGCCACCGTCAGCGCCGACTTCGGCTACCCGGACTGGCCGACCGCCCCCCAGGGCCCCGTCGAGCGGGAGGTCCGGTACACCAACCTCGGCGACAAGGCCGTCACCCTCGACCTCACCGCGACCGTCGCCGGTGGGCCGGAGAACCTCTTCACGCTGTCGGCGCGGCAGATCACCGTCCCGGCGCACGGCACCACCCCGGTCACCGTGACCACGGACTTCGACCGGGTACCCGCCGACCACCCCTTCTCCGGTTTCCTCACCGCGACGGACGCCACCGGCACGACCCGTACCCGCACCGCCCTCGCCGTCGGCCGTGAAGGCGTACGCCACCGCCTCACCCTTCAGGCGAAGGACCGCGGCGGCCGGCCGACCGGGGGAGAACTCGTTCTGCTCGGGCAGGACAACACAGTCCTGCAGCAGCAGATCGACGAGACCGGCAGCGCCGAACTGCGGCTACGGCCGGGCACGTACGCGGCGTGGCTCAGGACCGACCTCGAGGGCGTCAACGGCCCCCACTCGCGAGGGTTCGGCCTGCTCCCGGTACCCGAGATCATCCTCGACCAGGACCGCACCGTCGTCTTCGACGCCACCAAGGCGCGCCGGGCCACGGTCTCCACCCCGCACTCCTCGACAGTGGACGGCTCCCGCTTCGAGGTGTTCCGCACCTTCGGCGGCGACCCGTGGATCTCCGCGTGGTACCCGGGCCCGGAGTACGACAGCATCTGGCTGCTGCCCACCGGTCGGAAGGTCACCCAGGGCACGTTCGTCCTCAGCGCCCGCTGGCGTACGGCCCAGCCCGCGCTGACCGTCACCACCGGCGGCCGCGACTACGACGACCTGCGGGTGCGGCACGCCGCGACCGCGCTGCCCCGCGGCGAGCATCACCTCGACACCGTCTTCGCCGGCGCCGGCGGCAGCGACGCCTACGCCACGCTGAACGCCCACGGCAAGGCCGTCGTGGTACGCCGCGACGACGCCGTGCCGGTGGAGCAGCAGGCCGCCGCGGCGGCGTCCGCCGGTGCCCGTCTCCTGCTCGTGGTGAACGACGGAAGCGGCCGGCTGGCCCCCTGGCCGGGCTCGGTGTGGGCGCCGCAGGACCCACCGCCGGTCACCGTGGCGACCCTCACCGCCGACGAGGGGGAGCAGCTGATCACCCGGATCCGGCGCGACCGGCGGGTGCGGCTCGACGTCACCTCCCGCCCGCACACCGAGTACGTCTACGACCTGGTCCGCGACTACCAGGGCGCCGTTCCGGCCGATCCCGCGTACCGGGTCGCCCCGCGCGACCTGGCCCGGGTCGACATGTCGCTGCGCAACTGGCGTCCCACCCGGGCGCTGGAGACGCGGGCCAGTGTCGCCCCGTCCGGCTCGTCGACCGGCATCGACTTCCACGAGGTCCCGGCCCGCGGCGAGCGCACCGACTGGGTCACCGCCGGGACCGACTGGACCACGAACGTCACGATCCCCGACGAGCAGGGCCAGCAGTCCGCCCCCACCGCCTACCGAGCCGGCTCGGTGCAGGAGGAGCGCTGGTTCGGCCCGGTGCAACGGCCCCGACTGCTGACCACCTACACCGTCTTCCGCGGCGACGGCGACGGGATCAGCGCGGTGATCCCCGGCTGGGGGGACTCGGGCACCGCACACGAGGGCAACACCTCCGGCAACTTCGCCGCCGACAACGTCCTTCGGCTCTACCAGGGCGACACGCTCGTCGGCGAGACCGACCGCTACCAGCCGATGCTCAGCAGCGGCCGCCTCAGCCGCGATCGGCTGCCGTACCGCCTCGTGTCGGAGAACAGGCGTGACGCCTGGGCCGGGCCGTACTCCACCCACACCCGGACGGAGTGGGGCTTCACCTCGGGCGCGGTCAGCTCCGGCGTCTGGAACCCGTCGCTGATTCAGCTCGACTACGCCGTCGACACCGACGTCGACGGGAAGGCGAGGCGCAACGCCGAGCTCACCGTCACCGCACTGCACCTGCCGACGGCGACGGAGGCCTCCGCGATCCGTACGGTGACGCTCGACGTGTCCTACGACGACGGCGCCACCTGGCACCACGCCGAGCTCCGGCGCGACGGCGACGGCTGGCGCACCCGTCTCCACGCGCCACGGACCGCGCGGTTCGTCACGCTGCGCACCACCGCCCGGGACGCCCGGGGCAACAGCGTGGAGCAACGCATCACCCGGGCCTTCGGCCTGCGCTGACCGCACCGGGGACGGGATCCGCCGCGCACGACGGTTCCCGTCCCCGGAAGGCGTTCGGCGACTGCGCAAGCGCAGCGGGGTCAGGCGCGCGCGGACGGCGCCGGGCGCCGCATCGGCCGGAGCACGGGTCCACCGTCGGGCAGCGGCAGCGGCCGGCCGCGGTCCCGGAAGCCGTGACGCAGGTAGAGCAGGCGGCTGCGCTCGGTCGAGGCTTCGAGGTGGATCGGTAAGCGCTCCGCGTCCGCCAGGCGCAGGCCCTCGGCGAGCAGCACGCCACCGACACCGCGACCGCGCAGCTCGCCCCGGACGCCGATCGACGCGAGATAGAGGTGCGGCTCGGCGGGCCGGTGGGCGGCGACCAGGTCAGCGACCAGCGCCAACCGGTGGGCGACGAGACCGTCCACGACGGCGGCGGCCGCCGGCGGTCGTGTGGACAGCCCCGGCCGTTTCCCGTCGTCGGCCGGGCGCAGCCACAGTGACACCCCGGCGAGCGTGCCGTCGGCGCATTCGGCGACGATGACCTGGCCGGCGTGGACCGCGGCGGAGAGCAGGTCACGCACCATGGGGGCGGCACTCGCGGCCCGGTCGACCGCGTCGGGCAGCACCCAGGAGAGCACGGCCTCGTCCGCGAACGCCGCGAGGTAGGCGGGCAGGAGGTCGTCGAACTCGGCGGGTACGGCGCGACGCGGGCGTACGGCGAGAGCAGGGGACACGGGCGCTCCTCGGATCGTGGGTGGTCACCTCCGAGGCTGGCTGACCGGGTGCCGGGGCGGGAGTGCTTTCGTCACGGCGGAGGCGGTGACGAAAGGGCTCACCGAACGGGCGCGGGCCGGGGCCGGCGCGCCCATCGTGGCCCGTATGGACTCGGCGCGTCAGGCGGTGGAGGGCCGACGGTCGACCCAGTCGGTGATGAGCCGGCGCTCGGCGAAGAACCATCGGTCGCCCCGCCGGACGAACGTGTCGTGGTAACGGATCGACATGACCATGAGCATGCGCTGCCCCTCCTCCGTCCAGAGGTGGTGCGCGAGACAGTACGTTTCGCCGGTGGCGCGGTCACCGTCGAGGGTCACCGTGCTCTGACCGTTGAAGTGGGTTGTCTTCTCGTAGTTGCGCAGCGAGCCGAAGGCGGCGGCCAGCGCGTCCCGACCGGTGAGGACCTGAGCCGGCTCGGTCGTGTCGGGCTCGCCGTCGTACACCGCCACGCGGGCGTCGTCGGTGAAGAGCGCCGCCTGACCCTGGGCTTCGCGTCGGTCCGCCAGATGGGCGTAGGCGTCGACCAGTTCGCGGACCGCCAGCCGATCGGCGAGCTGATCGGAGAACGTCGCGGGATTGCTCATGGTGCTTCCTCACTCAGCGGGATGGTGACTCCTGGTGCATAGCCAGGCACGATACTGGCCCGGCCGGGTCCGGTCAGGCCAACATCGATTACCTGGCACCGCGGCAGGCGCAGCCTGTCACCGCTGCCTGACACGGCAGGACCGCCGAGTCCGGGCGGATGATCGATGAGTCGTCAGCCCGTGGTGGTGAGGTCCGTCGTGGCGGCCAGCTCCGTCACCACTTCCACGATCCGGCGCAGCGCGGGCGAGGTGTTGTCGGGCCGCCAGATCATCTCCGTCGGCGTGACCTCACCGGCGAGCGGTACGAACACCACGCCGGTACGCCGCAGGTTGTGCGCCGACCAGCCGAGCCGGGTGATCCCGACGCCGGCCGCGACGAGGCCGAGCAGCCCCTGCACGCTGGTGTCCCGGGCGACGATGTCCGGGTTGAACCCGGCGGCGCGGAAGTTCTCGTCGAACGTGCGGTGCCACGGCTCCCAGGAACTGCGCGGGGTCATCACCCACCGTTCGTCGGCCAACTCGGAGAGGGTCAGCTCGGCGCGGTCGGCGAGCGGATGCCCCTCGGGTAGGACGACGCACACCTGTTCGGTGACGATGGTCCGTGCGGCCAGGCCCGGGACCTGCGGCGGTCGGGTGAACGCGAGGTCGAACTCGCCGCTGAGCACACCTTCGACGAGCGGGGCGATGCTGGTCTCCTCGGTGATCAGCTCCAGGCCGGGGAGGCGGTCCCGGGCGGCCCGGACCACCGGCGGCAGCAGGTGGTTCGCGGTGGTGGCGAGGAACGCGAGGCGGAGTTGACCCGTCTCGCCGCGTACGGCCCGCCGGACCACGGCGACGGCCTCGTCGGCGCGGTCCAGAACCGCGCGTGCCTCGGGCAGGAAGAGCGACCCGGTGTCGCTCAGGGTGGTGCCCCGGCTGTCCCGGTTGAAGAGTTTCGCGCCGAGGATCCGTTCCAGCGCGTTGATCTGCTGGGAGAGCGACTGCTGCGTGATCATCAGGCGGCTGGCGGCCCGGGTGAAGCTCGACTCCTCGGCGACGGCGACGAAGTACCGGAGCTGCCGAAGATCAGGGGTCACAGGCCGAGACTACCGCCGTGGCAGGTAACCGGTGTTGGCCGCGCCCGACCACCCGCGAGCAGCATTGCTCCGGTCCACGAGGACACGTAACGGGAGTGGGGCGACCCGCCCGTCGGCCGCGAATGATCGTCGGGCGCTTGCGAACGGATCCTCTGCGCAGCTGCCGAACCAGGGGTCACAGGAACCCCTGGAACCACAGGTGTCGCCCGGCTTCCGTGTGTCGCAACCGCTACCGACCTCGGTAGAACACCATTTTGAGGGGCATTGGAATGACGAACGAAACGCAGGGGCGCGTCTGGCTGATCACGGGCTGCTCGACCGGGTTCGGCCGGCAGATCGCGCTGGCCGCGCTGGCCGCCGGTGACCGGGTGATGGCCACCGCGCGCCGTCCGGAGGCCCTCGCCGACCTCGCGGAACTCGGCGGCGACCGGGTCGGCACCGCGGCGCTGGACGTCACGGACCCGGCATCCGTCCAGGCCGCGGTGAAGGCGACGCTGGCCACCTTCGGCCGCATCGACGTCCTGGTGAACAACGCCGGGTTCACGATGATCGGGGCCGTCGAGGAGACGTCGATGGAGCAGCTGCGCTCGCTGATGGAGGTCAACTTCTTCGGCGCGGCGGAGGTCACCAAGGCGGTCGTCCCCCTGATGCGCGAGCAGGGCAGCGGGACGATCGTGCAGATGAGCTCCCTGGGCGGTCGCATGACCTACCCGGGGTTGGGGGCCTACGACGCCGCCAAGCACGCGCTCGAGGCGTTCAGCGAGGCGCTGTCGAGCGAACTGGCGCCCCTGGGCGTTCGGGTGCTGCTGGTGGAGCCGGGCATGTTCCGCACCAAGATCACCAACAACATGCTCCTGGCCCCCGAGAGCCCGGCCTACCAGGCGAGCTCGGGAGGTCTTCGGCAGATGGTCGCGGGGATCGCCGGCAAGGAACCAGGTGACCCCGCTAAGGCCGCCGCGGCCATCCTCACGGTCGTCGACGCCGAGAATCCGCCCCTGCGCCTCGTGCTCGGCGGCGACGCCGTCGACGCGCTCCGCGCCCACCACCAGGCCCTGCTGGCCGACATGGTCACGTGGGAGGCGGTCAGCCGCTCGACGGAGATGTCGTGACGGGCACCCCCCGCAGCACCTTTTCTCAAGGAGAGTTCTGACATGCCCAGTCCACAACAACCGATCGGCTCCGGCTTCGACGCCGCATCCACGACCGACGACGTCATCAAGGGAATCGACCTCTCGGGCAGGACCGCGATCGTCACCGGCGGCCACTCCGGCCTCGGCCTGGAGACCACCCGCGCCCTGCGCTCCGCCGGCGCCACCGTCGTCGTCCCGGTGCGCTCCCCGGAGCGGGCGCGCGACATGCTCGCGGGGATCGAGGGGGTCGAGATCGAGCAGCTGGACCTGATGGACCCGGCCTCGATCGACGCCTTCGCCGACAGGTTCCTGGCGACGGGGCGGCCGCTGCACATCCTGGTCAACAGCGCGGGGATCCAGAACGTGCCGCTGACCCGGGACGCCCGCGGGTACGAGGCGCAGTTCGCCACGAACCACCTGGGACACTTCCAACTCACCACCCGGCTCTGGCCCGCTCTACGCCAGGCCAGAGGTGCCCGGGTGGTCACGGTCTCGGCCTGGGCGCACCACCTCTCACCCGTGGTCTTCGACGACCCGAACTTCGAACGCCGCGAGTACGACGGCTGGCTGGGCTACGGCCAGTCGAAGACCGCCAACATCCTCTTCGCGGTCGGGGTGGACCAGCGTGGTGAGGCCGACGACATCCGCGGCTTCTCCCTGCACCCGGGTCTGATCATCGGCACGAACCTTAGCCCGTGGACCACCGCGGAGTACCTGCGGACGAACAACCTCATCGACGAGCACGGCAACCGTGTCGTCGACCCGCGGTCGGGCCGCAAGACCGTCGAGCAGGGGGCGTCGACCATCGTCTGGTGCGCCACCGCCCCGCAGCTCGCCGGCGTGGGCGGCGTCTACTGCGAGAACAACGAGATCTCCCCGCTGCTCACCGTGCACGACGAGGCCCTCGACGTGATGACGGGTCGGGTGGAGACGGCCGTCGGTGTGATGTCCTACGCCGTCGACCCGCAGCTCGCCGACCGGCTGTGGGAGCTGAGCGAGGAGCTGACCAACAGCACGATCCGGTAGCGTCCGGAGCGACCCGGGGACAGCTCGGCCGTTCCGAGGCCGGCTGCCCGGCCGGCCCGGGGAGTAATTTCGTCACGGCGACCGCGATGACGAGAAGGTGCTGCCGGTTGGACGGACCGCGATGCGTCGAGTGCGGCGTGGGGCTGCCCCCGGGTGCCGGCCGGGGGCGCCCCCGGCGCTACTGCTCGCGCGGCTGCCGGGCACGGGCGTACCGTCGCCGCCGGGATCGGGGCCGCACCGCTGCGGCACGTCGGCCGCCCGGAGCCCACGACGGCAGCACCGCGGTCACCCGGGACGAACTGGTCCGCATGGCGGTGCGACTGGCCGACGTCGACGGTCTCGACGCGGTGTCCATCCGCGCCCTGTCCCACCGCGCGGGGCTCACCACCGACGCGGTCTACCGCTGGGTACGCAGCCGGGACGAGCTGCTCGCCGCGATGGCCGAGCAGGTGCTCGGCATCGGACGGGCCCGCGCCACGCTGCCCCGGGCACCGCGCGAACGCCTCGAAGAGCTGGCCCGCGCCGAATGGTCGCTGTACCGGCGGCATCCGTGGCTGCTGGCAGTCCTGGCGACGACCCGCCCGCCGACCGGCCCGGCGGTGCTGGCGCTTGTCGACCGCACCGTGGACACGCTCACCGGCGTCGGACACAGCCTGCCCGATGCGTTCGCCGGCTACCTCGCGCTGAGCGGCTACGTACAGGGCATGGCACTTCTACAGGTGTCTGAGCGCGCCGAGCACGACGCCGGCGGCGCGGCGTGGGGGAGCTGGTCGACTCGCACCTTCGCCCGGCTCGAGCGGAGCGGGCACACCGCTGATCGCCAGTGGTTGGCCGCCGCGCAGGCGGTCCCGGCGGACCCGGACCGGGAGCTGGAGCGGTGGTTCGAGTTCGGTCTGGCCCGCCTGCTCGACGGTCTGCTCCGGTAGCGCGGCGTGCGGCGTGCCGCCGACCTGATCGGGTCGGACCGCCGGCTGAACGGCAGGTGGCCGCGGAAGTTCCGTCAGCTGTCTGGTGATTCCCGAGCGAACCCCGCACTAGCTTCTGGAGGCCGGAGAGTGATGCCGGCTGATGAAGGTGAGGTGGGAGTTCGTGAGACTCAAGGTTGCGACCCTGGCGGCGGTGGCCCTGGTGGCCAGCCTGCTGACCGGGGTCGGCCCGGCGAGCGGCGCTCCGGCGGATGGTCCGCCGATGCCGCTGCCGAACCCGAAGGTGCATCCGATCCAGGTCACCGGCCCGGCGGCCGAGCGGCTGAATCTGATCATCATGGGCGACGGCTACCAGTGGGACCAGCAGCAGCTCTTCCTCCAGGACGTGGATCGCAACCTGGCCGTCATGTGGGCCACGGAGCCGTTCCGCACCTACCGCGACTACATCAACGTGTACGCGGTGGAGATCGCCTCGATCGACTACGGCGTCCGGTGCGACCCGGACGGCCGGGTACGTCACCCGGACGGCACGATCCGGGACACCGGCGAGCGTGAGGGCCCGATCAACGCCAAGAACACCGCCTTGCGGATGATCTACCAGAACGGCTGCGCCGACCCGCTGTCGCGGGGCACCGTCTACGGCGGAGCGCCGGAGAACTGTCAGGACTTCGCCGCCTACTACCCGGCCGGGGTCAACCCCTGTGAGACCGGCAACCAGGCGCACAACCGGATCCTCGACAACTACGTGGCGCCGGTGCTGGGCATTCCGCGCACCTCGCAGAACGTGCAGACGTTGGCGATCTTCAACACCTTCACGTACGGCGGGATCGGCGGCACCAACGCGACGACCTCGGGTGGCTCCCCGCAGGGCCCGCTGATCTCGCTGCACGAGATCGGGCACTCGCTCGGCACGCTGGCCGACGAGTACCCGTACTCCTCCCGTGACGTGGTGCGCCCCTGCTACACCGGCGGCGAGCCGAACAGCTTCCACCACACCACCTACACCGACCCGCAGAAGATGGTCGAGGACCAGCACAAGTGGTGGCGGTGGGTCGGCGAGGAGAGCCTCTCCGGCGGCACGATCGGGCTGCACGAGGGGGGTGGCAGCTACCCGTGCGGGCAGCGCCGGCCCAGCGAGCACTCGATGATGCGCTGGATCGGGTTCGACTTCGACCAGATCGGCCTGGAGCACATGGTCGCCCGGGTGACCGGGATGCGGAACTCCGGTCAGATGAACGTACGGCACACCCCGGTCGGCACGGTGCCGTCCGACAGCGTGCTCTGGGTCGAGACGGGGCAGCCGCGCTACCACGAGCTGCAGGTGACCTGGCGGGTCGGTGGCCCGGACGGCACGGTGCTCGACACCGGGAACAGCCGCGACCTCGACCTCGGTGAGCTCGACCTGCCGGCGGGGACCGTGGTGCACGTCGAGGTGCGCGACCCGGTGGGGCCGGACGGCACCGACTGGGTGCGCAACCCGTCCACCGGCAACACGGCCACCAACTCCGGCTACAACGGGCCCCGGTTCGTGCAGACCCGGCAGTGGACGGTGGGTGACACCACGGCCACGCCGTCGGCGCCCGCCGCGACCTTCACCGGCCACACCATGAACAACCAGCCGGTCGCCGGTGACGAGGTCGTGTACGTGCGGACCAACCACCCCGAGGACCGGATCCTCGACGTGGCCTGGTCGCTGGACGGCAAGGCCGTGCCGAACCCGCACAACAGCCGCAGCCTCGACCTCGGTGCGCTGAAGCTCGCCGCGGGTACCCATCAGCTCACCGCGACGGTGACCGATCCGGCCGACCCGGGTGGCGTCTCCGACCGCGTCGAGTGGACCGTCGACAACGCCCGCCCGACAGCCCCCCGCACCCTGTCGCAGCCGCTGACCCGGCTCGCCGGGAGCGTGGAGCACCCGGTGTACTTCAACGGCTGGGACATGCGGCTGGATCCCCGCGACGACCACACCGGGTACGCCGAGGACCGTTACGTCGTCGGCCAGTTCCGGCTGGACAAGGACGGTTGGTACAACTACTTCGGCTTCCCCGAGAAGCCGATGCCCTCCTCGCCGTTCCAGTTCCGCCACTCCGGCACGGACGTCAAGGCGCTGACCTACGGCAACCTGGGCACGGGTGGCCTGTCGAAGGCCGCGTTCGAGCAGACGCTGCCGGACGACCACCCCGGCGGCGGGTTCGTGCCGGGCTTCGGCACGCACCTCGTCGAGCACCGGGCCATCGACCCGGCGGGCAACGTCGGCGAGGCGAGCGCGTACCGGGCGACCGTGCTGCCCGGCTCGTCGCCCGACTGCACCAGGACGCTGACCGGCTCGCAGTTCCGGGTCGTGGCCGGCGAGGGCGTGACCTGTCTCAAGAACGCCCAGGTGGTCGGTGCGGTGTCGGTGCGGCCGGGCGCGTCGCTGGTGATCAGTGACAGCTCGATCACCGGCACGGTGACGGCGACCGGCGCTCAGGCGGTGCAGGTCTTCGGCAGCAAGATCAACGGCTCCACGCAGATCACCGGCACCACCCGGGACGTGACGATCGCCGGCAGCACCTTCAACGGCTCGGTGAGCCTGGCGCAGAACGTCCAGGTGACCGCGAACGAGCGGTACAGCCGGTTGGCCGGCGCCTACGGGCCCGTCCTGGTCGGCAGCCGGATCAACGGATCGCTGAGCTGCGCCGGCAACAGCGCGGCGGTCAAGGACTTCGGCGCGCCGAACACGGTCAACGGTGCCAAGGGTGGTGACTGCGCGGCTCTCTAGCGCGCGGACACCGGTTGGTAGGGCAGGTGGTGGGCCGGCGATCGTCGGTCCACCACCTGCCCCTCCGTAAGGACCCGAACATATTTAGATATTTACATCAATAGTGCAGCCGATTACGGTGATCTCAACTCGATTACCCACAGGGTGGCCGCCCCACTACGCAGAGTGATTGCCCTGCCTGTCGGCGATGGGCAACCGACGTGACACCGGGAGATATGCCTTGGGCTCCGAAGTCTCACCACGTTCGTCCGACCAGCCGCAAGCCAGCCAGCACGACATCGCCATCCCACGCTCGCCCAGGAAGAAGCGCCCCACAGCCGTGGTAGCGGTCCTGGCCGCGGGCGTCCTCGCCGTCGGAACGGCACCGCTCTGGGGCGCCGGCGGAGGCGGCGCGCTCGACGACGCCGCTCTCTCCGCCACCCCCACCTTCACCGTCGGCCTCCAGCAGGCGCAGGACCCGGGGCCCTTCCCCGGCAGCGTGACCCCGACGACCCCCACCATCACGATCGCCGGTCAACGCGACGGGGAGAGCACCTTCAAGGTCGTCAAGTACGACCAGGTGCAGCCGACGAAGCCGGGCCAGATGGACTTCGACCACTTCCACACCGGCATAGAGATCCAGTGGTGGCTGAAGAAGTGGGCCCACGAGCGTCCCGACATCGTCGACCTGTACATCGTCGGGGAGAGCTACAGCGGCCAGCCGATCTACCAGCTGACCATCACGGACAAGTCCACCGGGCGGGACACCGACAAGCCGGCCGCGTACTTCGAGGGCAACCGGCACTCGGGGGAGACCTCGTCGGCGGAGAGCTCGCTCTGGCTGGCGCACCACCTCATCACGAAGGCCGGCAAGGACCGGACCGTCGACAGGATGCTCGACGACAAGGCCGTCTACATCCGCCCGGTCAACAACCCCGACGGCCACGACATGTACCTCTACACCGCCCAGACCAACCGGTCGACCGTGCGCCCGTACGACAACGACGGTGACGGCAAGCGCGACGACGACTCGGGCGAGGACATCAACGACGACGGCTACCTGAGCCAGATGCGCCAGTACGTCGGCGCCGGCAAGGGCACCCACGTCGTCGACGCGCGGGACCCGGCCGGGAACGCGATGCTGAGCGTCGGCGCGGGCAACGGCGACTACCTGATGTTCTCCGAGGGCATCGACAACGACGGCGACGGCCGCTACAACGAGGACGGAGTCGGCGGCCTCGACCTGCACCGCAACTACCCCTACAACTGGCACCCGATGGCCGAGGACGACGCGACGGGCCGCAACCTGACCCAGGGCGGCGCCGGCGAGTACCCGCTGTCGGAGCCGGAGACCAAGCACGTCTACACCTGGCTGATGTCGCACACCAACATCGCCGCGGTGAACAGCATGGACACCCGCGTGCCGATGCACCTGCGCGGCCCGTCGACCTGCGACCCGCGCGAGTGCATGTACACGCCCGACCGCAAGCTCTACGAGCACTTCGACAAGGCGGGCGTCTCGTTCACCGGCTACCGCAACGCCGGCAGCGTCTACATCGACTACGCCACCCGCAACGGCGGCGAGCCGGAGGCGCTCTTCGGGCACGGCCCCGACTTCGGCTACTTCCAGTACGGCGCCGTCTGGTACGGCGACGAGATCTGGAACGGCGGCGACTTCACCGACTACGACGAGGACGGCCGGTACGCCGACTGGGAGCGGTCGCGGTGGTGCGCCGAGAACCGCCGTACGACGTGCTTCCTGCCCTGGACGAAGGCGGTGCACCCCACGCTCGGAGCCGTCGAGGTGGGCGGCATCAACCCGAAGTTCTGGTCGCAGAACCCGTCGGACGACCTGATCGGCGAGTGGGCAGCCAACCAGGCCCGGTTCAACCTGTACCTGACCCAGTCGCTGCCGCAGGTCGACCTCACCCGGGTCCAGGTGAAGAAGCTCAAGGGCGCCCAGAGCGACGGCGCCACCCACGAGATCACGGCCACGGTCGAGAACACCGGACGCATCCCGACGGCCCTGGAGCAGGCGAAGGAAATCAAGATCGTCGCGCCGGACACCGTCACGGTCGAGGGCGCCCGCCGGGTCGGCGACGCCCCGCAGTTCTACCTCGACGGCGGTGACGACCAGAAGGTCCGCCTCCGGGTCGTCAAGGCCGACAGCGACACGGTCACGGTGAAGGCGGTCAGCGTCCGGGGCGGTCTGGACTCCGCCTCCGTACGACTGGGCTGAACACGTGAGGTGGGCGTCGCCCGCAAACCGGAGCGACGCCCACCTCCGTGCCCGCAAACCGTGCACAACCCCTGGAACGGAGAAAGTGAACCAGCTCATGACGAACGTGCAGAACGGAAGACTCAGCCGACGTCGGGTCCTGGGCGGAGCAGCCGGACTGGCCGCCGGAGCCGCAGCCGTCGCGACGGGCCTGCCCTCCGGCGGCGCCTCCGCCGCCCCCGGGCAGAACACCTCCGACCTCGCCCGCTGGCGCAAGCAGGCGGCGCGCGTGACGATCACCCGCGACGACTGGGGCATCCCGCACGTGACGGGCAGGACCGACGCCGACGCGGTCTTCGGAATGATCTACGCCCAGGCCGAGGACGACTTCAACCGGATCGAGCGCAACTACCTGGTGAGCCTCGGCCGTCTCGCCGAGGCCGAGGGCGAGAGCGCCATCTGGCAGGACCTCCGCCAGCGGCTCTTCATCGACCCCGGGGTGCTGAAGCGGTACTACGCGCAGAGCCCCGCCTGGCTGCGCGGACTGATGCAGGCCTGGGCCGACGGGCTGAACTACTACCTCGCGACCCACCCCGAGGTGCGGCCCCGCGTGATCACGCGCTTCGAACCGTGGATGCCGCTGAGCTTCTCCGAGGGCAGCATCGGCGGCGACATCGAACGGGTCCCGCTCAGCCAGCTCGAAGCCTTCTACGACGAGCGGCCGGTCGAGATGACCGACGAGGAACGTGGACTGCTGTTCCGCGAGCCCTCGGGCTCGAACGGCATGGCGATCGCGCCGAAGCACACCCGCGACGGCCACGCCCTGCTCCTGATCAACCCGCACACCAGCTTCTTCTTCCGTTCCGAGCAGCACGTGACCAGCGGCGAGGGGCTCAACGCCTACGGCGCGGCCACCTGGGGACAGTTCTTCATCTACCAGGGCTTCAACGAGAACACCGGCTGGATGCACACCTCCAGCGGCGTCGACAACGTCGACGAGTTCGCCGAGACGATCGTGACCAAGGCGGACGGCCGCCATTACTACCGCTACGGCCACGCGCTGCGGCCGGTGACGAAGAAGACCATCACGCTGTCGTACCGCTCGTCCGACGGCGGGCGGGCGAAGCGCAGCTTCACCACCTTCGCCACCCACCACGGCCCGATCGTGCGCGAGGCGGACGGCAAGTGGATCGCGTTCGCGCTGATGAACAAGCCCGTGGAGGCGCTGCTGCAGAGTTTCCTGCGCACCAAGACCCGGGACTACGCGGACTTCATGCAGGTGGCCGGTTACAAGGCCAACAGCTCGAACAACACGCTCTTCGCCGACTCGAAGGGCGAGATCGCCTTCCTCGTGCCGCAGTTCATGCCGGTACGCGACGACCGCTTCGACTACCGCAAGCCTGTCGACGGCAGCAACCCGGCGACCGACTGGCGAGGGCTGCACAGCCTCAAGAGCCTGCCGCAGGCGGTGAACCCGAGGATCGGCTGGGCGTTCAACACGAACAACTGGCCGTGGACCGCCGCCGGCCCGGACAGCCCCAGGGCCGAGGACTACCCGCGCTACTTCGACCAGGCCGGCGAGAACCCGCGCGGGCCGCAGGCGATCCGGGTGCTGACGGCGCAACGTCGCTTCACCCCGCAGAGCCTGATCGACGCGGCCTTCGACACCTACCTCACCGCCTTCGCCCGGCTCGTGCCGCAGCTCGTCGCCGCCTGGGACAAGTTGCCCGAGGGTGACCAGCAGCGGACGAACCTCGCCGACCCGATCGCCCTGCTGCGCCGGTGGGACTACCGGTGGGGTGCGGAGTCGGCCGCCACGTCGCTCGCCGTGTTCTGGGGCGAGGCGCTCTGGGCCCCGCTCTCCCAGGCCGCCCGGGACGCGGGCATGTCGATGTGGGACTACCTGGCCGAGCGGGCCACCGACGCGCAGCGGCTCACCGCGCTCGAAGAGGCCGCGGCGCGGCTGACGCAGGACTTCGGCGGCTGGCGGGTGCCGTGGGGGCAGATAAACCGCTTCCAACGCAACGACGGTGCCATCACCCAGACCTTCGACGACACCAAGCCGAGTTTCCCGGTGCCCTTCACCTCCGCGCAGTGGGGCTCCCTCGCGTCGTTCGGAGCGAGGCGCTACCCGGGCACGAAGCGCTACTACGGCACCAGCGGCAACAGCTTCGTCGCGGTGGTGGAGTTCGGGCCGCGACTGCGGGCGTGGGCGGTGACGGCCGGCGGCGCGAGCGGTCACCCCGACTCGCCGCACTTCGACGACCAGGTCGAACGCTACGCGAGCGGTGAGCTGCGGCCCGTCTACTTCTACCCGCAGGACCTCAAGGGCCACGTCGAGCGGGTCTACAAGCCGGGCCACTGACCGACCGGCGGTGGGGCCGGCGTGACGCTCTCGACGGAGCGCCGCCGACCCCGCCGCCGACAGCTCGCCGGCGCCGAGGACCCTCCCGCCCGACCGGTCGGGATGTGCCTCGGCGTCGACGTCCCGCTTCGGTTTGCCGGGGCCGACTCCCCGGTCCTGCGCCGGATGTCACCGCCCGGCGTTAGCCTGTGCCCATGCGGGAGCGGACATCCGGACGGGAACCCCATGGCTGACGCCGACGACGTGCGTCACCTGGCGCTCGCGCTGCCCCACGTGGTCGAGATCGACAGCGCGGGGTTCGACTTCCGGGTCGCCAACAAGGGCTTCGTCTGGTCCTATCCCGAGCCCCGACCGGGCAAGCCCCGCCTCATCAGGACCGACATCGCGGTGCTGTACGTCGGCGACGAGGCGGAGAAGCAGGCCCTCCTGCTCGGCGAACCCGAGCGCTTCTTCACCACACCCGCCTACGACGGGTCACCGCTGGTCATGCTGCGCCTGGCCGAGGTGACCGTGGAGCGCCTCAGCGAGCTCGTCACCGACGCGTGGCGCATGCGTGCGCCGGATGAGATCACCGGTGACCTCGACCCCGTCGCGCCGGGTCCACCTCACGGCGGGGGCGCGCAGCCGGTCGAGTGACCGGCCGCCCCTTCCACCTTCCGGCACTCAGGCCCGGATCCGCGCCACCAGCGCCGCGGTCACCTCCCGGGTGTCGGCGGTGCCGCCGAGGTCGCGGGTACGGGTGCCCGGGCTCCGCAGCGTCGACTCCATGGCGGCCACCAGTTCCTGTGCCGCCGCTGGATGGCCCAGGTGGTCGAGCATCATGGCAGCCGACCACACCGCGCCGAGCGGATTGGCCACCCCCTTGCCGGCGATGTCCGGCGCCGAGCCGTGGACCGGCTCGAACATCGACGGATAGGTACGGGTCGGATCGAGGTTGCCCGAGGGCGCGATCCCGATCGAGCCGGCCACCGCCGCGGCCAGGTCGCTGAGGATGTCACCGAACAGGTTGGAGGCCACCACCACGTCGAAGCTGCCCGGCTGGAGCACGAACTTCGCGGCCAGGGCGTCGATGTGCTCGCTGCGCCACCGCACGTCGGGGAAGGCCGCGGCCCGCTCGGCCACCACCTCGTCCCAGAACGGCATGGTGTGCACGATGCCGTTCGACTTGGTCGCCGAGGTGACGTGCCGGCGGCGGATGCGCGCGAGCTGAAAGGCGTAGTCGGCGATCCTGCTGACCCCCGCCCGCGTGAAAACCGCCTCCTGCACGGCCATCTCCTCGGGGTGGCCGCGGCCGAGCCGACCGCCGATCTCGCTGTACTCGCCCTCCACGTTCTCGCGCACGACCACGAGGTCGACCTCGCCCGCGTGGGCGCCGCGTACCGGGCTGTCGACGCCGTCGAAGACCCGCACGGGCCGCAGGTTGACGTACTGCCGGAAGGCACGCCGGATCGGGATCAGCAGGCCCCACAGCGAGACGTGGTCCGGCACCCCGGGCGCGCCGACCGCGCCGAGCAGGATCGCGTCGTACGGGCGCAGCACGTCGAGGCCGTCGGTCGGCATCATCGCGCCCGTGCGCAGGTAACGCTCGCACGACCAGTCGTACTCGTCGTAGCTGAGCTCGATGGCGTGCCGATCGCAGACGGCGTCGAGCACGGTGCGGGCGGCCGCGATGACCTCGGTGCCGATGCCGTCGCCGGGGATGACGGCGATCCGCCGGCTCACCGGCCGACCCCGGTGAGGCTGAGCATCACGGGCAGGAGCAGCAGGATGACGATCGCCCCGATGATGTCGAACGAGACGCCGGACCGGATCATCCGGGTGATGGGCACGGTGCCGGAGCCGTAGACCACCGCGTTCTGTGGTGTGGACACCGGCAGCATGAACCCGAAGGACGCCGCGAAGGTGGCGGCGAGGGCGGGTACGAACGGGTCCACGCCGGCGGCGACGGCGACCGGGATGACGATGGGTACGACGACCGCGGCGGAGGCCGTGTTGCTGGTCGTCTCGGAGATGACGATCGCCAGCAGCACGGCGAACGCGGTGATCGCGAAGACGCTGGTCAGGCCGAGCCAGTCGGAGCTGGCGTTTCCGATGGTCGCGGCCAGGCCGGTGTCGTCGAGCAGCGCCCCGAAGATGATGCCCGTACCGAACAGGAGGATGGTCCCCCAGTCGATGCGGGCGGCGTCGCTCCAGTTGAGCGTGTACTCCCGGTTGCGCCAGTCGGTGGGGAGCAGGAAGAGCAGGGACGCGCCGAGCACCGCGACGATGCCCTCGTTGAGTCGGCCGCTGACCGTCTCGTAGATGGGGGAGTCGGTGCCCGCGATCAGCGCGACGATGCCGGGGAAGATCCAGAGTGTCACCGTCACGGTGAAGGCGATGAGCGTGTTCTTCTCGGCTCGGGTCAGCTTGCCCAGTCGGGCCCGCTCGGCGGCGACATACTCCTCCACGCCCTCGATCCGGCGGATCTCCGGCTTGTTCAGCAACAGCAGGATGGTGGCCAGCACCACGAACATGACCAGGCAGATCGGGAACGCGGTGGCCATCCAGCCGGCGAAGGAGATCCGCTCGCCGGTGGCCTCCTCGATGAGCGCGCGGCCGATCAGGTTGGGGGGCGTGCCCACGGGCGTGAGCAGACCGCCGACGCTGGCGCCGTACGCGAGCATCAGCATCAGCGCGAAGCCGATCCGCAGCCGGGTCGGGTCCCAGCCCGGCTCGGCCAGACCGCGGCTCTGCAGCAGCTTGGCGATGACGGCGAGGATGCCCAGCGCCGTGGGCAGCAGCATCGCCACCGTGGCGGTGTTCGACACGAACGCCGACAGCAGGCACGTGATGACGCCGAAGGCGACCACCACCCGGCCGGTCGTCTTGCCCACGCCCGGCAGCGACAGGACGCGGAACGCGAACCGTTGCGCCAGACCGTGCTTGAGCATGGCCTGGGCGAGGATGAACGCGCCGATGAAGGTGAACACGGTCGAGGAGCCGAACGGCGCCAGCACGTCACCGGCCGGGGCGACCCCCATCAGCACGATCACGCCGACGCCGATGAGACCGCCGACCGGGATCGGCACCGCCTCGGTGATCCACAGGGCGATGACCCCGATCAGGATCCCGGCCAGGGTCTGCTGGCTGGGCGGGATGTCGAGGGGCAGGGCGAGGAAGATCAGCGCCAGCGCGGGTGCGAGGACCAGACCGACGGTCCGGCGTCGCTTCTCGAACCGTTCCTCGGCGGGGGAGAGGCGCTGTTCGGCGAGACCCCGGTACGTGGCGCCTCCGAGGAGTGCCCGGTCGACGTCGACCTGGGCCGGATCGTCCGCCTGGCCGTCGCGTCGCTGCTCCGGCACGGCCGTACGTGAATCACGTCCATCGATATCCGCCATTGATCGATGATCCGACCAGTGACCTGGATCACGCAAGCCTTTCGGTGTGTCCGCGCGCGTCACCAGGCTGAGCCGGTGACGACATCCGTAGATGCCACGTCGAGCGAACCCGAGGATGTCTCGCTCCGGGTCCGGTTCGCGCGCGACCAGGCGGCCGAGTCGGCTCGCCCCCGCGGCCCGCTGGGCGCCGCTGGAGCGGAGCAGCGCCACCCCGCTGACGGGCCGGTCAGGCGCTGCCCCGTTCCTCCGACACGCCGTCGGACCCCGAAGACGCCGTTTCGTCGTACCCGGGTAGTACGACTGACAGCGACCGATGAGTCTTCGGCGTCGTGGAGGGTGTCAACCGAGGCCACCGCCGAACCGAGCGGAAGGAATCGGCATGAGTGGCGTACGAGTGCTGGTGGGAACACGCAAGGGTGCGTTCGTGCTGACGTCGGACGGCAGACGCGGCGACTGGACGGTCGAGGGGCCGCACTTCGGTGGCTGGGAGATCTACCACCTCACCGGGTCGCCGGCCGACCCGAACCGGCTCTACGCCTCCCAGTCCGGCGGCTGGTTCGGGCAGTTGATCCAGCGTTCGGACGACGGCGGTAAGAGCTGGAACACGGTCGGCAACGACTTCGCCTACGACGGTGACGTCGGCGAACACCTCTGGTACGACGGGACCCCTCGCCCGTGGGAGTTCAAGCGCATCTGGCACCTGGAGCCGTCCCGCGACGACCCCGACACGGTGTACGCGGGCGCCGAGGACGCTGCCCTCTACCTCTCCACCGACGGCGGCGCCAAGTGGACGGAGCTCACCGCGCTCCGTACCCACCCGACCGGTCCGTCCTGGCAGCCCGGCGCCGGCGGCCTGTGCCTGCACACCATCATCCTCGACCCGGTTCACCAGGGCCGGATCTACACCGCCATCTCGGCCGCCGGCGCGTTCCGCAGCGACGACGGCGGCGCCAGCTGGCTGCCGATCAACAAGGGGCTGCGCTCCGGGGAGATCC
This sequence comes from Micromonospora sp. 15K316, assembly GCF_004348525.1. Lineage (GTDB taxonomy): Bacteria > Actinomycetota > Actinomycetes > Mycobacteriales > Micromonosporaceae > Micromonospora. The sequence continues at coordinate 191,010 of NZ_SMKG01000001.1, read as the reverse complement.
CCGACCGGGACGCCGAGGTCGGCCACTGCGTGCACCACATCACCCAGCACCCGTCCCGGCCGGACACCCTCTTCATGCAGAAGCACTGGGACGTCATGCGCAGCGACGATGCCGGGGCGAACTGGCGTGAGGTCAGCGGCAACCTGCCGTCGGACTTCGGCTTCCCGATCGCCGTCCACGCGCACGAGCCCGAGACGATCTACGTCGTGCCGATCAAGAGCGACTCCGAGCACTACCCGCCGGAGGGGAAGCTGCGCGTGTACCGCAGCCGCACCGGAGGCGACGAGTGGGAGCCGCTGACCCGGGGCCTGCCGCAGTCCGACTGCTACGTCAACATCCTGCGGGACGCGATGGCGGTCGACGCGCTCGACCCGTGCGGGATCTATTTCGGCACCACCGGCGGCCAGGTCTACCACTCCGCCGACGACGGTGACAGCTGGGCGCCGATCGTCCGGGACCTGCCGCCCGTGCTCTCCGTGGAAGTCCAGGTGCTGCCGTGATCCGGGTGGTCCTCCCGGCTCATCTGAAGACCCTGGCGCACGTCACCGGAGAGGTGAAGCTGGAGGTGTCCGGGCAGGAGAGCCCGGTCACCCAGCGCCGGGTGCTGGACGCCCTCGAGGCGCGGTACCCGATGCTGCTCGGGACCATCCGGGACCGGCACAGTGGCGAGCGCCGCGCGTTCGTCCGCTTCTACGCCTGCGAGGACGACCTCTCCAACTCCTCGCCCGACGCGCCGCTGCCCGAGCGGGTCGTCGCCGGCGAGGAGCCGTTCATCGTCCTCGGCGCGATGGCCGGGGGTTAGCGCCGGCTGAACACCCCGGGCCGGGGGTTAGCCCCCGGCTCGGCCGGGGGTAAACCGGCGCGGTGCTGCGGGGGCACATCGGATGGTTGGCCGACGCGCGCTCCGGAAGGCTGGTGGTCATCGTCCGAAGGCGGTCCGGCGGAGCTGGGACTGCCGATCCTCGTGGGGGAGTCGATGACCATCCTTGCCACCGCTCTGCGCGCGATGCGGGGCTGGCACCGCCCGCTCGTGGCCAACGTGATGCTCATGTTCACCCTGACGCTCTTCGCCGCCGCCGCGGCGTTCGTCGACGATCGACTGCTCCTCGGCGAGTCGGTCTGGGTGAAGCCGATGAAGTTCGGTTTCGCCATGGGGGTGTACGGGCTCACGCTGGCGTGGCTGCTCAGCACGTTGCGCAGGGGCCGTCGTCTCGGCTGGTGGCTCGGCACGGTCTTCGCGGTCGCCGGCCTGCTGGACGTCGGCGCCGTCGTCTACGCTGCCGCGCACGGGACCGTCAGCCACTTCAACAACAACGCCGAGCCGGTCGCGGAGACCGTGCGGAGGGTCTTCTCCATCGGCGTCGGACCGCTCCTGCTGATCACCCTGGTCGTCGCGATCCTGGTCCTGATCCAACGCACCGGCGACCGCGCCACGACCAGTGCCCTGCGCGCCGGGCTCGGGCTCGCCGCCGCGAGCATGGTGGTGGCGCTCTGGCTCAGCAACTCGGCGGGGCCCCGGACGGTCACCGACGCCAATGGCGACCCGGTGTCGATGAACGGCGGCCACGGCATCGGCGACCCCGACGGCAACGGGATGTTCCTGACCCACTGGAGCACGACCGGCGGGGACCTGCGCGTACCGCACTTCGTCGGTTTGCACGCGATCCAGGTGCTGCTGTTCGTGGCGGCGATCCTGGGGGTGCTCGCGACCGGCCGCGGCTGGCTCCGCGACGAACGGGTCCGGGCCCGGCTGGTCCGCATCGCCGGTCTCGCCTGCACCGGTGTGTTCGCCGCGGTCACCTGGCAGGCGAAGCGCGGCATCCCGGTGACCAGTCTCGATCGGCAGACCCTGACGGCCTTCGCGGCTGTGGCGGTCTTCACCGTCGTGGCGACCGCCGCGGTGGTCGTCGCCGCGCGCCGGGGCGCCGCCCCGCCCGCGGGATGGGAGCAGCGCGCCGAGCGCCGGGTGGGGGTGTCGTCGAGGCGGGAGCGCCGCTCGTCCCGTTCCGGCCGCCGCGAGGCGACGTGACACCGGGCGGTGATCCTCGCCGCGTTCCGACCGCCGGGGCGGGGCCGGCCCGCCGGCACCCGTTCGCGCCGACCTTCGGTTGCTCTCCGTAGCGGATCATGAATGTGACTCATTCCACGATTTTTCCGACTTGGAAACTTTGCCGCCCGAGAAAGCCGCGCGGATAGTTGTGCCGTGACCTCGGACGTCGGCCTCCGTGAGCGGAAGAAACGCGCGACCCGCGCGGCGCTCAGCGATGCGGCGTGGTCACTGATGACGGAGAGTGGCATCGAGGCGGTGACGGCCGAAGCGGTCGCCGCCGCGGTCGACGTCTCGCCCCGGACCTTCCGCAACTACTTCGCGAGCCGCGAAGAGGCGATCCTCGACCGGATCCTGCAGCGGGTCACCACGTTCGTCGAAGCGCTGCGCGCCCGACCGGCCGGCGAACCGGTGTGGGACTCCCTCGCGTACGTCCTGCCCGACATGATCATGGAAATGCTCGGTGAACGGGAGCGCGACGCGGCCACGCTGGCGCGCGTCTGCGCCGAGAACCCGGCGATGCTGGCGCAGCAACTGGCGGCGCTCGGTCACGTCGAGCGGATGATCGCCGAGGTCATCGCCGAGCGGACCGGCGCCGACGTCGAGCGTGACCTCGCCCCGCACCTGCTGGCCGCCGTCCCCGGATTCGCGATGCGCGCGGTCGTCACCCTCTGGGCCGAGGGGGCCACCGACAGGCCCCTTCCCGACCTCGTCCGGATGAGCATCGCGCAACTGCGCGACGGTCTTCCCCTCGGTCGCGCCGCACCGCCCACCTGACCCAGGCGGCGGGCGGCCCCGCCTGCTCAGCGCAACCCAGTCCGCCTGCGGCTCGACCCCGAGCCGAAGCCCTCTTGAGCGCGTCCCCACCCGACCGGCCGTCCGGTGGAAGGGCCGCCGCCGTGCGCGGGCGACGAACCAGCCCCGTCGCCCGCCCAACCCCTCGTCGCGAAAGGAACGCCGTGGGTGCCGACGACCGCGGGAAGCGCCCGCACCCCCTCCGGGAACTGCTGCTCGTCGCCGCCCTGTTCCTGGCGTACAAGATCGGACGGCTCTTCGTCGTCGGTGACCTCTCCACCGCGTACGACAACGCCACCCACATCTGGGCGCTGGAACGCACGTTGGCGCTGCCGGACGAGGCGACGCTGCAGCAGGGCGTCCTCTCACACGACGGCCTGGTCCGCGCGGCGAACATGTACTACGCCTCGGTGCACTTCCCGGCCACCGGCGCGCTGCTGCTGTTCACGTACCTGTTCCGCCCCGCCCTCTACCGGTGGGCACGGACGCTCCTCGCGGTGCTGACCGCGGTGGGGTTCGCCATCCAGGCGCTCGTACCCATGGCCCCACCGCGCCTGCTCTCGACCACCGGCGTGCTGGACACGGGGCAGCTGGTGGGGCCGCGCGCCTACGGGGATCCCGCCACCGACACCCTCTCCAATCAGTACGCCGCCATGCCCTCCCTGCACGTCGGCTGGGCCACGGTGGTCGCCCTCGTCCTGATCGCCGCCGGCCGCAGTCGGTGGCGCTGGCTCTGGCTGCTGCACCCGCTGCTCACCCTCAGCATCGTGGTCCTCACCGGGAACCACTACTGGCTCGACGCCGTGGCCGCCCTGGCCCTGCTCGGCCTTATCCTGCTGGTGGCGCCACGACCCCGTACGACGCCGGTCACGGCGAGAACTGTCGCGACGACCCGGGCCCGCCCCGTGCCGGCGCTGGCCGCCGTCCCGGTCCCGGGAACCCGGCTCTCGCCTGACGGGTACTGGCTCACCTCACCGCCGCGGCAGACCGGCCGCTGGGAGAGCGGCGACGACCTGGTCGTCGGCGTACGCGCGGCGGATCGAGCCGGGCCGACCGTCGACCTCCCCGCGCTTGCCGAACTCGTCCGCCGGACCGGCCCGCGCCGCGTCGAGCTGCGGCACGGTGACCTGGACCAGGACATCGCCGCCGGCGACCACGAGCACCGGCAGTACCTCGGGTAGTTGCCCCAGCGGGGTCGCGGCGCAGCCTACGACCCGTCCGATCAGCCGCCACAGCTCCGCGCGATCACCGGTACGGATTGCGGGCCTGGACGTCCCGGAGCCAGGCGGGCCGCGTACCCCAGAGGTCGAACGACGTGCCCCACTCGCACTCCGGTCCGAAGTCCTGATCGATAGTCAACGTCGAACTGTCAGGATCGGCGGCGAACAGTTCCAGATCCTCGGCGTAGCGGACGAGCAGCTGGGTCCAGGACGGCGCCAGCACGTCCCACGAGGCGCACTCGACATCGACCCGAACCACCTGTCCGGGCGTTCCTCCCGGGGCCGGGTCAAGGTCGAGCAGCCAGTGCACGTCGCCGTTCATGCCACCCACCACCACCGCGCCCGGCGAGCCCACGACCGGCCGCACCGGCCCGTTCAGGCGGAGCATCTCCTCGTCGACGAAGTGCGCCCAGACCCGAGGACCGTCCCAATCCGGCTCCGGATGATGGTTGTCGCGCCACATCCGGGTCGCCTCGATGATCTGGTCCGTGCCGTAGAGCTGATCCAGCGGCACCGGGCTGGGTTGACCCGGGGCGGAGTGGGCCCAACCGGTTCCGTTGTGCACGCGGAGACCGGCGCGGAAATCCTCCGGCAGGGACACGGCCAGGGCGGCCTCCACCGCGTCGATCTCCGGCGTCTCGGCCGGCGCGGAGAGCTGCCCCAGTGATGCCGGCAGGACACGACCCAGCGCGTCCTCGATCCGCGTCCATGCCTCGGTGACCCGCTCATCGACTCCGGTGTCCACCACGGTGGGAAGTCTAGACAGCTGCGCCGTGCCGGGCGTGGACTCCGCTGCCCGGTTGCTGACGGGTCACGGCCGTCATCGGCTGGCGCATGCCGGCGGAGCCATCCCATTGATGTGCGTCGCTAGGCTGCGGGAGGCGGCACTCGGCCGACCGGGGCTGTCTGGAACCGCGCAGATCCGAAGGGGGAGTGCCATGACCCGACTGCCGACCGAGCCGGCCGCGACCACGGACGTTCAGCCGGTGGTGATCGCGACCGACAACACCTTCGCGCACGCGTACGCCAGTGTCGGCGAGATGTTGAGCGACCGGAACCTCCGCGCGAAGGGCGGTCTCGAGTTCTTCGACCGGTCGGGGCGCCGGCTCGCGCCGCTGCTCACCGATGCCTGGGAGGTGCGAGGCCTGGTGCCGACGTCGGACGAGCCCGACCCGGCCCTGCTCCAGGGGCGGCTGGCGGCCGTGATCCGGCACGTCGGCGACTACATCCGGCGCCACCCGGAGGTGGTCGCCGGCATGCCCGCCGACGAGGCCGTCGCGGCGCTGCCGCACATCGGCAAGGACACGCTCGCCGAGGACGTCGCCAAGCTCCCCGGCGCCGGGACGCCGTCCGGCGGCACGGTCGGGCCGATGGACTCGGGTGGCTGGTTCCACAACGCCATGCACGCCGCCGGCTGGGCACACTGAGGGCCGGGACCGGGTGGTGCGCCTACGAGGCGGGCCGGCCGCCGGTGATCGACTGAGCGATCCGCAGGAACTGCTGGGCGACCGGGCCGAGCGGACGATCGGCGGCGGCGGCGATCGCGATCTGGTACGCGGGCGGGTTGTGCCGCACCCGCAGGAAACGCAGGTCGGCGTTCTGATCGGCGACGGAAGCGGGCACGAAGGCGACCCCGAGCCCGAGGCGTACCAGGTCGAGGATCGTCGACATGTCATTCATCTGGATCGTGCTGCGGCGCTGCACGCCCGCCGAGGCGAACGACTGATCCACCGCGCATCGGACGCCCCAGCCCGGCGGGAACTCGATGAACGACTCGCCCGCCAGGTCCGCGAGGTCGACGCCGTCCCGGCCGGCCAGGGGATGCTCGGGTGGGCAGGCCAGGACGACCTCGTCGGTCGAGAGCACCTGTCGGCGGATCCCCGGCTCGGACCCGAGGGTGATCACCACGGCCAGTTCCAGCGAACCGTCCCGGATGCGCTCCACGTGATCGAGCGAGCCGCGGCCGCCGGGGGCGGTCAACGAGATCTCCACGAGCGGGAACTCGGCGCGGAAGGCGGCGATCGCCTCGCGGACCCGGCCAGGGGTGAGGCCGTGCAGGATGCCGAGGCGCAGGGTGCCACGCAGTCCCTGCCCGACGTGGGCGACCGTCTCGCGGGCCGCTTCGAGGGAGGCGAGGATCCGGGTGGCCTCGGGTCGCAGGGCTCGCCCGGCCTCGGTCAACTCGACCCGTTGGGTCGTCCGATCGAACAGCGTCGTGCCGAGGTCCCGCTCCAGCGCGCGTACCGTGGTGGAGACGGCGGACTGCGCGATGTGCAGGCGCTCAGCGGCCCGGGTGAAGCTTCGTTCCTCGGCGACGGCCAGGAAGACCTTGAGTTCTCGGACATCCACCCGACCATTATCTCAGGTTCAGATAACTGCATCCGTAATTGATATTGGATCCTGATGGGTGCCCGGACCAAGCTCGTCGCATGCCTCGCACCACCACCCACCGGGCCGGGTTCGCGCTGGTCGCCGCCGCGTACGGCGCGACGATGGCGGCCGGCTCCGTGCCGACCCCGCTCTACGTGCTCTACCAGCGCCGGGACCATTTCGGTACGACGATGGTGAGCCTCGTCTTCGCCGTCTACGTCGTCGGTGTGGTGGCCGGACTGCTGCTCGCCGGAGCCCGCGCCGAACGCGTCGGACGCCGTCCGGTGCTCGCTGCCGCCCTGGCGGTGCAACTGCTGGCCTGCATGGTCTTCGTGATCTGGCCGGCGCTGCCGGGCGTGCTGCTCGGCCGGGTGCTGTCCGGCCTGTCGATCGGGCTGCTCTCCGGCCCTGCCACCGCCTATCTGATCGAACTGCACCGCAACGCCCGACCGGAGACGGCCCCGGCGCACGCCGAGGTCGTGGCGACCGCCGCCAACCTGGGCGGCATCGCGGCCGGTCCGCTGATCTCCGGCGCGCTCGCCGAGTGGGCCCCGGCCCCCCTGGAACTGCCCTACGTCATCACCGGCGCGGTGCTGGCACTGGCCGTGCTCCTGGTGGCCGTCGTACCGGAGACCAAACAGCCGGTGATCCGACCCTGGTCGCGGCCGATCGCCCTGGCGTCCGAGCGGCGCCTGCTCTTCGTGGCCTCCTGTCTCGGCGGCCTGCTGGCGTTCGCGATGTTCGGCCTGTTCAGCGCGCTCAGCCCGTCGTTCCTCGCCGGCACCCTGGGGCACCGATCACATGCCCTCGCCGGTCTCGTCGCCTTCATCGGGCTCGGCTCGGGCGCCATCGCCCAGCTCGGCCTGCGCCGGCTGCCACCCCGCCCGGCGATGCGCGCCGTCGTCGTGGCGATGCCGATCGGGCTCGGTCTCATCGTCGCTGGAGTGTGGACGGCGCTGCTCGCCCCCTTCGTCGTGGGCGGCGCGGTCACCGGCGCCGCCGCCGGGCTGCTCTTCCGGGCTTGCCTCACCACGGTCGTGCAGCTCGGTCCGGCGGACCGAAGAGCCGGCACGCTCGCTACCCTGTTTGTCACCAGTTACGCGGGCTTGTCCATCCCGGTCATCGGGCTCGGCGTGGCCAGCCAGATCGCCGGAGCACGCGGTGCCCTGGCCGGGTTCGCGGCGTTGGCGCTGGTCGGCCTGGCTGCCGTCGCCGCCATCCGACTGCGGCCGGAACCACCGACGTCCCCCTCCGCCGGCCTCGCGGCCGGTACCGCGCGATAGCGCCCGTCCTTCTCATACCTGGAGTGCCTCCGTGTCCAGCATCCTCATCCGTAACGCCCACGTGATCAGCCTCGACGACCAGATCGGCGACCTGCCCCGCGCGGACCTCCGGATCGACGACGGCGCCATCACCGCCATCGGCGTCGACCTCGACGACACCGGTGCCACCGTCATCGACGCGGCCGGAAAGGTGGCCCTGCCCGGCCTCGTCGACTCGCACCGGCACGTCTGGCAGGGCGCCATCGGTGGCGCCGGCGGCAAGGTCTCCCTCGGCGGCTACTTCGGTGTCGTCCTCGCCGGCCTGCTCGACAAGTACCAGCCCGACGACGTCTACGCCGGTGTCCTCTGGGGTGCGCTGCAGGCCCTCAATGCCGGCATCACCACGGTCGCCGACTGGTCCCACATCGGCACCACTCCCATGCACGCCGACGAGAACGTCCGCGCGCTGCAGGACTCCGGCATCCGGGCGCTCTACCTCTACGGCCCGCCCGTCGGTCAGGGTGTGATGCGCTGGTTCCACGAGAGCACCGAACGGCACCCCGACGACGTACGCCGGATGCGCGACCTGCTCGCCGACGACCGCGCCCGTGTCACCATGGGCCTGGCCCTGCGCGGACCGGAGTTCGCCACCCCGGAGACCACCGAGTACGACTTCAACCTGGCCCGGGAACTGGGCGTGCCGATCAGCATCCACTCCGGCATCCCCGGCTACCTGCGCAAATACCGGACCATCGAGACCCTCGACGGTCTCGGCCTGCTCGGTCCGGACGTGCACCACGCTCACGGAGCGCAGTTCAGCGAGACCGACCTCGCCCGCATCGCCGCCACCGGCGGGACCGTCACGCCCTGCCCGACCATCGACATGTCGATGGCGATGGGGACCTTCCCGCTCGTCGGCCGGGCCATCGAGCACGGCCTGCTCCCCGCACTCGGCACCGACACCGTCGCCGGGGCCGGCACCGACCTGTTCAGCGAGATGCGGTTGGCGCTCGCCGCGGAGCGTGGGCGGGCCAACGCGGCGGCGCTGGCCCGCGACGAGCCGCCCGCGACCGTCGACCTCGACCACCGCGACGTGCTGCGCTTCGCCACTGTCGCGGGCGCCGAGGCCTGGGGCATGTCGGATCGCATCGGCACCCTCCGGCCCGGGAAGCGGGCCGACCTGATCCTCGTCGACGTGTCGCGGCCCCACCTCGGTCCGCTGAACGAGCCGGTCACCACGATCGTGCTCAACGCCGGTCCCAGTGACGTCGACACCGTGCTGGTCGACGGGGTGGTGGTGAAGCGCGACGGCCGGCTCGTCGGAGCCGTCGCCGAGCGGGCGCGGCAGCTCATCGAGGAGTCCCGGAGCCGGGTGTTCGACCGGGCGAAGCTCGTCGACGTACTGGGCCCCGCCTGGACGGCCTGAGCCGCGGCGCGACCCGGGGCACCGGCGGCGCCACCGGTGCCTCGGCTCGCGGGAGCGCTCGTGGTCCACCTGGCGCGTTCTCGCCGGTCTCGGGCAGATGCCCGACCGGTCCAGCCGTGCCGCCTCTGAACTGCGGAGATAACGCTCTCACAGATGGCGATAGAGCCCTTGACGCCCGCCCGGCGGATGGCAACGATACATCTACATATCTCAGGCTCGTAGTGGCGTCGGCGCGCCGGGCGAGCGGCAAGCGAGGCCCGACCACCACCCCCCACCACCGAGGCGTGATCGGCGCACGCCGTCCCCACCGCGCGAAAGGACCCCCCGTGCGCAGACCCCTGAGAGCATGGCTCGGTGCTGCGCTGAGCGCGATCCTCGTGCTCGGCGGCATCACCGCCCTTCCGCCCGCAGCCAGCGCCGCACCGTTCACCGTGCTGGTGTTCAGCAAGACCGCCGGATTCCGGCACGGCTCCATCGGCCCCGGCATCACCGCCATCCAGCAACTCGGCGCCGCCAACGGTTTCACCGTCGAGACCACCGAGGACGCGACACAGTTCACCGACGCCAACCTGGACCGGTTCGCCGCGGTGATCTGGCTCTCCACCACCGGCGACGTCCTCAACGCCGGCCAACAGGCCGCGTTCGAGCGCTACGTCCAGGGCGGCGGCGGCTACGTCGGCGTGCACGCCGCCTCCGACACCGAGTACGACTGGCCCTGGTACGGCGGGCTGGTCGGGGCGTACTTCGCCTCCCACCCGGCCAACCAGACGGCCACCGTCAAGGTCGCCGACCACGTGCACCCCTCCACGGAGACGCTGCCACAGCGGTGGACCCGGCTCGACGAGTGGTACAACTACCGCGCCAACCCCCGGGGCAGCGTGCACGTCCTCGCCACCCTCGACGAGAGCACCTACACCGGCGGGAGCATGGGGTACGACCACCCCATCTCGTGGTGCCAGAACTACTCCGGCGGCCGCGCCTGGTACACCGGCATGGGCCACACCGACGAGTCGTACGCCGACCCGAACTTCCGCCAACACCTGCTCGGCGGCATCATGACCGCGGCCGGCGCGACCGACGCCGACTGCGGTGGCACCGTCGACAGCAACTTCCAGCAGGTGGAGCTGGCCAAGGGCGTGGCCGAGACCGGTGAGCCGATGAGCCTCACCGTGCTGCCCGACCGGGGCGTGCTGCACACCGCGCGCAACGGGGTGATCCGGCACACCGACGCGGCCGGCAACACCAAGGTCGCCGCCACCCTGCCGGTCTACACCGGTGACGAGGAGGGCCTGCAGGGGATCAAGGCCGACCCCGACTTCGCCACCAACCGCTGGGTGTACGCCTACTACGCGCCCCCGCTGGACACCCCCGGCGGCGGCGCACCGGCCACCGGCACCCCGGCCGACTTCGCCCGCTGGGACGGCGTCAACCGGCTGTCCCGCTTCACCGTGAACCCGGACAACACCATCAACCTGGCCAGCGAGACCCTGATCCTCGACGTACCGACCAACAGGGGCATGTGCTGCCACGTCGGTGGGGACATGGACTTCGACGCGGCCGGCAACCTTTACCTGTCCACCGGCGACGACACCAACCCCTTCGAGTCGAGCGGCTTCACCCCGATCGACGAGCGGCCCGGCCGCAACCCGGCCTTCGACGCCCAGCGCACCTCGGCGAACAGCAACGACCTGCGCGGCAAGGTGCTCCGGATCAAGCCGAGCGCGGCGGGCGGCTACACCATCCCCGCCGGCAACATGTTCGCCCCGGGCACCGCGCGGACCCGCCCGGAGATCTACGCGATGGGCTTCCGCAACCCGTTCCGGATGAGCGTGGACAAGGCCACCGGCATCGTCTACCTCGGTGACTACGGTCCGGACGCGGGCACCGCCGACCCGAACCGGGGACCGGCGGGCAACGTCGAGTTCGCCCGCATCGCCCAGCCCGGCTTCTACGGCTGGCCGTACTGCACCGCCCGCAACGACGCCTACAACGACTACACCTTCCCCTCCGGCCCGTCCGGGCCGAAGTTCGCCTGCGCCGGCGGGCCGGTGAACAACTCGCCCCACAACACCGGCATCACCCAGCTGCCGCCGGCCGTCCCGGCCTGGCTGCCGTACGGCGGCTCCGGCTCACCGCCGGAGTTCACCGGCGGCGGCCTGTCCCCGATGGGCGGCCCGGTCTACCGGTACGACCCGGCCAGCACCTCCGACGTGGCGTTCCCGGAGTACTTCGACGGCACCTACTTCGCCGGCGAGTTCGGTCGCCGCTGGATCAAGAACGTCACGCTCGACCCGGCCGGCCAACCGTTGAAGATCAACCCGTTCCCGTGGACCGGTACCCAGGTCATGGACATGGAGTTCGGCCCGGACGGGGCGCTCTACGTGCTCGACTACGGCACCGGCTGGTTCAACGGCGACGCCAACTCGGCGCTCTACCGCATCGAGTACGCCCGCGAGGGACGCGCACCCCGCGCGGTCGTCTCGGCCACCCCGACCAGCGGCGTCGCCCCGCTGACCGTCCAGTTCTCCTCGGCCGGCACGCTCGATCCCGACGGCGACCCGTTCACCTACGCCTGGGACTTCGACAACAACGGCAGCACCGACTCGACAGCGGCCAACCCGAGCTTCACCTACACCACCAACGGCGCCCGCACCCCGACCCTGACGGTCCGGGACAGCACCGGCAAGGTCGCCACCGCGAGCACCGTCATCACGGTCGGCAACAGCGCCCCGGTGGTCACCGTGAACACCCCGTCGAACGGGCAGACGTTCGCCTTCGGCGACGCCGTGCCGTTCACCGTCACCGTCACCGACGCCCAGGACGGCCCGGTCAACTGCGCCCGGGTGAAGGTGAACTACGTTCTCGGTCACGACTCGCACGGCCACCAGCTCAGCAGCGTGCAGGGCTGCTCCGGGGTCATCCAGACCTCGGTCGACGGCGAGCACGACACCGCGGCGAACATCTTCGGCATCATCGACGCCGAGTACACCGACCTGGGCGGAGGCGGACAGCCGCCGCTGACCACGCACACCCAGGCCGTCCTGCAACCGCGGGTGCGCCAGGCCGAGCACTTCGGCGACTCCTCCGGCATCCAGGTCGTCAACCCGGGCAGCGCCCACGGCGGCGCCGCGATCGGGTACGTCGACAACAACGACTGGATCTCGTTCCACCCGTACAACCTGACAGGCGTCCAGTCGTTCAGCGCCCGGGTCGGCGCGCCGCCCGGCGGCGGTGGGGTCCTGGAACTGCGCGTCGACTCGCCCACCGGCCCGCTGGTCGGTCAGGCGACGGTGGTACCCACCGGTGGGTACGCCACCTTCGCCACGGTCACCGGCGCAGTCACCGCCCCCACCGGCACCCGCACGCTCTACCTCGTGTTCAAGGGCAGCGGTCCGTACTTCGACGTCGACGAGTTCACCCTCTCGACCGGCGGCGGGCCCGGACCGGACCCGGGCAGCAACCTGGCCCGGGGCAAGCCGGCCAGGGCGTCCAGCGTCGAGGGGGCGTTCGTCGCCGCCAACGCGTTCGACGGCGCGCTCGGCACCCGGTGGGGCAGCGCGTTCGGTGATCCGCAGTGGATCGACGTGGACCTCGGGGCGACGTACGACATCGAACGGGTCAAGCTGACCTGGGAGGCCGCGTACGCCAGCGGGTACCAGATCCAGACCTCGCCGGACGGGGTCACCTTCACCACCATCCGGACGGTGACCGGCGGCGACGGCGGCGTCGACGACCTGACCGGCCTGACCGGCAGCGGCCGGTACGTCCGTCTCACCGGCACCACCCGGGGCACCGCCTGGGGCTACTCCCTCTTCGAGTTCGAGGTGTACGGCGACAGCGGCGGCCCGACCGGCCCGCCGGGCGCCAATCTGCTGCTGAACAAGCCGACGTCGACCTCCAGCGACGAGGGGGCGGGCATGTCCGGCGCGCAGGCGGTCGACGGCAGCCTCACCACCCGCTGGTCGAGCGCCTTCTCCGACCCGCAGTGGATCCGGGTCGACCTGGGCAGCCCGACCGCGATCGGCCGGGTCAAGCTTTCCTGGGAGGCGGCCTACAGCAGTTCGTACGTCATCCAGACCTCGAACAACGGCACCACCTGGGTCGACGTGAAGACCGTGACGGGGGCGGACGGGGGTGTGGACGAGCACTCCGCGCTCGGCGCCAACGGCCGCTACCTGCGGATCTACGGCACCGCCCGGGGTACGCCGTGGGGCCATTCGCTCTGGGAGGTGGAGGCGTACACCAGCTGAACCATTCCCGGCCGTGGCCGGCGCGGATCGTCTCGCGCCGGCCACGGCCGTCGTCTGCGCCGGGGCCGCCCGCTCGCACTGTCCGGATTGATCGCGGTTGCTACACCGGAGGGCGTCGCGCACGGGAGGGAGCGCCATGACCGAGGAGATGCAGAACCGGGCACTGACCGCCGCGTTGGCGGACGCCGCGGCGATCCGCAGCACCATCGAACGCAAGGCGAACCACAACCAGAACGTGATCGGCCTGCACCTGACCGTCGTCGCGGCGGTGGCCGGCTTCATCCTCGCCGAGCGGGCGGACCTTCGCCTGCTGCTGCTCCTCCCGCTGCTCAGCGCCGCGCTGGGTCTGAACGTCGTGTCGCAGTACCGGGACATCCGGATCGCCGGTGAGTACATCGAGCAGGTCCTGAGCCCGGCCATCGCCCGGTACACGGGCAACGCCACGATCTTCGGTTGGGAGAGCTCCTACTGGAAGCGTAAGCGCGACGGCCACGTCGCCCAGGCGCTGGCGATGGGCCTGATCTTTCCGGGCGTCTCCACGGTGGCGCTGGCGGTCACCCTGCCCGCCGTGCGCAACCCGGCCGACCTGCTCGCCTGGTCACTCGGGGCGGGACTGCTCCTGCTGCTGCTCGCCGCCTGGTCCTACCGGTTGCGGGAGATGGTGCGGGCCCGACGCGGACTGCCACCCCGCGAGCGCCCTGCGGCGGCCGACCCAGCAGCGCGGCCGCGTCAACCGGACCCGGCGGCGCCCGCCGGCCACCGCTGACGCCGGAGAGCCGGGGAGCCTGGCTCCAGCCGATCGGAGCGGGGTCACCGCGTTCCCGGTCGCCGTCGCGGCGAGCCGAGGGTCCGGCCGGATCAGGCGGAGGTCGGACCGATCCGGATTCCTGTCCTTCACCCGAGATCTTGACACGTCTCCGGTGAAGGAAGAACATCCTTCGTTGGCTTCCGACAACGTTGTCAGAACGGTGCGGGACAGCCCTCCCGTGTGGATGGAGCACCGGTGGAGCGTCAGATCCGCCGTGCTCACCGCGCACACGGTCCGTCAACTGAAGGGCATCTACTGTGTCAGACCCACTGGCGCGTGCGGCACACACCGCACGACGTCGAACCCTCGCCGGAATCGCGACCGCGGCCGTAGCCGCGCTCGCGGCAGCCGCCGCGGGCACCCCCGCCTCGGCCGCCCCGGCCACGCGGCTGGTCAGCGACCCCGTCTCCTACGTCAACCCGCTGATCGGCTCCACCAATCTGGGCAACACCTACCCGGGGGCGGTACGCCCCTTCGGCATGCTCGCCTGGAGTCCACAGACCACCCGCGGCAACCAGGTCTCCACCCCCGCGCCCGGTGGCTACGAGTACGGCGCGACCCGGATTCGCGGCTTCAGCCTCACCCACCTCAACGGCGTCGGCTGCAACGGCGGAGCGGGCGACATCCCGATCATGCCGTACGTGGGTGACGTCGACTCCTCACCCACGGCCGACACCTCCGACGCGAAGTACGCGAGCGACTTCTCGCACGCCGACGAGACGGCGCGGGCCGGGTACTACCGGGTGGGCCTCGACAGCGGCGCGTCCGCGGAGCTCACCACCACCGAGCGCACCGGATCGGGCCGGTTCGGATTCCCGGCCGACCAGCCGGCCAGCATGCTGTTCCGTACCGCCAACTCGGAGACCGGCAGCACCGACGCCACCGTCCAGGTCGACCCCAAGGCCCGGACCGTCACCGGATCGGTCACCGCGGGCAACTTCTGCGGCCCGCAGAGCGCGAACAACCGTACGGGCCTGTACACCGTGCACTTCACCGCGCACTTCGACCAGCCGTTCGCCCGGTTCGGCACCTGGCAGGACGGCACCGTGACGCCGGGTGGCTCCTCCGCCACGGGCGGCACCGGATTCGACAACGGCTACCCGGCGGCGGGCAAGGGCTCCGGCGCGTACGTCACCTTCGCCGGCGGCACGAAGCAGGTCGGCGTCAAGGTGGCCATCTCCTACGTCAGCCTGGAGAACGCCGAGGCCAACCTGCGGGCGGAGAACCCGCAGAAGAAGACCTTCGACGCCGTCCGCTCCGAGGCCACCGAGGCGTGGCAGCGGGAGCTGAGCAAGATCAAGGTCGGGGGCGGCACCGCCGACCAGGTCAGCACCTTCTACACCGCGCTGTACCACTCGATGCTCGAACCCACGCTCACCAACGACGTCGACGGCCGTTACGTCGGCGCCGACGGCAAGCTTCACCGGCTGGCCAAGGGGCAGAAGGCCCAGTACGGCACCTTCTCCGGCTGGGACGTGTACCGCGCCCAGGTGCAGCTGATGACCCTGATCAATCCGAAGGCCGGCAGTGACTATGCGCAGTCGCTGTTCAACTACGCCTCTCAGCGCGGCGGCGAGTGGGACCGCTGGCTGCTGGGCAACGGCAAGACCAGCGTCATGTCCGGTGACCCCTCGGCCCCGGCGCTCGCCGGCATTTACGCCTTCGGTGGCCGGGACTTCGACGCCAGGGGCGCCCTCCGGTCACTGATCACCGCCGCCACGGTCCCGACGGCGAACGACTCGGACAGCGCCGGCTGCAACGTCGCCTGCGTCGGTCAGCGTCCCGCCCTGGACAAGTACCTCGAGCTCGGCTACGTCCCGGCCGACGGCTGCTCCTGCTGGGGCGGCGCGGCCGAGACGCTGGAGGACGCCGTCGCCGACTTCGGCCTGGCCGAACTGGCCGGACGGCTCGGCGACCACGCCAACCAGAAGACCTTCCTCGACCGCTCGGGGAACTGGCGCAACGTGTTCGACCTGACGGCGACCCCGCAGGGCGGCTACCCGCGGGCCCGCAAGTCCGACGGCGCATGGGCGGAGCGGTCCTTCAGCCCGGCGACCGAGAACGGGTTCGTCGAGGGCAGCAGCGCCCGCTACACCTGGATGGTTTACTCCGACGTGGCCGGTCTGGCCCGGGCAATGGGCGGCGACAAGGCGGCGGAGCAGCGGCTCGACGCCTTCTTCCGCACCCCGGACGGCACCTTCGACTTCTCCGCCCGGGATCTCACGCGCTACGACCCCACCAACGAGCCGGACATGAACGCGCCGTACGTCTACAACTACCTGGGCGTTCCGCACAAGACCCAGGAGACGGTCCGCGCGGTCGTCGACCAGCTCTGGAGCAACACCCCCGGCGGCATCCCCGGCAACGACGACGCCGGCACCATGTCGTCGTGGTACGTCTTCTCCGCGCTCGGCCTGTACCCGCAGAACCCGAGCCGCGCCGACCTAGTGCTCACCGCGCCGCTCTTCACCCGCGCGGTGATCGACACCGGACACGGCCGCGGCATCACGGTCAACGCTCCCGACGCCTCGGCGAAGAACCTGTACATCCAGTCGCTGCGGGTCAACGGCATGAAGTCGACCAGGACCTGGGTCCCCGCCTCGCTCGTCGAGAAGGGCGGCAAGCTGGACTACGTGCTCGGCAGCAAGCCCAGCCCGTCCTGGGGACGATCGTCCGCGGACGCGCCGCCGTCGTTCGGGCACGGCCGTCCCTACCTGACCGGTGTCAGCCCGCAGGCGATGAAGGTGGAGCCGGGCAGCTCCGCCGAGACGACCTACAAGGTCCAGGCGCTCACCGACGACCCGGCCACGGTCCGCTGGCACGTCAGCGCGCCCGCCGGGCTGACCGTGACCCCCGCCGAGGGGGACTTCCGGCTCTCCGGTGACGGGCTCGGTGTCCGGACGCTGCGCGTCTCCGCCGACGCCGGCCTCAAGCCCGGTGCCTACACCGTCTCGGTGACCGCCGCCACCTCGTCCGGCCAGGCGCTGCCGTCCGTGACGCTCCCGGTGACGGTGGCCGTACGCGACAGTGTGCTGTGGAACCTGAACAACAACGGGATCTCGGCCGACGACAGCAACCCCCAGGCCAACTTCGACACCGGCGGGTGGAGCTACTCCGCCACGGCCCTCAAGGCCGCCGGGGTGACGCCGGGCTCCACCGTCGCGGTCAACGGGTTCGACTTCACCTGGCCGAACGTGGCCCCCGGTGACCCCGACAACATCCTCGTCGGCGGCGGCAACCAGGTGCTGCGCGTCGCCCCGGGCGCGGGTGACACGAAGCTGAGCGTGCTCGGCAGCGCCGCCTTCGGCGCCGCGAGCGGCACGGTGACGCTCACGTACACCGACGGCACCACCCAGCAGGCGGAGATCGGCTTCAGCGACTGGACGTTGGCCGGCGGCACCCAGCAGCCGTCCTTCGGCAACCTCACCGCCGTGCACACCGCGTACCGCGACGTGCTGGGCAGTGGCATCGACCCGGTGGGCACGTACGTCTTCGCGACCACCCCGATCGAGCTGCGGCCGGGCAAGCAACTCGCCAGCCTGACGCTGCCGACCAACGCCGACGGCGGCGTCATCCACGTCTTCGGCGTGGCGACCGCCTGACCGCAGCCGTCGACAGGCGGCCGGGCACGGGTCGGCGCCGCCGACCCGTGCCACCGGTTCGACACGAGGGCCTGTTCCACCCCACGGGGCGGAGCAGGCCCTCGTGCATCGGTGGGGGAGCGGACTCCCGACGGCAGACTCAAATATTCCTCAATTTCCATGCGTGCTGCGCATTCAGATCACCAGGACGGGCCTAGGTTCAGATCATTTCGCGCAACGGCACACCCGCGTGCATCAGATGGAGGAAGCGCATGGCCCCTACTCCACCGACCGACGCCGAGCTGAACATCCTGATCAGGGCCCGACTCGCCGCGCTCGGCATCGACCTGGACCAGCTTCCGCCGGGTAACACCCCGGATCCGGACACCGGCTCGCCGGGCCAGGACTCCGTACTCGCGTCGCTGCGCTCGTTCCTGCGGGGCACCGTGGCGACGTTGGCCGCGTACCAGCTGCCCGTGCCGGGCAGCACCGACCCCGACGTCGCCAAGGCGCTGTCCCAGCAGCACGCGCCCGTCCTCTACCCCGCGAACAGCACCGAATGGCGGAAGGCATGACTGGCGAACCACTCGACCGTTCGATCGACCGCCGGGCGTTCCTGGCCCGTGCCGCCGTGCTGGCCACCGCCTCCGCCGCGGGCGTCACCGTCGCGCTGCCCTCGATGGCCACGGCGAGCGGCGCGCCGGCGGGCAGGCGGGAACCGTCGCTGGACCAGCCCAACGCCTACACGAAGCCACGCCCGGAGGCGCTGGCCGATCCGACCGAGCTCACCATCGCCGAGGCGGCCTGGCTCATCCGCGCCGGCAAGCTCACCCCGCAGCGGCTCGTCGAGGCCATGCTGGCACGAATCTCCACGTACGACGGCATCTACCAGGCGTTCAACCTGGTGCTCGCCGACGCGGCGATCGCCTCGGCGCGGGACGCGGCCCGGCGGCCCCGGCGAGGCGCGCTGCACGGCATCCCCCTGGCGATCAAGGACAACTACTACACCGAAGGGGTGCGCACCACCGCGAACTCCTTCCTGTTCGAGAACTTCGTGCCGCCCTACGACGCCACAGCGGTCGCCCGGTTGAAGGCGGGCGGCGCGATCCTGCTGGGTAAGACCCAGATGGGTCCGCTGGCCACCACCCGGGCCACCACGCCGGCCGGCGTGATCACCACGGTGAACGCCTGGGCGCCCACCAACCGCAACATCGACCCCGGCGGGTCGTCCACCGGCACCGCCACGGCGGTGGCGGGCCGGATGGCCACCTCCGGCATCGGCACCCAGACCGGCGGCTCGATCACCTCCCCGTCCAACGCGCAGAACCTGACCGGCCTCAAGCCCACCATGGGCAGGGTCTCGGTGGCCGGCATCATTCCACTCACCTACACCCGCGACCACCCCGGTCCGCTGGCCCGCGACGCCAAGGACGCCGCCATCATGCTGACCGCGATGGCGGGTGCGGATCCGGCGGACCCGCGAAGCCAGGGCCTGCCCGGCGTGCCCGACCTGATCGACGCGGCCACCCCGGTGTACCGGCGGAACCGGGTCAGGCTGCGCTGGGAGACCCGCATCGGCGTGCTGCCCGGATTCGCCGACGGCACCTCGGCCAGCGCGCGGGCGCGGCAGGCGTACCTGGCGCAACTCGCCGCGATCCCCGGTGTCACGCTGGTCGACGTGACCCTGCCGGAGGGGTGGAGCCAGCTGACCGGCGGCACCTTCAACAACGTTCGCCTGCCCGAGCGCAGCGAGCCGTTCATGCCGTACCTCCGAACCGACCTGCGTGGTTTCGGTGTCTCGGTGACCAGCTGGCTGCAGGGCGCCTTGATGGGTGGCAACGAGTTCGTCACGGGGCAGCGGGCCAGGCTGCTGCTGATGGAACGGGTCCTGCACGAGCTCTTCGACGTCTGCGACGTGGTGGTGCAGACCGATCCGGTGCCCTTCGACATCCTGGGTCTGCCGGAGATCGCGTTCCCCATCGGGTTCACCGCCGCCGGGGTGCCGATCGGCACCATCCTCGGCGGTCTTCCGTACGCCGAGGACCGGCTGTTGTCGGTGGTGGCCGCGTACCAGGCCACGACGGACTGGCACCTGCGGCGACCCGCAGACCCGTCTCCCGCCGCGCTGCGCACGCCCGCCGCGGCCGACACGCCCCGGTTGACGGCCGAGCAGGTCGCCGAACTCACCCAGTGACGCGCGTGTAGGGCGGAACCGCCCTTCCGCCCTACATCCGCGTTTCGAAGTCGCGAAACCGTCTGTCTCTGCGTGCCCGCCGCCGCATAACGCGATTGCTCTTCGAGGACAGAACGCACTTGGCATTCGGCGTATTCGTGCCGATCCAGGCTCCGCGGAAGCGTAACGACGGGAACTCGCTTTCACCGACTCAAACAATGGGGTGCGGCGTCGATCCGATACGCCGGTCGCGTCTCGCCCTACCGCGCAGCCCTACTGACACCAGAGCAGGATGACGGAGAGCGCGGCAATGGCCGCGACCACGTACAGGTCGAGGCCGATCTGTTCGAACGCCAGGTTCGCGACGACCCCGGCCGCGATGAACAGTGCGTTGGCGGTCAGCAGCACCCAGTCCACGATGGGCAGTCGAGCCCGGTCCGGAGCCGTGACCTGGGCAAACATGACGACGAGATTGAGTAGTAGGAAGCCGGCGAAGAACAGGTAGTGGGAGAACTCGTCGTCGTTGAAGGCGACGATGCGGCAGGGGTCGCCCATGGTGTCCGCGCAGAATCGGCCGTGCAATAGTTCGTGATCTCGTGGCTGCCGTAGCTCGTCGCGTACAGGTAGGCCGCGACGACGAAGGTGAGGTCGAGGAAACGGCGGGCCAGGCCGCGCCGGTCGGTCAGGGCGAGCAGGTGCTGGTACGTCAGGTACGTGATGAGCACGGTGACCAGGCCGAGGACCATGTTGTTGAGATCGACCAGCGCAGGAACTCGTTCGGCGCGACGAACCCGAGAGTGAGGTCGCTGAGCCGATTCACCGACACCAGCACGATCGACAGGGATTGGAGGCTCAGCAGGATGTGAAGAGTGCGGCGGCGCGCGGGTGCCGCCGCGAGGTCGGTCACTCGTGGTGTGCCGAGCTCGATCATGGGAGAGATGGAAACACAGTGCCGTGGCCGTCCGACAGGGTGACGAGCTCTCCATGTCCGGCTTTATGGGCTTGTTCTCGCCGGTGAACCGGATGCCGTGTCCACACGTGTCGAGTGGATCGGCCGCTCCCGGGTGCCGTTGGCGAATTCGTCGCCTACGAATCTGCGCCGCCACCGACCGCCGTGTGTGCGGGCCGCGCGGCCTCGTCGCGCGACCACGATGAAGCCTCAAGATTTCCTCAATTGCGGCCGCCGGCGTTCCCGAAACTCATCGAAACCTGTTGAATCGACCGAGTCCGATCTGGCGCGGCCGCCCTCTCGGTCCCTTTTTCGTCGTTCAACGTGAAGGGATGTCAGGTGAAACGAAGACTGTCTCGTACCGCGATCCCGGTCGCCTGCGTGCTGGCGATGATCGGTACGCCGGTGCTGACGTCCGGATCCGTGGCCACCGCGGACAAACGGGTACCGAAGCCGGAGGCCGTGCTCGGCTGGGTGCCGTGCGCCGACTTCAAGCTCGCCACCTACGAGCAGATCGCCGACTACTACCGGAAACTGGACAAGGCCAGCGACCGGATGAAGCTGGTCGAGATCGGCAAGACCAGCGAGGGCCGGCCGCAGCTGATGGCGATCGTCTCCTCCGAGAAGAACCTCAAGGACGAGAACCTCGAGCGGTACCGGGAGACCTCCGTCCGGCTCTCCCAGGGCGACACGCTCTCCGAGAAGGAGGCGCGTGAGCTGGCGAAGAACGGCAAGGCCGTGGCCTGGGTCGACTTCGGCATCCACTCCACGGAGGTGGCGGGGCACCAGACCGCGCCGCAGTTCGCGTACGACCTGGTGACCAGCGAGACGCCCGAGGCGCGGGCGATCCGGGACAACGTCGTCACCCTGCTGGTGCCGAACGTCAACCCGGACGGCGGAACGAAGGTCGCCGAGTGGTACCGCAAGAACCTCGGCGGCCCGTACCAGGACGCCGGCTACCCGGAGCTGTACCAGAAGTACGCCGGCCACGACAACAACCGTGACTGGTACATGTTCAACCTGCAGGAGACCCAGAACGTCGGGCGCCAGCTCTTCCACGAGTGGATCCCGCAGGTCATGCACAACGTGCACCAGACGGCGGTCTTCCCCGCCCGGATCAGCATCCCGCCCTACGAGGATCCGCTGAACCCGAACATCCACCCGCAGGTGGTCCGGGGCGTCAACCTCGTCGGTGACGCGATGGGCCAGCGGTTGGAGCGCGAGGACAAGGGTGGTGCGCTGGCCCGTCAGTCGTACGACATCTGGTGGAACGGCGGCGCCCGGACCGCGCCGTATTACCACAACCAGATCGGCATCCTGACCGAGACGGCGCACGCCTCGGCGACGCCCCGCTACTACGACCCGTCGACCTTCCCGAAGACGTTCGCCGACGGCACCTCCACCAGCGAGCCGTCGGTGTTCTACCCGAGCCCGTGGAAGGGCGGGGAGTGGCACCTGTCGCAGAGCTGCGAGTACATCAAGACGGCGTCGTGGGCGATGCTGCGGGTCGCCAGCGACGACCGGGAGGCCCTGCTCGCGGGCGTGGCGAAGATGGCCCGGGACGGCGCGAAGAACGGCGCCACGACCACCTACGTGATCCCCGCCGACCAGGCGGACTTCCCGACCGCCACGAAGCTGGTGGACAAGCTGCGGTGGAACAACATCCGGGTCGAGCGCGCGACGGACTCGTTCGCCGTGGGCGGCCGCACCTACCCGGCCGGCAGTTACCTGGTACGTGAGGCGCAGCCCTACCGGGCCGCGGTCCTGGACCTGCTCAACCCGCAGAAGTACCCGGACCGCCGGCTCTACCCCGGTGGCCCGCTGGAGCCGCCGTACGACATCACCGGCTACACCCTGTCGTTCCAGATGGGCGTGACCGTCGACAAGCTCGACCAGAAGGTGCGCGCCCGCACCGTCGACGTCGACTGGCCGACCGTGCCCAAGGGTGTGGTGGCCGGCGCGCCGAAGCACGCGTACGCCCTCGACCCCCGCGTCAACGACAGCGCCACCGCGGTGAACGCGCTGCTCGCGGCGGGGGACAAGGTCTCCCGGAGCGACGGCGAGGTGAAGACCCGAACCGGCACGCTGCCGGCCGGGACCTTCCTGGTGACGCCCGGGTCGGGCACCGACACCCGGGTGACCGAACTCGCCACCAGGTTGGGCCTGAGCATCGCGGCCGTGGACGCGAAGCCGAAGAAGGCGACCAAGCTCGTCGCACCGCGGGTCGGCCTCTACGACGGCTTCAACAACTACGACGAAGGCTGGACCCGGCTCATCCTGGAACAGTTCGGGTTCGGGTACGAGAAGCTGACGAACGCGACGGTCCGCGCCGGCGATCTGCGGGCGAAGTTCGACACCATCGTGCTGCCCGACGCCACGTACAACTCGATGCGCAACGGCCGGGCGGCGGGATCCCTGCCGCCGGAGTACACCGGCGGGATGACCGATGCCGGCGTGGCGAACCTGAAGGCGTTCGTCGAGGCCGGCGGCACCGTGGTGACCCTGAACCGGGCCGCCCAGCTGCCGATCCAGGCGTTCGACGTGCCGGTCAGGGACGTCACCCAGGGGGTGGAGGAGACCGAGTACAACATCCCCGGCTCGGTGCTGAACCTGAATGTCGACGGCAGCGACCCGGTCGGCTCCGGATTCGGATCGAGCACGTCGGCGTTCGTCGCCGACGGGCCCGCGTTCGAGGTCGAGGAGGGCGCGAAGGGTGTCTCGGTGGCGGCCACCTGGCCGGAGTCGAACCTGCTCAAGAGCGGCTTCCTCCTCGGCGAGGACGTCATCGGCGGGAAGGCGGCAGTGGTGACCGCCAAGGTCGGCGACGGTCAGGTGGTGATGATCGGCTTCAAGCCGCAGCACCGAGCGCAGTCGCACGGCACCTACCGGCTGCTGTTCAACGCGATGTACCTGGGAGGCCGGCGCTGACCTGACGCGGATCGTGGTGGCCGGGCGTGTCCGCGCTCGGCCACCACGCCGCGCCGGTCTGGCCGACTGTCCGATCCGGCTACTCGCCGGGCAATAAGCTGCGCACATGCCCGAATCGCCGGAGTCCGGGGGGAATCTGCGCACCGTCGTCGTGGCCGGCGTGGTCAATCTCGGTGTGGCCGTGGCGAAGGGCATCGTGGGGTTCGTCTCGGGCTCGGCGGCGATGCTGGCCGAGGCCATGCACTCGCTCGCCGACACCACCACCGAGGTGCTGCTCTTCGTCGGCCTGCGTCGCGGCGCCCGGCCCCCCACCGAGGAGCGGCCGTTCGGACACGGCGGGGAGACGTACGTCTGGGCGCTGCTCGCCGCCGTCGCCACGTTCCTGATCGGCGGTGGCCTCTCGATCGAAGAGGGCGTCGAGGCGATCCGGTCCCCCGAGCGGCAGCAGCAACCACTCCTCGCGTACCTCGTGCTCCTCGTCGCCGCCGTACTCGAGTCCATCTCGTTGGCGCGGTCGGTCCGCCAGATCCGGGCCCGGGCCCGGCGCTTCGTCGTCCGCCCGCTCCTGCTGGTGCGTCAGGGCTCCGACACCCCGACCAGGGCCGTCTTCTTCGAGGATTCCGCGGCCCTGGTCGGTCTCGCGCTGGCGGCCGCCGGGGTCGGCCTCACCCACCTGACGGGCGACCCGCTCTGGGACGGCCTGGCGTCGATAGCCATCGGCGCGCTGCTCATCTGCGTCGCCGGGATCCTGGGCTACAGCAACATCACCCTGTTGATCGGTCGCTCCGTGCCGGAGCGCGGGCGGGCCCGGATCCGGCACGAACTGCTCGCGGTGCCCGAGGTGGAGCACGTGCACCAGTTGCTCACGCTCTACCTCGGCCCGGACAGCATTCTCGTCGCCGCGAAGGTCGACTTCGTGTCGACGGCGAGCAGCACCGACGTCGAGGTCGCCGCCGACGAGGCCGAGCGGCGCCTGCTCGTGCTCTTCCCGACGATCCGCTACGTCTTCCTCGACCCGACCGGAGGCGGTGCGGCCGACGACCGCCCCGCGTCAGGGACCTGACCGGACGGGACGCGGGGTGCGGTGCCACCCGGCGACCTTCTCACCTGCGGACAGCATGCGGCCCGGCCGCCAAGGGGCAGGCGGCCGGGCCGGCATGGTCGTGATGCGGTGTCAGGCCGTCGGCTGCTCCGGCTGGTCGGCGTCCGCCGCCAGCGCGGGCCGCTCGCCCGCGGAGCTGACCGGGATCCGTCGGGCCACGCGACCCGCGTACGCGTCCGCGACCCGGACGGTCAGCACACCCGCGTCGTACGCGGCGCTGACCGCGTCGGCGGTCGTGTGCGCCGGGAGGCGGAAGGAACGGCGGAACGATCCGTAGCGCACCTCCCGCAGGCCGCGTCCGTCGCGCTCCTCGGCCCGCTCATCGCGCCGCTCACCCCGGACGACGAGCGAGTCCCGGTCCACCTCGACCGCGACGTCGTTGTCGGGGTCCAGTCCGGGCAGTTCCAGTCGTACCACCGCGTCGTCGCCGTCACGGGTGACCTCAGCGGCCGGGACGAAGCCGGTCGGCCGGGTCCCGACCGGCCCGAAGGCCTGCCGCACCAGGGCGTCGAACTCTGCGAAGGGGTCTCGTCGGGTCCACAACGACAGCGTGCTCATGTCGTCTCCTCCACGTTCCTCGCGCCGGCCAACCGGCCGGGCACTCGGTATAACTTGAGTCGACCCGACTCAATTCCCGTCGGCCGGAACCTGCCGACCCGGCATCGGCGGCAGGATGTCGCCCGACGACGCCTGAGCCGCGTCGGGCGGGCACGGCTCAGGCGCAGGGTTGCCTCCCGCACACGTCGATGACCTTTCCGGTGAGCAGGAACGTCGCCTTCTGCTTCTGCGCTCCGGGCTGGGCGCGCGGGAACTCGTGCGGGTCGTCGCCGTACTCGGGACCGGCCGGGGCGAGGTTCGTCGTCGGGGGCGCGTAGGCCGCGCCACTGTTCCAGATCACCATCGCCGAGCCGGCGTACGGGTACCTCGGGATCGGCCGGATGCCCCAGTACGGCTGCACGTCGGACGACCAGCCGGCGGCGATGGCGGGCGTGTGCAGGCGGGCACCGATGGTGCGCGCCTGGACCTCCGCCGCGGCGGGGGAGACCTGCTGGTCACCGAAGGCCACGTGCATCAGCACCTGGTGGGCCGGGGTGCGCGGCAACGGTCGATCGGTCATGTGCTGGGCGTACCCGTTGGCCTCCGACCGGTCCCAGAGCATCTGCAGCAGGGCGAAGATGAGCTGCTGGTCGGCGCGGTCCCGGTAGGAGCCATCCATGATCGCCTGGAACGGGGCGAAGTCCACGCTGCGCTGCAGCAGGGTGGAGTAGTTCATGGCCGGTACGCCGAGCACCGAGCGGGTCCAGTCCTGGGCGACGGCGGTGAGCGCGCCACCGTTGATCCCGCCCTGGCTGTTGCCGTCGTAGTGCAGGCCGCCGGCCACGTCGATCAGCGGCCGTCCGTGGGCGTCCTGGAACGCCGGGTCGGCGGCGAAGCCCTTCCGGTGGATCATCGCCCGGCCCAGGAAGAGGAAGTTCAGGAAGCTCTGCTGTAGCCGGTCCACCACGGCGGGGAAGGCGCTGAGGTCGGCGAAGGTGCCGGCCACGTAGGGCACGTCGGCGTCGGCCATGCCGATCCAGCTGGTCGCGCAGAACGTGAAGCCGTACGTGGCCGACATCGTCTTGACGTTGCCGGCGTTGATCTCGGTCGGCTTGCCGAGCAGCCCGTGACCGTAGAGCGACAGGTGCGCCGGGCGGGACGCGGAGGCGCTGCGCGGGATGTTGCAGACGAAGTCCGCCTGGAGTGTCGCGCCGGACGGTGTGGGCAGGGCGTACCTGCTGGGCGCCGTCCCGTCGCCGTGGGTCGGCCCGTAGTGCAGCCGCGAGCCGGGCCCGCCGTCACCGGTCAGGTACGACGGCACCCCGATCGTGCCGACCACCTGCCGGGCGATCCGCGGATCCTGCTCGGGCGGGTACTCGGTGACGTGGGTGACGGTGACCGGCGGCGCCGCCGCGCCGAGACCGGCGAAGGCCCCGTCCCGGATCGCCAGCATCCGCCCGGTCAGACCCTGCCGGCTCGCCACCGTGAAGTCCCAGGCGAGATAGAGGCTGTGACGGCTGACGCCGGCCCTGGTCAGGTCGGCGAGGACGCGCTTCATCTGCGGAACGCGGCGGTCCTTGCGGCCGAGGCCGGCACCGGTGACGTACGCCCGGAACGCCTTCGGCGTGGGGATCAGCGCCTTCGCCCGGTCGCGCATGCCGCGCAGGCCCACGACGTACCGGGCGCCCTCGGCGAGGGCAACCGCCGGACGGATGATGAGCAGCTGCCGGTCGGGTTCCCCGGTGGCGTGCGCGTCCAGCTCCGCCCAGTACGGCGTACGGGCGCCGGTGGCGCTGTTGATCAACACGATAGGCGCGTCCGGGGCGAGCGAGCGGCCGATGTCGGTGACCGGCGCGATCCCCGTGGCGGTCGCGTCCAGGCCGGGCACGTGCACGAGGATCGGCGAGCCGGGACTGAACCCGTCCTGCCGGTTCCACTCCGTCGGGTCGATCGGGACGCCCTGCGCGTTCGCGGGCATCGCGTCGGCCGCGAACCGTACCCGTTTGCCGGTGGGGCTGGCCGGGTCGGGCACGGTGAAGTAGTCGTTCGGGAACGGCAGCAGGCAGGCGGTCGGGTCGATCGGATCGCAGGCGCCATTCGTGGCCGGATGCGCCAGCGTCACGGCCGGGGCCGCGGCGGCGGTTGTGCCGAGCAGCACGACACCGGCGGTCACCAGCGCGGACACGGTAAGACGGAGCCGTCTGCGGGTCGTCACACGCATCTCCTTCGACGGTGGACTCGGTGGACGGACACCCGGTGGGAGAACCGGAGACGGGCGCGGACCGGGTGCGACGTGGTGTTCTTCCTACGCCCGGCGCGGGCCATCGGCAAGAGGCGACTCGACGCCGCGGACGACCGATCCCGGCTGACGACGGGAAGGGCACGCGCTCCTCTCCTGCATGTGTCGGAACCGGACCCGGCCCACCTGCCGACATCTGCACAGTGACCGCGGGCAGGCCGACTCCTAGATTCGGAATCTGGAGTGATCATGTGGACGGTGAGCCTCATCGGCCTTCGATCGCCCCGCCTTCTCCAACCCCCGACCTGAGAGGTGATCTGATGCACCTTTTGCCCTCCAGGCGCGCGGTGTGGCGTTCGGTGATGGCCGCATCTGTCGCGACCGTCCTGGTTGCGACCGGCGCCACCGGGCCGGCCACCGCCGCACCAGGTGGCCACCACCCGCCGGACGGTCCCGCGCCGTTCCAGGCCATCGATCCGCAGAACTGGCAGAACCCGGACTCGATGACCTGGGACGACTACAAGCGGGTTCCGGGCAAGAACTGGGCCGACCCGAACGTGCGCGGCTCCGTCCGCAACTTCAACATCGCCCTGGTCACCCTGGACTACGTCGACCAGCCGTTCGTCATCACCCAGCCTGCCGGCTCGACGGTCTTCGGCAACCCGCAGGCGACCGCCACCAACGTGCCACGAACCCAGGTCGCGCAGTTCTACACCGACTTCCTCAACAAGCCGGGCGACCTGAACAAGGGGCACACCCTGCACGAGTACTGGATGCAGGACTCCAACGGCCGCTACGGCGTCGACCTCACCGGCTTCGGCCCGTACGAGATGCCGGCGAAGTCGTACCAGTACGGCATCGACAACGGCTTCAACCCCGGCGCCTGCCCGGCGGGGGACACGTGTGCGAAGAACATCCGCACCGACGGTCTCGGCGCCTGGCGCGCCGCGGTCGGCGAGGAGGTGGCCGACAGCTTCGAGCTGGTCTTCATCCTCTCCGCCGGCCAGGACGAGTCCTCCACCTGGCAGGAGTTCGGCCAGATGATGTTCCAGACCAAGGAGGACGTGCCGGACGCCTGGGGCCCGCCGGACCCCGCGCTGCCCAACTGGGCGTCGACCCGCTACGTCCCCTGGACGTCCTGGAAGGCGGCGGCCACCATCTGGCCGAACGCCGGCGGCGGCTCGTCGACGCAGGCGGAGAGCTCGGGCATGGGTGTCTACGCCCACGAGCTCAGCCACCTGCTGAGCATCGGCGACAACTACAACAACCCGTACGGCACCCCGTTGCGCCGCGCGTACACCGGCATCTGGAGCATGATGTCGCGCGGCTCGTTCAACGGTCCCGGTGGCCCGCACACCCGCTGGCAGATCCCGCCGGTGAACGGCGGATCCATGGGGTCGCTGCACACGCTGCGGGACAAGCTGAAGATCGGGCTGCTCGGTGAGGAGCACGCGCTGCGGCTCTCCCGCGAGGCGCTCGGCACGTCGGGCATGGTCGTCGCCGACGTCACCGCCCGCGCGGTGGACGCGGGCGAGGGTGGGCTGACCGGCATCAACATCGCCATGGACGCCGACCGCTCGCCGGCGTGCACCGTCGCCACCGACCCGCTCTGCGACGGCGGCCGGTACAACAACTACACCGTCGAGGTCGTCGACCGGATGGGCGCGGACTCGTTCACGCCGGACAGTGGCGTGCTGATCAGCAAGACGAAGAACGCCGACAGCGCGCCGTTCGTCTGGGTCGTCGACGCCAACCCGCAGGACATCGACATGGTGGACTTCTACCAGCCGGACGGCACCCCGCAGAAGATCACCATGGGTGACTACCGGCAGCTCTCCGACGCGCTCTTCCACGCCGGCGCCAACTCGGGCAGCGAGTACGAGTACGTGGACGAGGCCAACCGGCTGCACTTCTACGTGCTCAACCTCCGCCGGGACCGCGACGGCGTGCTGTCGTACACGGTGGCGGTCCGCTCGCTGGACGGCGCCGGTCCGAGCCGGCACGGCGTGAAGCTCTCCAAGGGCCACCTGGTGACCCGGGGCAAGCCGAGCGGCAAGGGCGCGACCTGCACATTCGACCTGACCAACACCGGCCGGTACGTGGCCGGCGGGCAGCAGCACCCGGAGGACGCCAGCGCGTACCTCAAGTCCGACGTGTACCGGCTCTCGGCGAGTGTCGGTGGCAAGGGCTGGCGGGTGGAGCTGCCGAACGAACTGGCCACGGCCGAGTTCGGAGCCTCCACGCCGGTCAACGTCTCGGTGGGTGCCGGCGCGAGGGCGAGCGCGACCACCCTGGTGACGCTCACCGCCACCTCGGAGAGCGACCCCGGCAAGACCGTGACCAGCCAGTGCCGGGTCGAGCGGCCCCGCGCACAGCTCGGCTGACCACCCAGGGCGGAGCTCCTGGATCTCGTCGAGTCGACACGAGTCCCGGACGGCGACCCGGGAGCACGCCCGCGGGTCCGGGGCGGTGGGATGATCACTTGCCCACCGCCCCGGCCTGCGGCCACCGAACGATCTGGAGGACTGATGCGGCGTCTGCTCGCAGCGCTGTTGCTGCCGTCGCTGGCCACCGGCGCGCTCACCGCGTGCGACGGCGCCGAGGAGGCCCGTTCGGCGATGACCGTGCGGGTGCTCGTCCGGGACATCAACATCCGGCCGGAGGGCGTGGAGTGCGCCGGCACCGGCCCCTACACCCACTTCCACAACAGGTCACCGTTCCAGGTGATCGACGGCGACGGTCGCACCCTCGCCGAGGGCGCGCTGCCGTCCGGTACGTCGGTGGCGACGTTCAAGGAGGACCTGGAGGTGACTCGCGTGCCGACGTACTGCGAATTCGCCGTCCCCGTCACGGTGGCCGCCCGGAGCGCCTACCGGTTGGTGGTCGATGGTCACCCGCCGATCGCCCTCACCGCGAACGACAGCGAAGGGCCGGCGCTCGTCGCGGTGGTCCCCTCATGACCCGCACCTACGCCGCCCGGCTGGCCGCCGTCGTGCTGGCCCTGTCGGTCACGCTCTCCTCGGCGGCCTGCTCCGGCGGCGGCGACACCCCGGCGCGACCGGAACCCGTCGCCGGTGGCGCCGCGGCGCTGCCCGGTCCGGCGCCGGCGGATCTCGCAGTGCGCCCGGCCCCGTCCGGGCTGCCCGGCGCGCCCGCCGTCACGGGCGCGCTCACCGACGGCAGCGGCGTCGCCTTCGCCGACCTGTGGGCCGAGCGTCCGGTCGTGCTGACCTTCTTCAGCTCGTGGTGCACCCTCTGCGCCCAGCGGCAGGACGCGCTGAGCGAACTCGCCCGCACCCACCGGGACACGGTCGTGTTCGTCGGGGTGGTCACCGAGGACGAACCGCAGAATCTGCAGCAGTACCTGCGGGAGCACCGGGTGGAGTACCCGGTCGTGGTCGACGACGACGGCACCATCGGGCGGTCGTACGCCGTCCGGGAACCCCCGACCGTGGTGCTGATCGCCAAGGGCGGCGCGCTGCTGCGGGGTTGGCCGGGCGGGGTGGACGCGGCCGCCCTCGACAGCAAGCTGCGCGAGCTGGTGCTGGCCGGGTAGCCGGCCGTGGCGAGCGGATGAAGCGGGCGTGGACCAGCCGGGGGCGAGGAGGCAGAACTCGTTGCCCTCCGGTCCGAGGTCGGTCACGCCGGTTCCCTCGCGGGAGACGCCCCAGCCGAGAGCCGCCGCCCAGAAACCGCCCAGCGCGGCGTCGTCCGAGGCCGTGGCATCGGGGCTTCCGCGCCGCACCGAACGGGTGAGACGCTCGCGTCCGCTCGTCGGCGCTGCCGGCCTGCTCGTAGCGTGTGGGCGTGAACAGAGCGCGTGTGCCGCGCCGGCTGTTGCTCACGGGAGCCGGCTCGGCTGCCGTGGCCGCACTCGCGGGCTGCCAGGTCAGCCAGTCCACCACGCCCACGCCGCAGCCCACGAACCCGCAGTCTCACCCACCCACCTCGGGGCAGCAGGATGAGGCGGCGCTCCGCCGGAAGATCGCCAGTCTGCTGGTGGTGGGCTTCCGCGGGGACCGGGTGGGGCGCGACGACTGGATCGTCAGGGCCATCCGCAACGGCCTCGGCGGGGTGATCCTCTTCGATCGCGACCTGGAGACCGACGCTGAGCGGAACATCCGCTCACCGCAGCAGGTCACCACGCTGATCCGGGATCTGAAGAGCGCCGCACCGGGTCGCCGGTTGATCGTCTCGATCGACCAGGAAGGGGGCCGTACCGCCCGGCTCAACCCGAGCAACGGCTTCCCGGCCACCCGGTCGGAAGCCGAGATCGGCGCCGAGAACTCGGCGACGGCGACCCGGGAGTGGGCGCGCGGCCTGGTCGCGAGCCTCACCCGGATCGGCGTCAACCTCAACTACGCGCCGGTGGTCGACCTGAACGTCAACCCCGAGAGCCGGGCGATCGGACGGCTCGACCGCAGCTTCTCCGCGAACCCGGACGTCGTCGTCAGCAACGCCACCGAGGAGATCCACGCCCACCGGGCTGCCGGCGTCAAGACCTCGATCAAGCACTTCCCGGGCATCGGCAGCGCGGCCGGCAACACCGACTTCGAGGTGGTCGACGTCAGCGACACCTGGAACCGCGTCGAGCTGGAGCCGTTCCGGCGACTGATCCGGGCCGGCGCGGCGGACTCGGTGCTCGTCGCCCACGTGCTCAACAGGCAGCTGGATCCGAACCGGCCGGCGTCGCTGTCGCCGGCGGTCGTCACGAACCTGCTCCGCGGTGAACTCGGCTGGCAGGGCCCGGTGGTCAGCGACGACATGCAGGCGGCCGCCATCACCCGCCGGCACGGCTCCGCCGAGGCCGTCCGCCTGGCGTTGCAGGCCGGCGTCGACCTGCTCGTCTTCGCCAACCAGCAGGTGTACGACCCGGAGATCGTCGGCAAGACGGTCGACGCGGTGGTCGACCTGGTCCGTCGCGGGCAGCTCAGCCAGGAGCGTATCGACACGTCCGTCGCCCGGGTCGACACGCTCCGGCCGAAGGGCTGAACGATCCGCCCGGCGTGGCGAGCCGCCGTCAGCCCGCACGGCCGGCCTCGGCCAGTCGCTGATGCACCTCGTGCGTGAACCGGGGCCGCCGCAGCGGTCCGCGCTGGATCTCGAACACGTCCGAGAAGGGCCGCTGGTGGTCCCGGTGGGCGCCGTACAGGTGGACCTCCCGGTCCGGTGGACCGGTCAGCGCCCGCAACAGGGGACCCTGAACCGTGCTGCCCATCCCGCTGTGACAGACGAGCGCGGCGCAGCGCGCCCCGGTCTCATCGACCCGGGACCGCACCGCCGACGTCACCCAGCGGTGGAACTCGTCGGGGTAACCGTGCCGGCGGGACAGCGTGTAGACGTCGGTCGGCTCCACCTCGATGCCGTCACCGCCGTGCGAACCCAGTGTCAGCCACAGCACGGGCACGGAAAGCCTCGACACCCAACGCCTCGGCACCTCGGCCATCATCCGCTCGACGATCCGCAGGTAGTCGGTGCGTACCTGAGCCGGCGCACGCTCCAGGCTCCCCAGATCCTCGTGGTACACCGGCCAGTCCTGACGATTCATGGGCCAACAGTCGTCCGCCGGGCAGGCGGTAGTCAAGCGCGGTGCGGCGACGCCGATGAACAGTATGAACGCAATGATCACGATTGCCGCCGGCCCCGCCTAGCCTCCAGCGAGGCGCATCGATGCGCCGGTGAGGACGAGGAGCGATGCCGTGATCACGTCGAGAACCACCCGGCCTCCCCGCCGGTCCCGCCGCCCGCTCGGACTGGCCGTCCTGCTCGTCGGGGCGATGCTCGGCACCCTGAGCACCGCACCCGCCGCCCGGGCGGACGGGCCGCGACCTGCGGTGAGCGAATGTCCCGCGAACCTGGCCGGCAAGGCCACCTGCTACACCGGCCAGGACGCCAACGGGGCCTACTACGCGATCGCCGTTCCGCAGCGGTGGAACGGGTCGCTGGTCGTACACGCCCACGGCGGGCCGGACCTGGGCGAGGCGTCCGACCCGAGCCGTAGCGTCGAGGACCTGGACCGCTGGGCGGTCATGGTGGACGAGGGGTACGCCTGGGCCGGCTCCTCCTACCGGCGAGGCGGCTACGGCACACGCATGGCCGCCGCCGACACCGAGAATCTGCGCCGCCTCTTCGTCTCCGAGTTCGGCACACCGAGGCGGACGTACCTGCACGGGCAGTCGTGGGGCGGGAACGTCGCCGCGAAGATCCTGGAGAGCTACGCGGGTGAGCGCGGACCGTACGACGCCGCCCTGCTCACCAGCGGCGTCCTCGGCGGCGGTTCCCGTGGCTACGACTACCGCGTCGACCTGCGCGTCGTCTACCAGTACTACTGCCAGAACCATCCACGTCCCAGCGAGCCCCAGTACCCGCTCTGGGAGGGTCTGCGGGCCGACTCGACCATGACCACCGCCGGGCTGCGCGCCCGACTGCAGGAGTGCACCGGTTACGCCTCCGACCCGCAGGAGCGTACGGCGGCGCAGCAGCGCAACCTCGACGACATCCTGGCCGTGACGGGTGTTCCGGAGCGCACGCTGGAGTCGCACCTGCGCTTCGCCACCTTCACCTTCCGCGACATCGTCCACAACCGGCTCGGCGGGCGTAACCCGTTCAGCAACCGGGGAGTCCGGTACTCCGGCTCGCACGACGACGCGGCGCTCAACGCCGGTGTGCAGCGTTTCTCCGCCGATCCCACCGCCCGGCGCGATCTCGCCTACGACAGCGACCTCACCGGCAAGGTCTCCATTCCGGTGCTGACTCTGCACGCGATCGACGACCCGACGGCGTTCGTTGAGCACGAGGCCGCGTACCGCGCGAGCCTCCAGGGCGCCGGTCGGGACGAGCACCTGGTGCAGACCTTCACCCGGGAGTCCGAGCACAGCGAGCTGAGCAGCGCCGAGTACGCCGCCTCGATCTCCGCGCTCGACAGGTGGGTTCGCACCGGCCGGAAGCCGACGCCGGCCTCGATCGCGGCCTCCTGCGCCGGGTTCGACCGCAGCTACGGCACCGGCTGCTTCTACGACCCGCGGTTCCGCCCCGCCCCCTACGCCTCGCGGGTCAACCCGCGCCCGGGCGGGCTGCGTTGGCCGGCCATGACGGCCGGGCAGGAGCGGAGCTGGAGCCGGATCGAGAACGTCGGAATCGCCCCCTGACGATTGCGACGCGGCGCGGACACCGGCGCGCCCGGTATCGTGTGCGCCGATGGCTCCGGGAGCACGCCGAGGATGGGATCGCCTGTCGTGACTGAGTTCTGGCCGCCGCCCACGAAGCGCCCCACCGTCACGTACGCCAACTGCACGGTCTCCGCACCGGCGGGCTTTCGGCCGCTGCACCTCGACCTGCATCTCCCACCCGGAGAGGGTCCCTTCCCGGTGGTGTTGTGGGTGCACGGTGGCGGCTGGCAGGAAGGCAGCCGCGTGGGCTTGCCCGATTCCGTCGCCCCGTTCGGTTTCCACGAACGGCTGCTCGCTCGTGGCTACGCGGTCGCCGACGTGGACTACCGGCTCTCCCTCGAGGCACCGTACCCGGCTCAACTGATCGACGTGCAGTCGGCGATCCGGTGGTTGCGCCACCATCGGCGCCAGTTGCGGCTGGACCCGGGCAGGTTCGCTGCGCTGGGTGAGTCGGCCGGAGGTCACCTGGCCGCGATGGCCGGGCTGGTCGGCGCGGGCGACACGGCGATCCAGGCGGTGGTGAACTGGTACGGCGTGATCGACCTGGTCGACCAGCCCGACGACCTGTATCCGTTCACACCGCCGGCTCTGCTGCTCGGTGGGCCACCCGCCGAGCGGCGTGACCTGGCCGCCTGGGCGAGTCCACTGCACCGCGTGCACGCGGGGGCGCCGCCGTTTCTCAACATGCACGGCACGAACGACCAGCTGGTCCCGTTCGAGCAGAGCGTACGGCTGGCCGAGGCGCTACGCGCCGAGGGCGTGCGCTGCGACCTGTACCCGGTGCCCGACGCCGACCACTGCTTCGTCGGCTGCTCCGACATCGGTGGTCTGATCGAGGCGAGCGCCGACTTCCTGGACGACGTGTTCAAGGGGCGCTGAACGGGATCAGGCGTCGACGTGCCGGACCGGCTCGGCGAGTCGGGTCAGCACGGCGTCGATCATCCGGGTGAGCCGTCGTGGGTCCCGCTCGGCCTTGACGACGACCTGTAGGCCCTGGAGCAGGGTCATCAGCGTGGTCGCCTCGGTGGCGACGTCGGTGTCGGCGGGGATCTCACCGTGGCGCGCGGCGGCTTCCAGGCCCTGCCGGAACCCGTCCTCCACCAACGCCAGGATCTCCTGGACGATCCGCCCGGCGGCTTCGTCCCGGGGCAGTCGTTCGCCGACCGTGTTGACCGCGATGCATCCGCGGGGCACGGACTCGTCGGCGGCGGCCTCGAGGTAGTCGATCAGGATCGTGCGGATGCGGGGCAGGACCGGTCCGCCTGCGAGCAGGGTCGGCGCCAGCTGGCGGGTCTGGGTGTCCCGATAGTGCTCGAGCGCCCGCAGGAAGAGGGTGTGCTTGTCGGTGAAGGTGCGGTAGAGGCTGCCGGGATGCAACCCGAGGTATCCGGTGAGGGCGCTCATCGAGGTCGCTTCGTACCCGTTTGTCCAGAAATACTGCATGGCACGTTCGAGGACGTCGGCCTCGACGAAGCCTCGTGGTCTGGACATGGGGTCAGGATAGCTCTTATTTGAATGCGCGTACACATTGAGCTACGGTGGGCGACGCATTGAGAACACACGTTCACATTCTGGGGGAAGCAGATGCTCGTCGGGTTCGAAGAGGCCTACGCCGAGGTCAACGGCGTCCGGCTGCACTACGTCTCGGGCGGCACCGGCGAACCCCTGCTCCTGCTGCCCGGCTGGCCGCTGACCTGGTGGGAGTTCCACAAGGTCATGCCGGTCCTGGCCGAGCGGTACCGGGTGATCGCCGTCGACCTGCGCGGCATGGGTGACTCCGGCAAGCCGGAGACCGGGTACGACAAGAAGACCATGGCGCGTGACGTGGCGGAACTGGTCCGCCACCTGGGCTACGAGCGGGTCAACATCGCCGGTACGGACATCGGCGCGATGGTCGCCTTCAGCTTCGCGGCCAACCACCCCGGCCTGACGCGAAAGCTCGCGATGATCGAGGTACCGCATCCGGACACGTTCTTCTACCAGTTCACCGTGCTGCCGCAGCCGGGGCAGCCCCACCTGTGGTGGTTCGCCTTCAACCAGGTCAAGGACCTGCCGGAGCGTCTCCTCGCCGGCCGAGCCCGGCTGCTCATCGACTGGTGCGTCGACCACATGGCCCGGGACCTGAACGCCATCGGCGACGAGAGCCGGGAGATCTACGCCGCGGCATACGACCAGCCCGGCGCGATCCGCGCCGCCAACGGCTGGTACCAGGCGTTCCCGCAGGACATCGAGGACATGCAGACGTACGGCCCCCTCTCCGTGCCGGTGCTCGCTCTCGGCAGCCTCTACTACCAGGCCATGCCGTTGGCGCTGGCGGGCAAGGCGACGGACATCCGATTCCTCGAGATCCCCGACGCCGGTCACTATCTCGCCGAGGAGCGTCCCGACGACCTCGTACGGGCACTCACCGAGTTCTTCGGGTAGTCGCCCGAGCCGGATCCACGGTGGGTCGCCGGGCGACAGTTGCCCGGCGACCCACCGGATCGCGCTACCGCGGCACCAGCCGGAACGACTGGGCGGCGGTGTCGTTGCAGGCGTACTGCACCAACTGGACGCTGTCGGCGGTGGACCCGCCCGGCACGTCGAGGCACTTGCCGCTGTGCCGGTTGACCAGCCGGTAGTAGCCGTCGGCCTCCGGCACCGCCTGCCACTGCTGGTTGTTGCCGCCGCTGTAGGTCCAGAGCTGGATCGGGGCGTTGTCGGCGGTGGACACGTTCGTCACGTCGAGGGCGCGGCTGCTGTCGTTGCGGTTGTTGACGCGCAGGTAGCCACCGCTGGTGGGCTGGAACTGGTACTGCTGCGCGAAGGACGCGTTGCAGGCGTACTGCTGGATCGCCGTGCCGTTGGCGGTGCCGGCGGCGCGGGCGTCGACGCACTTGCCGCTGACCTTGCTGGTCAGGCTGTACCAGGCCGTCGGGGAGATGGGGTCGGTCGGCGGGGGAGTGGTGCCACCGCCGCCGAGCCAGCGCAGCCCGTCGATGAGGAAGCGGTTCTGCACCTCGCTGGCGAAGGTCGACGACAGCGGCACGTCCCGGTCGTAGTCCATGGCGTTGTGGCCGAAGTTCGCGTACAGCATCTTGTAGTTGGTGTTCGTCCAGATGATCGGGTAGTAACCGCCGTACCAGGTCTGGTTCGGGTCGGTGCCGAGCGGGAAGCTGCTGGCGTCGACCGAGGCCAGGACGTCGATGGCCGGGTTGGTCCGCAGGTCGCGGCTCCAGCTGTACCACTCGCTCACCGACGAGGTGAAGGTGGCGGGCAGCCGGGAGGTGGACGGGTGGCTGCCGTTCTCGACCCGCAGCACGGCCGTGGTCGGCCCCCAGGTGTTGGTCTGGAACGCGCCGCTGCCGAGGAACTGGTTGTGGTACCAGTCCCAACCGCCCGGGTTGTCGGTGTACGCGGAGACGTGGAAGCCGAGCCACGCCCCGCCGTCGTGCATGTACTGCTCGAAGGCCGGGCGCTGGGCGGCCGGCGGCAGGTCGTCGAGGAAGATCACCACCTGGTACTGGGCGAGGTTGGCGGTGTTCAGCCGGCTCCAGTCGTTGGTGGCGGTGTACGTGAAGTTGTTCTGCGCGGCGATCTGCGGGAACCATTGGTTGGCTTCCCGGACGAAGCTGATGTGCGCCGGGTCCCAGGTGCCGTTGTAGAAGGCGATGACGTTGAAGTCGGGTGCCGCGGCCCGCGCCGCCCCGTGAGCGGGCGGGGCGAGGACGGTCGCCAGCGCGAGGCAGAGCGCGAGTAGCTGGGCCACTGCTCGGGTCACGGAGCGGCGAGTACGGGCGATCATGGCGCGTCCTCTCGGTTGTCGTCGCGCTGCGGAGCGCCGGGACGGGGCGCATGAATTGATGACACGCTATGTCCGAGGAATTCTCATGTCAATCTCGGACTTGGGCGAATTGCGCGGCTTGCGATCCGCCCAGGCGCGAGCCTCCCGTCGGCGGCCGACGGCCCGCCCCTCGCCGCTCCTGTCGGAAACGTGACGCGCACGCGGGATCCGTCCGGCAGTGCGGACATCATCTTGGGCAACTGCCGGGCCACCCGCTGCGAGGAAACGATGCCCACGACCGTGCTCGGAGTCGTGATCTTCGTCGGCCTGCTGCTGCCCGGATACCTCTACGAACGGCGCCGCGAGCGGGACATCCCGCAACGGACGAGGTCACCGCTTCGCGAGACCATGTCCGTCCTCTTCGTCGGCGTGGCCGCCGACGGCGTCGCCGGTCTGATCCTGGCATCGGCCTGGTCGACCCTGCCCGTGCGGGCGCCGGACCTCGCGGCGCTGCTGCGCACGCCGAGGGAGTACGTGATCGCGGAGCCGTGGCTCGTCACCGGGTGGGCGGTGGGAGGAATGGCTCTGGCCTGCCTCTGGGCCTACTTCGTGGCGGCGCGTACGTGGCACCGCTGGCGGCGCCCGAACACCCGCCTCGGCAACCTGCGGCGGAACGCCGATCCACAGCAGTCCTCCTGGTGGTTGCTGCTGCGCGAGCACTCGGATCTTCCGAAGTACGTGGGCTGCTACCTCGACGACGGCTCGTACGTCGCCGGGCGGTTGCACAGCTTCAGCCGCGTCTCCGACGAGACCGCCGACCGGGATCTGTCGCTCCGGCACGATCCGGACCACCCCCTGGTCTACCGCCCGAAGGGTGCCCAGCAGACGTATCCGTTGACGAACATCGGCGCGGTCGCGATCAGCGCTCGGCGGATCGTCCTGCTGACGGTCACGTACCGGTCGGCACCGGAGCCGGTGACCCCCGACAGCGTGAACCTGCCCGCCCAACCGATCCCCACCCGAGAGGAGTAGTCGTGGAATCCGACCCTCGTGGAACTCCCGGCTTCGACGACGACCCGGACGCGGACTTCGCCGACTTCTCCGACTTCGACTTCGACGACTTCCGCGGCGGACAGCAGCTCGTCGACCCCGAGGTGCCCCCGCCGACCGCCACCGAGCTGCCCGAACCGGTTCCGCCGCCGGTGGACGAGTAGGCGGGATGCGCACGCCCGGTCTGCTGATCCGGTGGACGCCG
The DNA here is from genome assembly GCF_004348525.1 of Micromonospora sp. 15K316. Classification (GTDB taxonomy): domain Bacteria; phylum Actinomycetota; class Actinomycetes; order Mycobacteriales; family Micromonosporaceae; genus Micromonospora. Next base: position 151,136 of record NZ_SMKG01000001.1, on the reverse strand, counting down.
TTGCTCTTCCTGGCCTGGGCGACCTGGCGGGCCGCCGGTTGGCTGCCCGCGATCCCGGTGGTCGCCAGCGTCGTGATCGGCCAACGGCGGCCCACGAAAGCCTCGGCGCAACGGCTCGAGGTGTTCGTCGCCGCCGGGCTGCTGGGCGTGGCGCATCTGCTCGACGCTCCCTGGTGGGCTCTGCTCGCCGCCTTCGGGTACACCGTCGTACTGATCGCGGTCGCCGGGGTGAGCGGCGACAAGGTGCTCGTCTCGGCGCTGGTGGCCTTCGACCACCTGCGGTACCCGGAAGCGGTCGACGCGGGGACGCGCGCCGCGCAGGACGGCGAGCGGCGCCGCCGGTACGTGGACGGGGCGATGGGCTGGATGGTCTGCGCCCGCGCCCAGGTCATGCTCGGCCGCCCGAAGGACGCGGCGGAGTCGGTGACGCGCGGCCTGGAGCTGCTGGGCAAGACCCGAGCACCCGAGGCGGACGTGGTCGGCGTCCAGCTGCACTTCATCGAGGGAGAGCTGCGCGCGACCCGCAGCGACCTGGCCGGCAGCACTCGGGCCTTCCGCACGGCCATCGAGGCCGCGACCCGGCTACGCCAGCGAGTCGGTGGCTTCGGCATGAACCTGACGGCGGAGACCGATCACTACCGCGACCAGGCGGCGCTCTCGCTGGCCTGGCTGGACATGCTGCGGGGACATCTCGCCGAGGCCGCCGCCGGCTGCGACTCCGTCCTCGAGGCCGCCGGGCAGCGCCAGGACCTGCCGGTCTTCATCGCAGCCGCCGCCACCCGCGCCGGCCTGCATCACAGCGTCGATGAGCGGGACGACGCCCGGCACTGCATCGACGCCGTGATGACGCTGGCGGGGGACGAGCGGCACCGCGAGGTCATCCTCACCAACACCCATGTGGCCCACCTTGTCAAGATTCTGGCCCTGACCGCCTTCGAGGTGGCCAAGATCCGAGCGGCGGACGGGGACTACGACCTCCTGGTGGAGGAGCTGACGACGCTCAGAGAGATGGGGGAGGCCGCCCACGCGTTGAACGTCGTGCAGGCGACCTCCACGCTGCTCGCCGATGTCGCACTCGTCCGCGACGACGCCACCGAGGCACTCCGGCACCTCTCGGTCGCTCTCCGCCAACCGTTCACCGACCCGCTGGCGGATCTTCAGGCGCGGCAGGTCGAAGCGGCGGCTCTCCACGCGGACGGCCAGGTCGATCGGGCCGTCTCCGCCGCCGACGAGATGGTCGCGCTCCTCCCGACCATCGGCGCACCCGAGGTGGCGGCCGACGGGTACGGGCTCGCCGCCGACATCGCGGCGCGGAGCGGCCACCCGACGATCGCGGTGACCCGGGTCCGGGAGGCGGTGCGGAACCTGCATCTGCTCAGCGGTCACGTCGGGCGGCTCGGCCGGCGAAGAGGACTGCTGGCCAACAAGCAGAGCACCTTCGCGCGACTGATGCAGATCCTGACGGCCAGCGCGACGGCGAGTCAGGCAGGGCTCGCCGGGATCGAGGTCGCCGAGGCCCAACGCGAGGACACGTTGGTGGGCGTACTGTCCGCGACGAAGGCCGCGATGCCACCGCGGTTGCGGGAGGTGGCCGACCGGGCCGACGAGGTACGGCACACCCTGGCCCACGCCACGGAATCCGCGCGTGCGGGACGACTGGGTGGGATCGACGTCCTGACCGGCAAACTCAGGGACGAGCACGCGGCGCTGACGGGACAGCTCAGCGAGCTGATCGGCGGCACCTTCGCCGAGCTGTACGTGCCGACCCCGATCACCGGCACCGATCTGCTCGACCGTTGCGGGCAGGACGGCCTGCTCTCCCTCACGGTCACCGACAGCGGCGTCACCGGCTACGCCGGACACCTGGTCTGCCGGGTGCCCGGTGAGCTGCCGCAGATCCAGGAGTTCCAGCTGACCGGCGCCGCGGCGACCACGGTCGACCAGCTGCGTAGCGGGTCCGCGACCGGCAGCGCGGAGTCCGCGAGGGCCTTCGGCGACCTCTGGGCCGTGGCGCGCCACGACCTCGCCGAGACCTTGCTGCCCGAGCAGCTCCGCAAATGGCTCCGGGCCGGACCCGGCGACCCGGCCGGCCGGCATCGGCTGATCATCTGTGCGGACGGGCCGCTACGCACGATGCCCTTCGCCGCCCTTCCGCTCACCGACCGGACCGCCCTGATCTCCCACGCCACCGTCAACCGGCTGCCTCTTCTCCGCCTGATCGGAGGCCACGCGACAGAGCCCTCGCCACGCCCGGCGCTTCTGGGCTACTTCCATCCGGAACTGGCCGGGGCACAGCGGGAACGCCAGTTGCTGAAGACGATGCACGATTCAGGCGAGGTCGACCTGACCGTCGCCGGCAGCCGGGGCGAGCTGCTCGACCAACTGGCCACCGGCCGCCACGAGGTGCTGGTCCTCGCCACGCACGGCCGAGGACACGGCCTGGAGTTCGAGTTCCAGTTCCACAGTGAGCGCGGCATCTCGTCCGCGCGCCTGCTCACCGCCCGGATACCGCGAACCGTGCTCGCCCCTGCCTGCTACTCCGGCGCCGACGCGGGCAGCGACGCCACGGGGATGATCGCGGCGTGTCTGGCGGCCGGCGCCACCGAGGTCCTGTCCGGGCTGTGGCGTCTACCGGACGGGCCGACCGGGCGGCTGATGAGCCACATCTACCGGGGCCTCCCCAGCGGGGCCGCCCTACGGGACATCGCCGCCGCCGCACCGGCCGCCGCCGGCGTCGACCCGACCAGGACCAACCCACTCGCCTGGGCCGGGCTCATGGTGACGGACCGGAAGAGCGGGTTGCCTGCTCCTGCCGAGGAGAGTAGGCAGAAGGTCCACCTGCGTCGATCTGCGGAGGCCACATGAGACCTCGGGTCCTGTTCACCGCGACCATCGCCCTGGCCGCGCTGGCGGCCGGAACCACAGTCCCCGCCCAGGCGGCGAAGCCGGCCGGGCCACCGAAGGAGCCGGTGGCGATCGGTTACGGCGGCGCGGTCTCCACGGTCGACGAGACGGCGACCGCCGTCGGACTGGACGTGCTACGACGTGGCGGCAACGCGGTCGACGCGGCGGTCGCGGCCGCGGCGACGCTCGGCGTCACCGAGCCCTTCTCCGCCGGCGTCGGTGGCGGCGGCTTCTTCGTCTACTACGACGCCAGGACCGGACGGGTACACACCATCGACGGCCGCGAGGCGGCGCCGGCCTCGATGACCGCCGGCAGCTTCACCAACCCGGCCACCGGGCAGCCGTACGCCTTCGACGAGGCCCGGATCAGCGGCCTCTCCGTCGGCGTTCCCGGCACCCTGCTCACCTGGCGCGACGCGCTCGCCCGCTGGGGCACCCGGTCACTGGCCCAGCTGCTCACCCCGGCCGCGCGGGTGGCCGAGAAGGGCTTCACCGTCGACGAGACCTTCGCCGGCCAGATCGCGGCGAACCGGGCCGCGTTCGGCCAGTTCAGCTCCACCAGCGCGCTCTACCTGCCGGGCGGGCAGCCGCCGGCGGTCGGCAGCACCTTCCGCAACCGGGACCTGGCCGACACGTACCGGCTGATCGCCAAGCGCGGCACCGACGTCTTCTACCGGGGCGAGGTCGGGCGCGACGTGGCGGCCACAGTGCAGCACCCGCCGCTCGCGGCGCGGCCGGTCGGTTCGTGGCCGTATCCGATCCGTCCGGCCGAGCTGACCACGTCCGACCTCGCCGGCTACCGCACCCGCTTCCCCGCGCCGACCCGGTCGGAGTACCGCGGGCTCGAGGTGTACGGCATGTCCACCCCCTCCAGCGGCGGCGTCGCGGTGGGGGAGGCGCTCAACATCCTGGAGCGCTACGACCTGCGGTCGATGTCGGTGGCCCAGGCGATGCACCACTACCTGGAGGCCAGCGCGCTCGCGTTCGCCGACCGTAACCGTTACGTCGGCGACCACACCCGGCAGAGCGTCCTGCGTGAGCTGCTCCGGGACGGGTACGCCAAGGAGCGGGCCTGCCGGATCGACGCCGCGGCGACGCTACCCAAGCCGGTCGCGCCCGGTGTTCCCGACGGCGTCTACGGCGGTTGCGCGACCGCGACGGCCGCCGACACCCGCGACGACCGCAAGTCCACCACGAACCTCACGGTGGCCGACCGGTGGGGCAACGTCGTCGAGTACACGCTGACCATCGAGGCGACCGGCGGCAACGGGATGGTCGTACCCGGTCGAGGTTTCCTGCTCAACAACGAGCTCACCGACTTCAACTTCGCGCCGACCCAGGGCAGCGCTCCCGACCCGAACCTGCCGGCGCCGGGCAAGCGACCGCGCAGTTCGATGGCGCCCACCATCGTGTTGGCCGACGGGCGGCCCTTCCTCGCCGTCGGCACCCCCGGCGGCGCGACGATCATCACCACCGTCCTGCAGATGCTGGTCAACCGGATCGACCTGGGCATGACCCTGCCGCAGGCGCTGGCCGCGCCGCGGGCGTCGCAGCGCAACGGCGCCAGCACCCAGGCCGAGCCGGCGTTCATCACCGCCTACGCCGGCAGTCTGCCGCCGGGGCATGCGTTCTCCTCGACCGCCGAGATCGGCGCCGCGACCGGAATCGAATTCCTGCGGAACGGACGGATGGTCGCCGCGGCCGAGCCGGTCCGCCGCGGCGGCGGCGCCGCAGCTGTCGTCGGCCGCTGGCCGCGCCACTGACGTGGGGAGCGCGGCGACGGCGTGTGCCGTCGCCGCGCCCTCGCGGCATGCGCTCGTCCGGCTGCGGTGCGTCACGCGCGAAGCCCGGCCCTTGGCACGCACTCGCTTTCACATTAGGGTCAGTGCAATGGCACACCCTACTGCGAGGTTCGTTGGCCTCGCGGCGGCTCACCCAGGGCCGGTGCCCCCAGGTCGGCGAGGTGCCGTACGAGGTGGGAGACGGCTGGTCGAGCCCCGTCCACGGTCGACCGGCACCGCGAAAGAGAGAAGCCGATGACCGTCACCGCCACCTACACGATTCCCGGCCTGCGCGTCCGGGACCACGTCGAGGACGTGCCGCTGGACTGGTCCGATCCGGCGCGCGGCACCATCCAGCTCTTCGCCCGGGAGATCGTCGACCCGGTACGCGACGGCGAGGAGCTGCCGTGCCTGGTCTACCTGCAGGGCGGGCCCGGCGGAAAGGGCCCCCGCCCGCTCAGCCGGTCCGGGTGGCTCGACCGGGCGCTGCGCGAGCACCGCGTCGTCCTCGTCGACCAGCGCGGCACCGGCCGCAGCACCCGCGTCGACGGCCGCCGGATGAGCGCCTTCCCGAGCGCCGAGCAGGCGGCCGCCCACCTCGCCTGCTTCCGCGCCGACTCGATCGTGGCGGACCACGAACACCTGCGGAAGACCGTCTTCGGCGGCGAACGCTGGTCCACCCTCGGGCAGTCGTACGGCGGCTTCCTCACCCTGACCTACCTGTCGAACGCCCCGGAAGGCCTGCACGCCTGCTACGTCACCGGCGGTCTGCCCGGCCTCGACCCGTCGGCGGCGGAGGTCTACCGGCGCACCTACCCCCGCGTCGAGGGCAAGAACCGGCAGTTCTACCAGCGCTACCCGCACCAGGTGGCGCAGGTGGCCCGGATCGCCGACCGGCTGGCCGAGGGGGACGTCCGGCTGCCCGACGGGGACCTGCTCACCGTCCGCCGGTTCCAGACGCTCGGCCTGGACCTCGGCATGAAGCCCGGACCCGAGCGCCTGCACTGGCTGCTCGACGAGGCGTTCTCCGCCGACGAGCTGTCGACCACGTTCCTGCACGAGGTGCTGACCCGCACGTCGTACGCCGACAATCCGCTCTTCGCGGCCCTGCACGAGAGCATCTACGCCCACGGGGCCGGCGCCACCGGGTGGGCGGCCCAGGCCGAGCACGACAGGCATCCGCAGTTCGCCGAGGAGGCCAGGCCGCTGCTCTTCACCGGCGAGATGATCTACCCCTGGATGTTCGAGGAGATCGCCGAGCTGCGTCCGTTCCGCGATGCCGTCGAGCTGCTGGCCACCCGGGAGCAGTGGCCGCCGCTCTACGACCCGGACCGGCTGGCGGCCAACGAGGTCCCGGTGGCCGCCGCCGTCTACTACGACGACATGTACGTCGACGCCGGCCTGCAACTCGACACCGCGTCCCGGGTCGGCAACGTCCGGACGTGGATCACCAACGAGTACGAACACGACGGTGTCCGCGAGGACGAGCGGGTCTTCGCCCGGCTGGCCCAGCTGGTCCGCGAGACCGGCGGCGGGATCACCGACCAGCGGGAACCCGCCAGCACCAAGAGCGACACCCGGCAGGAAGGAGCTTGCGATGCGCACCGGTAGACCGCCGAAGCTGTCCGAGATCCCGGCATTCACGCAGTACATGGCGACGGGGTGGGACGTACCCGACCGGACCCCACCGGTCGTCGCCGGCGCCGCCGAGGCCGCCGCCGCCCACCGGGCCCGGCTCGCCGAGGCCCTGCCCGGCCGGACCATCGTGCTGACCGCCGGGGAGGCGCCGGTACGCAGCAACGACACCGCGTACGACTTCCGACCGGACAGCGACTTCTTCTGGACCACCGGCTGCGCCGTGGAGAACGCCACGGTGGTGCTCCGCGACGGCCACCCCACCCTCTACCTCCCACCACCGGCCTACCCCGGCGACCCGGGCTTCTTCTCCGACGCCCGCTACGGGGAGCTGTGGGTGGGCGCGGCCCCCAGCCTGGACGACTGGGCGCGAGCCCTGGGCGTCGACGTCCGACCGCTCGCCGAACTCACCGAGGACGTGACCCGCGACGAGGAGGTCGCCCGCACCCTCGCCGAGCTGCGCATGTACAAGGACGACTGGGAGATCGGCCAGCTCCGGGAGGCGGTGGACCGCACGGTCGAGGGCTTCGCCGCGGTCGTCCGCGAATTCCCCACCGCGATCGAGGGGCCGGGGGAGCGGTGGCTGCAGGGCACCTTCGACCGGTACGCCCGGGCGTACGGCAACGGCCCCGGCTACGCCACCATCGTCGGCAGCGGACGGCACGCGCCCACGCTGCACTGGGTGCGCTGCGACGGCCCGGTACGCCCCGACGAGCTGCTCCTGCTCGACATGGGCGTCGAGGTGAGGAGCTACTACACCGCCGACGTCACCCGCACCTTCCCCGCCGCCGGACGGTTCTCACAGGCCCAACGGCAGGTGCACGACCTCGTGGAACGTGCCCACCGGGCCGGGCTCGCGGCGGTCGGCACGGGCCGCCGCTTCACCGAGTTCCACCACGCGGCGATGGAGGTGATCGCCCACGGGCTGGACGACTGGGGACTGCTGCCCGTCTCCGTGGACGAGGCGCTCTCCGATACCGGGCAGCACCACCGGCGCTACCTGGTCTGCGGCATCGGCCACCACCTCGGGCTGGACGTGCACGACTGCACCCAGGCGTCCAGGGAGGCGTACCAGGACGCGGTGATGGCGCCCGGCATGGTGCTCACCGTCGAGCCCGGCCTCTACTTCCACGCCCACGACCTGACCGTGCCCCCGGAGCTGCGCGGCATCGGCGTCCGCATCGAGGACGACATCCTGGTCACCCCGGACGGCTCCGAGGTGCTGTCCCGCGCGCTCCCGCTGGACGTCGACGGCCTGGAGAAGTGGATGGCCGCCGCCCAGACCTCGTGACACCCCGACCACCACGCGTTCCCCCTACGACGCCGAGGAGAAACACCATGACCACCCCTGCCAAGCCGTGGCGCGGCGTACACGTCGCGACGGCGCTGCCCCTGCACGACGACCTCTCCGTCGACTACGACGCCTACGCCGAACACGTCCGCTTCCTCGCCGACGGCGGCTGCGACGGCGTGACCCCCAACGGATCGCTCGGCGAGTACCAGACGCTGACCCCGCAGGAGCGGGAACGGGTCGTCGAGACGGCCGTCCAGGCCGCCCCCGCCGGATTCGGCGTCATGCCCGGCGTCGCCGCGTACGGCGCGCTCGAGGCCCGCCGCTGGGCCGAGCAGGCCGCCGCGGCCGGCGCCACCTCCGTACTGCTGCTGCCTCCGAACGCGTACCGCGCCGACCACCAGGCGGTCGTCGAGCACTACCGGGAGGTGGCCCGCGCCGGGCTGCCGGTCGTCGCCTACAACAACCCGATCGACACCAAGGTGGACCTGACCCCCGCGCTGCTCGCCGAGCTGTTCCACGAGGGCCTGATCGTCGGGGTGAAGGAGTTCACCGGCGACGTCCGCCGGGCGTACGAGATCGCCGAGCTCGCGCCCGGCCTGGATCTGCTGGTCGGCGCGGACGACGTGCTGCTCGAACTGGGCGTCGCCGGTGCCGTCGGCTGGATCGCCGGCTACCCGAACGCCATCCCGGAGAGCACCGTGGAGCTCTACCGGCTGGTCACCTCGGGCGACGCCGCCGACATCGCCAAGGCGCTGCCCATCTACCGGGACCTGCATCCGCTGCTGCGCTGGGACTCGAAGACCGAGTTCGTCCAGTCGATCAAGCTGTCGATGGACATCGCCGGCCGCAAGGGCGGCGCCTGCCGGCCGCCGCGCCTGGCGCTGCCGGCCGAGGTGGCCGCCCGGATCACCGCCGACACCGAGGCCGTTCTCGGCAAGGGCTACAAGTGAGGTCCCGCCGTACCTTCCACGCCGTCGACTCGCACACCGAGGGCATGCCCACCCGGGTCGTCGTCGGTGGCATGGGCACCATCCCGGGCGCGACGATGGCCGAGCGGCGGCTGTGGTTCATGGAGAACAGCGACGACATCCGTACGTTGCTGATGTACGAGCCCCGTGGCCACGCCGCGATGAGCGGTGCGATCCTGCAGCCGCCGACCCGCCCCGACGCCGACTACGGTGTGCTCTTCATCGAGGTCTCCGGCCTGCTGCCGATGTGCGGGCACGGCACGATCGGCGTGGCGACAGTCCTCGTCGAGACCGGGATGGTGCCCGTCGTCGAGCCGGTGACCACGATCCGGCTCGACACGCCGGCCGGGCTGGTCGTCGCGTCCGTGGCGGTACGCAACGGCGCGGCGGAGTCGGTCACCATCCAGAACGTCCCGTCGTTCGCCTACGCGCTGGACCGCAAGGTCGAGGTCCCGGGCTTCGGCACGGTCGAGTACGACATGGCCTTCGGCGGGAACTTCTACGCCATCGTCGACCTGGCGGAGCTGGGCCTGCCGTTCGAGCGCTCACGCGGCGACGACCTGCTCGCCGCCGGTCTGGCGATCATGGAGGCGGTCAACGAGCACGACCGGCCGGTCCACCCCGAGCGCGACGACATCAACGGCTGCCACCACGTCTACCTGAAGGCTCCCGGCTCGACCGCGAGGCTGTCGCGGCACGCCATGGCCATCCACCCCGGCTGGTTCGACAGGTCGCCCTGCGGCACCGGCACCAGCGCCCGGATGGCGCAGCTGCACGCCCGGGGAGAGCTGGCCGTCGGTGACGACTTCGTCAACGAGTCGTTCATCGGCACCCGGTTCACCGGGCGGCTGCTCGGCGACACCACTGTCGGGTCGCTCCCCGCGGTGCTGCCCTCGATCACCGGCCGGGCGTGGATCACCGCGACGTCGCAGCTGCACCTCGACCCCACCGACCCGTTCCCGGCGGGGTTCCTGCTGTGAGCCCGACGCCCGTGCCGGACCTGCCCGACATCGGCCCCAGGGAGAACCTCCGCGACCGGATCGGGAAGGCCCTCCGCGCGGCGATCATCTCCGGCAAGCTGGAGCCCGGCGTCGTCTACTCGGCCCCGGCACTGGGCGCGCAGCTCGGCGTCTCGCCCACCCCGGTGCGGGAGGCCATGCTCGACCTGGTGAAGGCGGGCCTGGTCGTCACGCACGCCAACAAGGGGTTCCGGATCACCGAGATGTCCGAGCAGGACCTCGACGATCTCGCCGCCGTCCGGAGGCTCATCGAGCCGCCGACCGTGCGCGACGTCGTTCCCGTCGTCCCCGCGGCGGACTTCCCGCAGCTGCGGGCCCTCGCGCAGGCGATCGTCGACGCGGTGGAGTGCGGCGACCTGGTCGGCTACATCGAGGCCGACCACGTCTTCCACCTGACCCTGCTCGGCTACAGCGGGAACCGCTTCCTGGTCGACGTCGTCTCCGACCTGCGGTCCCGGACCCGGCTGCTCGGTCTGACCCCGCTGCTCGAGAGCGGACGGCTGGGCCGCTCCGCCGCCGAACACCACGAGCTGCTGGACCTCGTCGAAGCCCGTGACCCGGCCGGCGCCGAACTGCTCATGCACCGCCACATCGGCCACGTACGAGGCCTCTGGGCCGGCGGCGTCGAGGACGCGCCGTGAGCGTGGACCTGGTGGTCGTCGGGGCGGGTGTGGTCGGCGCGGCCAGCGCGTACTTCGCGACGATGGCCGGGCTGCGGGTGGTCGTCGTCGAACGCGGTGCGATCGCCGGCGGCACCTCGAGCGCCGGCGAGGGCAACGTGCTGGTCTCCGACAAGGAGGCCGGACCCGAACTCGACCTGGCCCGCTACTCGCAGCGGGTCTGGCGGGAAGACCTCGCCGAACACGGCGACCTCTGGGAGTTCGAGTCCAAGGGCGGGCTCGTCGTCGCGTCCTCGGCGCAGGGCGTGGCGTCGCTGCGCGCCCTCGCCGTGCGGCAGCGTCGCGCCGGCATCGAGGTCCGCGACGTCGCCCGGGACGAGCTGCCCGACTACGAGCCCCACCTCGCCCCGCAGCTCGCCGGGGGCGCCTTCTACTCGCAGGACGCACAGGTCCAGCCGATGCTGGTCGCGGCTCACCTACTGCGGCTCGCCCGGGCCGGCGGCGCGCAGGTGCGTACCCGAACCGAGGTGACCGGCTTCCTACGCGCCGGTGACCGGGTGACCGGCGTGCGCACCTCGTCCGGTGACGTCGCCGCCGGCGCGGTGCTCAACGCCGCCGGCACCTGGGCCGGCGGCATCGCCGACCTGGCCGGGGTGCGGGTGCCCGTGCTGCCCCGGCGCGGCTTCATCCTCGTCACCCAGCCGATGCCGACCCGCACGATCCGGCACAAGGTCTACGCCGCCGAGTACGTCGGTGACGTGGCCAGCTCCGACGCGGCGCTGCAGACCTCACCCGTGGTCGAGGGCACCGCCGGCGGCACCGTCCTCATCGGCGCGTCCCGGGAGCGCGTCGGCTTCGACCGGACCGTCTCCGTCGCCGCCATCGGCACGCTCGCGGCGAAGGCGATAGCGCTCTTCCCGATGCTCCGGGGAGTTCGCGCCATCCGCACCTACCTCGGCTTCCGCCCGTACTGCCCGGATCACCTGCCGGTCATCGGTCCGGACCCCCGCGCGCCCGGCCTCTGGCACGCCTGCGGCCACGAGGGCGCGGGCATCGGGCTCTCCGCCGGCACCGGGAAGCTGATCAGCCAGGCCCTCGTGGGACGGCCGACCGACCTGAACCTCAGCCCGTTCGCCCCGGACCGCTTCCCGCCGGCCGAGGAGGGAACCCGATGACCCACCAGCTGACCTTCCGCGGCGCCACCATCCCGGCCGAGCCCGGCCAGAGCGTCGCCGCCGCCCTGATCGCCGCCGGAATCACGGACTGGCGTACCACCCGCAGGGGCGGCCGGCCCCGGGGACTGTTCTGCGGGATCGGCGTCTGCTTCGACTGCCTGATCACCGTCGACGGGCTCCCCGACCAGCGGGCCTGCCTCGTCGCCGCCGCCGACGGCATGCGCCTCGGCGACGCCGAACCGGGCGCGGACCTCGCCGACGCCGGACGGACGGGAGGCGAGGATGCCGCACGTGCCTGACGTGGCAGTGGTGGGCGCCGGCCCGGCCGGACTCGCCGCCGCGGTCGAAGCCGCCGAGGCGGGACTCGACGTCCTGCTGATCGACACCGCCGGGCAGCCCGGCGGGCAGTACTGGCGACACTACGACCGGACCCACGCCCGCCCCGAGGACCGGATCGGCCACCACGACTGGCCGGTCTTCACCCGGCTGCGCACCCGCCTCGACGAGCTGCAGGCCGAAGGTCGGATCCGGTACCTCCCCGGACACCAGGTCTGGCTCATCACCCGCGACTCCGAGGCCGCCTTCACCCTCCGGGTCACCGCCACCACGTCCACGTCGACCGCTGCCGGCGGAGCCTCCGGGGAGACGCTCACCGCGCACGCGCTGATCCTCTGCCCGGGCGGGTACGACCGGCAGCTGCCCGTGCCCGGTTGGGACCTGCCCGGCGTGTTGACCGCGGGCGGCGCGCAGGCTCTGCTCAAGGGACACCGCACCTCGGCGGGACGGCGGGCGGTCGTCGCCGGCACCGGCCCGTTCCTGCTGCCCGTGGCGACCGGCCTCGCGCGGGCGGGGGTGAGGGTCGCGGCCGTGATCGAGGCCAACGCGACAGTCGGTTGGTTGCGTTCCCCGGCGGGCGCCGTCTCCGCCCCGGGCAAGGGCGTCGAGGCCCTGCGCTACGCGGCGTCGATGGCCCGGCACCGCATCCCGTACCGGACGAGGACCGTGATCCGCGAGGTGCTCGGGGACGGCCGGGTCGACGCGGTCCGCGTCGCCCGGGTGGACGGCGACGGCCGCCCGACCGGACCGGACGAGGAGATCACCGTCGACTTCGTGGCGTTCGGCTGGGGCTTCACGCCCTCGCTCGAACTGCCCCTCATGCTCGGCGCCGAGACGGCGAAGGACACCGACGGTTCGCTCGTGGTGACCGTCGACGAGCTCCAGCGCAGCAGCGTCGACGGGCTCTACGTCGCCGGTGAGGCCACCGGTGTCGGCGGTGCGACGCTGGCCGTGACGGAGGGACGCCTCAGCGCGCTCGCGCTCGCCGGCGACCGGGGCCTGCCGGCCGACCCGACCCGGGTCAGGCGCCTGCGCGGTGCCGTCCGGCGGGCCCGCCGCTTCGCCACGGCCATGCACCGGACCTACCCGTTGCCCCGCGCCTGGCCCGAGTGGCTGACGGAGACGACGCTCGTCTGCCGCTGCGAGGAGGTCCCCTACGCCGACCTGCGCCGGGCCCACCACGAGCTCGGCGCGGAGGACGCGCGCACGCTGAAGCTGCTGGCGCGACCGGGGATGGGCTGGTGCCAGGGACGGGTGTGCGGCCTCGCCACCGCGGGCATCGCCGCCTGGCTGGGCGGACGTGAGACCGGCGTGGACGACCTGCGTCCGCTGGCCGGCCGCAGCCTCGCCGTGCCGGTGCCCCTGGGCGAGCTCGCCGCACTGGCCGAGGAGACCACACCGCTCGAGGCGATGGATGAAGGAGGACGAAACGGTGACTGACGTGCTGAGCCGCGACCCGCGTACCGGCCGGCCGCGGGAACGCGTCGCGACCGAGTCGACGCCGCAGGAGGTGGACCGGGCGGTACGCGCCGCAGCAGCCGCCGGAGCCGCGCTGCGGGACCCGGTCCGGCGTGCGGACCTTCTTCGCACCGCCGCCGCGCTGCTGGAGAAGAGCGGCGAGGAGATCGTCGCGACCGCGGAGGCGGAGTCGGCGCTCGGCCGGGTGCGGCTCACCGGCGAGCTGGCCCGCACCTGCTACCAGCTGCGCGCGTTCGCCGACGTGGTCGACGCCGGCACGTACCTGGATGTGATCATCGACCACGCCGACCCGGCGGCGGCGCCCGCACCCCGCCCCGATCTGCGGCGCTACAAGGTGCCGCTCGGGGTGGTCGCGGTCTTCGCGGCGAGCAACTTCCCGCTGGCCTTCAGCGTGCCGGGCGGTGACACCGCCAGCGCCCTGGCCGCCGGCTGCCCGGTGGTGGTGAAGGCCCACCCGGACCATCCCGCCACCTCCGTCCTGTGTGCCCGGATCCTCCGGGCGGCGGCGGCCGAGGCCGGGCTGCCCGAGGACGTCGTCGGCCTGGTCCACGGCTTCGACGCGGGCCCGGAGCTCGTCCGACACCCGTTGACCGCGGCGGTGGGATTCACCGGCTCGGTCCGTGGCGGCCGCGCGCTCTTCGACATCGCGTCGGCCCGTCCCCGGCCGATCCCGTTCCACGGCGAGCTGGGCAGTCTCAACCCGGTGGTGGTGACCGAGCGGGCGGCCGAGACCCGGGCGGAGGAGATCGGGGCGGGACTCGCCGCCTCGTACACCCTGGGAATGGGCCAGTTCTGCGTCAAGCCCGGCCTCGTGCTGCTCCCGGAGGGTGCGGCGGGCGACGCCGTCGCCCGGGCGACGGCGTCGGCGACGGTTCCGTCCGGTCCGTTGCTCGATCCGCGGATGCGGGAGGCGTTCCTCGCCGGGGTCCGCGCCCGCGCGGCGCTGCCGGGGGTGGCGGAACCGCTCGCGGCGGGCGAGGCCGGCGACGGCGACACGCCGTTGGCCGTACGTCCCGGTGTGCTCTCCGTCGGGGCGGCACTGCTGGCCGAGGGCGGGCCGTACGAGCAGCTGCTGGAGGAGTGCTTCGGTCCGGTCACCGTGCTGGTGCGCTACGGCTCGACGGCCGAGCGGGACGCGCTGCTCGACGCCCTGCCGGGCAACCTCACGGCCACTGTGCAGCTCGGCGTCGACGAGCGTGACGAGGCGGCGGCGGACCTCGTCGCGGCGCTGGGTGAGATCGCGGGACGTGTCGTGGTGGACGGGTGGCCGACCGGGGTGACTGTCGCTCCCGCCATGCAGCACGGCGGACCGTACCCGGCCGCTACGAGTGGCTCGACCTCGGTGGGGAGCACCGCGATCGAGCGGTGGCTGCGCCCGGTCTGCTACCAGAACGTTCCGGACCCGCTGCTCCCGCCGGAGCTGCGGGAGGCCAACCCGCTGCGCCTGCCCCGCCTGGTCGACGGCGTCCCGACGACCTGACCGCTCTCCTCGTCCGCGATCGGTGGTTCACCACCGATCGCGGACGCTGGGTGACGCGGCCGTGACTGCGCACCGCTCTCCGCCAACGCCGACGCTCGATGGTCGCCACCGTTACGAGACCGTGACGGGTGTATTTCGAGAACAAGTGTTGACGCCCTCTTTGTGAGCGCTAACACTACGGCAGTGTCACCCGCGTTTCCGGCGAGTCCGGAGAGGAGAGACAGCTTGTGAGTAAACGATTTCTAGCCGTTCTCGGTGCGACGGTGTTGGCGTTGGGCCTCACGGCCTGCGGCGGCGAAGGAGCCGGAGGTGGCGGCGACACCAGCGGCGACAAGCCGGCCGACCTGACCATCGGCGTCGCCATGCCGACCCAGACGTCGGAGCGGTGGATCGCCGACGGCAACTCGGTCAAGGAGAAGCTGGAGGCCAAGGGCTACAAGGTCGATCTCCAGTACGCGGGAGACGACATCCCGACCCAGTCGCAGCAGGTCGACCAGATGATCACCCAGGGCGCTGACGTCCTGGTCATCGCGGCGATCGACGGCACCGCTCTCAGTAGCCAGTTGCAGGCGGCGGCGGACGCGAAGATCCCGGTCATCGCCTACGACCGGCTGATCCGCGACAGCCCGAACGTGAACTTCTACGTCAGCTTCGACAACTACAAGGTCGGCGTCGCGCAGGCCACCGCGCTGCTCGTCGGCCTCGGCCTGCAGAACAAGGACGGCTCGAAGGGCACCGCGAAGGGGCCGTTCAACGTCGAGCTCTTCGCCGGCTCGCTCGACGACAACAACGCGCACTTCTTCTTCGACGGCGCCATGGACACGCTCAAGCCGTTCATCGACGACAAGTCGCTTCGGGTCAAGTCGGGTCAGACCGCCATCGAGCAGGTGGCGATCCTCCGCTGGCAGCAGGAGACCGCGCAGAAGCGCATGGAGGACCTGCTCACGTCGAGCTACAACGACGGCACCCGGGTCCAGGGCGTGCTGTCGCCCTACGACGGCCTGTCCCGGGGCATCATCACCGCCCTGCAGAACGCCGGCTACGGCGGCTCGGGCGTCAAGATGCCCGTGGTGACCGGCCAGGACGCGGAGATCGCATCGGTCAAGCTCATCAACGACGGCGTCCAGAACTCGACCATCTTCAAGGACACCCGTCTGCTGGCCGAGCAGGCCGTCGTCGCGGCCGAGGCCTTCCTGCAGGAGAAGGAGCCGCAGGCGAACGACACCAAGACGTACGACAACGGCGTCAAGGTCGTCCCGTCGAACCTCCTTCCGGTCCAGACCGTCTACAAGGACGACATCAAGCCCGTCCTCGTCGACTCCGGCTACTGGACGGCCGAAGAGGTCGCCAGCGGCCAGGCCAAGGGCTGACACCTCCGTCGGGTCCGGCTGCATCGCGCCGGGCCCGACGGAATCCCTGAACCTTCGTCCCTCCGCTCGCGGTCCGTCGTGGCGGCAGGTGCGGACCGGGACACGGCCGGCACGGCGGTCCCGATCGACCAGGGTTTCGTTCACGACGGGTACGACCAGGACGGTGACCATGTCCGACAACATCCTCGAGATGCGTCACATCACGAAGACCTTCCCCGGGGTGAAAGCGCTCCAGGACGTCTCGCTCGCCGTGCGTCGCGGGGAGATCCACGCCATCTGCGGTGAGAACGGCGCGGGGAAGTCCACCCTGATGAAGGTGCTCTCCGGCGTCTATCCCACCGGCTCGTACGACGGTGAGATCGTCTTCGACGGCAAGCCGGTGCACTTCCGGGGCATCAACGACAGCGAGGCCCACGGCATCGTCATCATCCACCAGGAACTCGCCCTGGTGCCCTACCTGTCGGTCGCGGAGAACATCTTCCTCGGCAACGAGCGCCGCGGGGCCGGCGGCCTGATCGACTGGAACCGGACCAACGCCGACGCGGCGGCCCTGCTCGCCTCCGTCGGGCTGCGGGAGCACCCGGTCACCCCGATCATCCAGCTCGGCGTCGGCAAGCAGCAGCTGGTGGAGATCGCCAAGGCGCTGTCGAAGCAGGTGCGGCTGCTCATCCTCGACGAGCCGACCGCCGCGCTCAACGACATCGACTCGGCGCACCTGCTGGACCTGCTCCGGCGCCTTCGCGACGAGGGCGTCACCTGCATCATGATCTCCCACAAGCTCAACGAGATCACCGCGATCGCCGACTCGACCACGGTGATCCGCGACGGCCGGACCGTCGAGACGCTCGACATGAGCTCGGGCGACACCACCCAGGACCGCATCATCCGCGGCATGGTGGGCCGGGACCTCTCCAGCTTCTACCCGGACCGCGTGTCGGAACCGGGGGAGGAGGTCCTGCGCATCGAGGACTGGACCGTCCGGCACCCGACCCAGGACCGGCTCGTGGTCGACGGCGCCAACCTGAGCGTCCGCGCGGGCGAGGTCGTCGGCATCGCCGGCCTCATGGGCGCCGGCCGCACCGAACTCGCGATGAGCGTCTTCGGCCGGTCGTACGGCCGCAACATCACGGGCCGGCTTCTCGTCCGGGGCAAGGAGGTCCGCGCCCGCAGCGTCGCCGAGGCCATCGAGAACGGCATCGCGTACGCCACCGAGGACCGCAAACGCTTCGGGCTCAACCTCATCGACGACGTGCGCCGCAACATCTCCGCCGCCGCGCTCGGCAAGCTCGCCCGCCTCGGCTGGGTCAACGGCAACGAGGAGATCAAAGTCGCCGAGGACGGTCGGCGCGACATGAACATCAAGGCGCCGAGCGTCATGTCGGTGGTCGGCAAGCTCTCCGGCGGCAACCAGCAGAAGGTCGTCCTGTCGAAGTGGCTCTTCACCGACCCGGACGTCCTCATCCTCGACGAGCCCACCCGCGGCATCGACGTCGGGGCGAAGTTCGAGATCTACACCATCATCAACCGGCTGGTCGCCGACGGCCGGGCCGTCATCATCATCTCCAGCGAGCTGCCCGAGCTGCTCGGGATGTGCGACCGGATCTACACCCTCGCGGCCGGCCGGATCACCGGTGAGGTGCCGGTCGGCGAGGCCACCCAGGAGAACCTGATGGAGCTCATGACGAAGGACAGGGAACTCGCCCGATGACCACCACCAAACCGTCGGCGACCCCGCAGCGCCCATCGTCCGACGACACCCCCGCCGCCGCGCTGCACACCGGCACCAGCGATCCGCGGACACTGATCCTGGGCAACCTTCGCCAGAGCGGGATCTACGTCGCGCTCGTGGTGATCGTCGCCCTCTTCGCGGTCCTCACCGACGGCGTCTCGCTGAGCCCCGGCAACATCACCAACATCGTCCTGCAGTACTCGTACATCCTGGTGCTCGCGATCGGCATGGTCATCGTGATCATCGGTGGCCACATCGACCTGTCGGTGGGATCGGTGGTCGCGCTCACCGGCGCGGTCTCCGCCGTCCTCGTCATCCGGCAGGGACAGCCGTGGTGGATCGGCATCCTGGCCGCGCTCGCCGTCGGCATCGCGGTCGGCGCCTGGCACGGGTTCTGGGTGGCCTACGCGGGGATCCCGGCGTTCATCGTGACCCTCGCCGGCATGCTCCTGTTCCGTGGGCTCACCCTGCGGGTGCTCGACAACATCTCGCTGTCGCCGTTCCCGTCCGAGTACCAGCGCGTCGCGGCCGGCTTCCTCAACGGGCTCATCGGCGGGCAGGGTTACGACGCCTTCACACTGCTCATCGGGGCGGTGGCGGTGGCGGGCTACGCGGTCAGCGTCTTCCGGACCCGGCTCGCCCGGATCCGCTACCAGCAGCCGGTCGAGTCGTTCCCGCTCTTCGTGGCCCGCGTGCTGCTGGTCGGCGCGGTCATCATGTACTTCGCCTGGCAGCTGGCCCACGCGCGGGGACTGCCGATCGTACTGATCATCCTCGCCGTCCTCGTGCTCGTCTACGGCCTGGTCACCCGGCGTACGGTCTTCGGCCGGCGGGTCTACGCGATCGGCGGCAACCTCTCGGCCGCGACGTTGTCCGGGGTGAAGGTCCGCACCGTCAACTTCTGGATGTTCGTCAACATGGGCTTTCTCGCGGCGGTGGCCGGAGTCATCTACTCCTCCCGCTCCAACGGGGCCCAGCCGGCGGCGGGCAACATGTTCGAGCTCGACGCGATCGCCGCGGCGTTCATCGGCGGCGCGGCGGTCACCGGTGGCGTGGGCACCGTCGTCGGCGCCATGGTCGGCGGTCTGATCATGGCCGTGATGAGCAACGGGATGCAGCTGATGGGCGTCGACCAGTCGACGCAGTCGGTGGTGAAGGGGCTCGTCCTGCTCGTCGCCGTCGCCTTCGACGTGTACAACAAGCGCCGGGCCGGGTCGGCCCGCTGAGCGACGATCCGCGCCGGGCGACCCCGGTGATCTAGACGACGTCTCGGGTGGGCGCATCGCGAAAGCGGAACGCGCCTTCTCCGGAAAAGTAGATCACCGAGGTCGGCCGGTGCGGATCCCGCAGGTCCACTCCGGACGAAGCGATGTGATCGCTAACATCGCCTCTGTGTCAGCCCCGAGGGGTTCGTCTCCGGCACCCCATCCCGACGGCCCGCCGGAACCCATCAGCGACAGAGCCGATCCGGCTGTGCCATTAACAGGTCGTCATGGGTGCGACACGGGGTGTCCCGTGGCGGCGGTGCGGGACCTCGGGCCGTCATCACCTTCATGATCCGTTCATCGGGCCGTCCGGACCAGTTCGATCGAGGGAGCGGCAGCCCGGCGAGGGTCGACAGGCGCGCACCCGGCGCACGTCGAGACCGTACGGAGGAAAGTATGTCGACCCGAACCCGGATCGTCGCCGGCCTGGCCGCCTCGGCGACCGCCGGCGCGGCGGCGCTCGCAGCCGGCCTGGTGGCCGTTGCGGCGCCCGCGCCGTCCGGCCTGGTGCCCGCGGCGGGCACGCAGGCGGCCATGGCCGAGCCGCCGGTGGTATCGGCCACCCTGGCCCGCAGCTACGACGCGTTCGACGCCCGGCAGGCCGTCGCCGTCGACGACCGCTACTTCTACGTGGTGGACAACCGCAGCATCACCAAGCACGACAAGGCCACGGGACGGCCGCTGCTCCAGTTCGTGTCGGACCCGGACGGGCCGATCATCCATCTGGACAGCGCCGTCGTGGTCGGCGGCCGGCTCTACGCCGCGCATTCCAACTACGACGAGTCGCCCATGGAGAGCTCGATCGAGGTCTTCGACACCCGGACCATGCGCCACCTCGAGACGCACAGCTTCGGGATCTTCCGCGGTTCGCTGACCTGGCTGGACCGCCACGACGGCGCGTGGTGGGCGGGCTTCGCCAACTACGACGAGATTCCCGACGGCGGCACCGAGCCGTACGGGGAGACGTACCAGACGCAGGTCGTGAAGCTCGACGACCACTTCCAGGTCGTCGAGGCGTGGACGATCCCGAAGCCGATCCTCGACCGGTTCAAGCCGATGAGCAACTCGGGCGGATCCTGGGGACCGGACGGGCGGCTCTGGCTCACCGGCCACGACCTCGGTGAGGCGTACGTGATGACGCTGCCGTCCGCCGGTTCCGAGCTGGTGTGGGCGGGCACGGTCACCCTGCCGGGTGTGGAGGGCCAGGGCATCGCGTGGGAGCACGCCGGTGCCCGGTCCAGGCTCTGGGCGATCAAGCGGTCCACCGAGCAAGCGTTCAGCTTCACCGTGCCGTTCCGCTCGCTGGCCGACCCGGCTGGGCCGGCGTGGAAGGTTCTCGGACCCGGCCAGTTCCAGCAGTGACGCGCGGCGGTCGCCGGCCGGCGTGGCGCAGCGCCCCGCCGACCCGGCGACCGTGCCGCCGCGACGCGGCCGGCCCGATCAGGCCGACCGCGCACCGCGCTCCGGGATCAGTCGACGACCGGCGGCGCCGTCTTCGCCGCCCTCGCCAGTTCGGCGGCCGCACCGGCGTACGGGTTGGAGGTGTACGTGCGGGCCAACCCGGCGGGGATCGTGAAGTACTCGGCGGACAGCTTCGCCGGATCGCTGGCGAGCTCACCGCGGGCGGGCAGGTCGTTGCCGTCGTCCCAGCCCCACGGCGCGTTGGCCGAGTTCGCCGAGCAGCTCCAGGTGCCGGAGCCGCAGTCGCCGGAGGTGTCACCGGCGAACGTGCCGAGACCGGCGAAGAGGCTCGGGTTCGACCGCTGCGCCCAGAGACCGTCGGCGGCGAAGATGTCGATCAGCTTGTACCGCACGTCGCGGTCGTTGCCGTCGCTCGGGGTCTCGGCGACCGTGGACGGGTAGTAGACCAAGCCGTCGCCGTTGATCGTGTACTGGGGGTACGCCTTCAGGCCGTGGCCCTGCGCCTCCTGCGCGGTCACCGGGTGCGGGAACGAGTCGTGCGGTGACGCCTGGAACTGGAGGGTGCCGTCGACGGTCTCGCGGCCGCTGGTCCATGTGCTGCCCGCCGGCGTGTACGAGTAGAAGTCGCTGTGCGCGACGGTGACCGCGCCCCGCAGGACGCCGTACGTGGAGCCGTCGCGCTCGACGGTGAGCAACACACCCTCGCCGTCGTTCTCGTGCTCCGTCTCGAAGAATGGGTGGTCCGTCCAGTCCCGAGGGTGGAAGAAGAGGTATGTGAGATACCAGTGCGTGCTGGTCTCGACGACGGAGTAGTACGCGTGCGCGGCCAGCGAGGTGCCGGCCTGGCCCGTCCGGTCCCAGTTGTTGCGCCCGTTCAGGTCGCCGTCGAAGTCGACCTTCGCGATGTAGTCGGACTGGCCGCCCAGCGCGTGGGCCCCGGTGGCGTCGACGTCCTGGTAGTGGATGGGGGCCCAGCGTAGGGCGAGCTCGGCCCGGCTGACGGCGGCGCTCGCCGGTGTGGGCACGGCGAGCTGCGCCGCCGCCAGGGTCGCCGCGGCGCCCACCGCCGTCAACGCCCTTACCACTCTGGACCGCCGGCTTCTGCTGTTCCTGTCGCGCATGCTCCGCTCCCGCGTCCGAACGAATAGACCACTGTGGATTATCGCGGCGTCGGACGCCGGGCGGGTGTCCGTCGAGCGAAGATCAGATTGAGGGGCATCGACGGCCGGGGTTCCGCTCTTCGCACCCATCCGTCGCCGTCGCCGTCGCGGTCCTGGTACCAGTGGTACTCGGGATCCACCTCACGACGGTACGGACCGTAGCCGGCCGCCTTGGCCTTGGCGCAGGCGGAGAAGCGCGGGTCGGCGTCGTCCGCGTCGCCGGTGTCACCGCCACCCGTCTCGCTCCCGCCCGAGTCGCCACCGCCGTTCCCGTCGTCACCGGCGTCACCGCCCGACTCGCAGGTCATCCCGTCGCCGTCGCGGTCGAGTCCGGCGCGAGAGCCTGGTTCTCCCGCCAGGAGCGGATCCCTGCCCGCCGCGCGCACGGCGTCGCAGGTGCGGTAGTGGACGAGGCCTTGCTCGGTGCGACCTTCGACGGCGACGGCTCCGCCGACGTGGTGGCCGGCGTGGGGGACGCGGACGTCGAGGACGGCAACGACGCGGCCCCGGTCTGGGCCGGCTCCGTGCGGGCGTCGGCGGGCGCGCTCGCGTCGGGTTCGGGTTCGGGTTCGTCGCAGGTGACGGCCTCGGACAGGGCGCCGCCACAGCGGAACAGCAGGAGCACCACCGCGCTGATGAGGAAGGACTGCACGGCGGTCGACTGCCGCCTCCACCACGAGGGTGCAGCGCTTGTCGGCTCCCTCCGATACCCTCGCGGCGCGCTAAATTGGTCCCGAGGCGGAGGTAGGCCATGCTCGACGTTCCCGGCAGGCTCGTCGACGAACTCGCGCCGCCGGTCGGTGCCGTCATGCGGGCGCTCCTGGAGCTGATCCCACCGGGCCCCGCGGCACGGTTGGGGCGGTGGGGCGTGCCGGGGGAGGCGAGACAACAGCGGCGACCCGCGGTCGTACGGGTCGACCACGACCGGGTGGCCCTCCCGCCGCCACACCACCCCGTGGTCGTGAAGGGCGAATCGACGGCGCTGCACGGGCTACGCCGCCTGGGCACGCTGAACCCGCGGCAACTGCCCGCCGCGTCGCCGCACCGCGATCCCGCATCGACCGAACCGGTGGTGCTGGCCGCGCTACGCGAGCTGGGGCCGCTGGTCGCCGAACGACTGCTCGGTGCGCTGGAGCTGACGGTGACCGGCACGCAGCCACCCGACGTGCCGGGCCTCGTGGCGTATCTTCCGCCGCCGCCCGCCGACGGCCGTTACGGGTTCGCCTCGCTCGGCCAGGAGAGCGAGACGCTGACCGCGGCGCTGCTGGTGGAGCGGCTGCGCCCCGGCCTCGCCGACCTGGTTCTCGCCCTGGCTCGGCGGCTCGCGGCGCACCCGTCCATCGTTCCCCTCATGGCGGAGACGTCGACCGCCGGTGACGAGGCCGCCATCGCGGCGCGGCACGGACGGGCGCACCTGGCGCTCACCGTGGCGGCGGCGCACGCCGTCGTCGGTCAGCTGCAGGTGCCACCCGCCGTCGACCGGGCCGCGCTGATCGTGGGCGTCGGGCTCGGCGCGGCGGCGGTCGTGCTCGGGGAGACGCCGATGCCCGCCGCGTACGCGGCGGCACGGCGGGAGAAGATCCGAGCCGAGTACCTGCTGCCCCGGCGGTCGTTCGGCTCGGTGCGGGTGTCGGGGCACCGCTTCGCCCTGGCCGAGGGGGCGTTCCCCGACTCCGTCGACGTTACCGGCAACGGGCTGGTCACCGTGGTCGACGGCGGTGCCGTGATCCGGACCGGCCGGGCCGACGGCGCGGTGCGGGTCCATCTGACGGTGCTGGCCGAGGCGCCGTCCGAGGTGGCGTCCGGCTGGGAGGAGATCGTCGAGGTCAGCTGGCGCGCGGCCGAGGGGCTCGCGTCGGTGCTCGGCCCCGACGGCACGAGCGAGCCGCAGCTGCGCGCCGAGACCCCACCCTGGCCCGGCGACTACCGCCTGCGGGTGCACGCGCGCGGCCGCGACGAGGCCGACGACCCGGACGCGGAGACGTACGAGCTGGTCGTCTGGTCGGCGCCCGCCGGTCCGGAGGTCGTCCATCGGCGAACCGATCGGCTGGGGCACCGCCTGCGGGGCGAGCCCGAGCCGGTGCGCGCGCCCCGGCCGGAGCAGGCGTACCGGTGGGTCCGCCGGAGCTCACTGTCGGAGGCGGCGACGGTCACCGTGACGACCGGCGCCACCGTCGAGGAGGTGCTGCGCGCCTTCGGTGCCGACCCGAAGCGGCCGGAGCCGATCCCTTCGATCGAGGAGGACCTGTTCGCCGGGGACTCGAACTTCCCCTGGGTCACGGTGCTCGACACCGGGCCGGCGATCCTGGCCGTCGAGTTCAACGGCTTCCGCGGCTCGCGGGGACCGGTCCTGCGGCGGGCCTCCGCAGGCGGTCGGTCGGCCAGCATGTTTTGGAACGTCAGGGCGCTCACCCGGCTCTCCTTCGCGGAGCACGGGCGACTGCTCGCCGCGTTCGAGCCCGGGACGGGCGGGGACCTCGAAGCGATGATCGCCGCGGAGCCGGCGGTCGCGGCGGCGCTCGCCGGGCTCGATCTCGACGACCACGTCGACCGGGGGCAGAAGGGTCTGGTCGCGGTGGAGCGGTTCACCGGATACGGCATCACGGCGGCCGACCTCGACCGCATCACGGCGGCCGGGATCGGCTTCCGGATCGTCGCCGACTAGCTCGTGGTCAGAAGTCGTCGACGTTCACCGTCACGCGGTGCTCGCTCGACCTCCAGTTCGGCACGCTGATCAGGTCGAACCCGCCGCCCCGCTGGTCGACCGCGATCGAGACGAGGCCGAGGTGCGCCGGCGCGGCCGGGATGAAGACGTCCATGCCGGT
The DNA here is from genome assembly GCF_004348525.1 of Micromonospora sp. 15K316. Lineage (GTDB taxonomy): Bacteria > Actinomycetota > Actinomycetes > Mycobacteriales > Micromonosporaceae > Micromonospora. The sequence goes on along the minus strand of NZ_SMKG01000001.1, from coordinate 126,674 downwards.
CATGAAGGTCTGGCTGAAGAACTCCGGCAGGGGAGCGGTCAGGTCGGTGACCCGGTCGCTGCCGTCGTCGAAGGCGAAGATGCCGATGGTCCGCTTGGCGCGTGGCGTGTTCGCCGCGTTCAGCACGTCACGGCCGTTGATCCACAGCTTGTCGCCCGCGTCGCCCTGGTCGCCCCACCACTCCTTCTGCCGCTGGATGGTCAGGGCCGTGTGCCGGTCGCTGGTGTCGATCAGCGCGCTGAGCCCCTCACCGGGCCGGCTGGTGAGCAGCCGGAGGAACGTGTCGGAGCGCAGGAACGGCTGGAAGTAGAAGTGGTGGGTCGGCGCGCCCGTCCGCACGATCGCGAACTCGTACCGGGCGGTGGCGCGCACCGGGATCGGACCGAACGAGCCGTCGCCGGTCAGCGCCAGCCGGTGCGCGGGACGGTCGGCGAGCCGACGGCCGGTCAGGGAGCTCACCGGGTAGATCTCGAGCGTCGCGCCGGTGACGCCGACGTTGCTCGGGAAGAGCACCGCGCGGCCGGAGACCCGGGCTTTCCCGAGGAGTTGGGGAACGATTCGCGTGGTGTGCGGGGCCCGGCCGCGGAAGAACCGGAAGATCTCGCGGAACGACTCCTCCGACGACACGGTCTGGGTGTGCGACTGGTCCGGGAGGTACACGTTGGTCGCGCCCGTGATGGCCCGGGCCGGGTCGCCCTCGCCCCAGATCGCGAGCGTGGGCACCCCGCCCGGCGGAGACGCCGCGGTGCGCCCGTCCAGGTTGACGTAGTGCGCGACCCGGCCGGCGCGCGCCGGGGAGCTGGTGAGGTAGCTCTGCATGACGAAGGTGCCGAGGGAGTGTGCCAGCAGATCCACCTTGTCCGCGCCGCTGGCCGCCAGCAGCCGGCTGATCCGGGCGTCCAACTCCGCGTAGATCTGGGGCAGGATGGTGGCGACGTTGGGTGAGTCGTACTCCTGCGCCTCGATGATGTCGATCGGGTAACCGTTGCTGGCCAGGCGCTTGGCCTGCGTCTGGAACTGCGACGCCGATCCGGCGCTGCCGTGTACGAAGACCACGGGACGGTACGCCGCCCGGGCGGCGGCCTCGGCGGCGACGGGTGGGCTGGTGGTGACGGCGAGCCCGGCCGCGACCGTGACCGCGGTCAGCATTGCGAGCGTCCGCCGGCGAAGAGTGTGCATCGGTCCTCCATCGATCGACGAAGTTCTTGCACTACGAGCGCAAGTATCGTGCCAGAAGGCGGCGGGCAGGCCAACCCTTCCGCCGTACCGGAGGATGGCGGAGGATGGCGGAACAGGCGCGGCCGCCGACTCCGTCCCGACGCGCGACGGGAGCGGCCGCGACCTTCCGAGAGAGGAGCCAGCCCACGTGACCACCCTCAACTCGCCCGTCCCGCGGTTCCACCTGGCGATGCCCGTCGACGACCTCGACGCCGCCCGGCACTTCTACGGGAAGATCATCGGCTGTGAGCAGGGGCGCAGCTCCGAGACCTGGATCGACTGGAATCTGCGCGGTCACCAGTTCGTCACCCACCTCGCCCCGGCGCGCGGGCCGGCGGCTCACAACCAGGTCGACGGCCACGACGTACCCGTCCCGCACTTCGGCCTGCTGTTGACCATCCCCGAGTTCCACGACCTCGCCGAGCGGCTCCGCGCCGCCGGTACGACCTTCGTCATCGAGCCCTACCTGCGTTTCGCGGGCAAACCCGGCGAGCAGTGGACGATGTTCCTCTACGACCCGGCCGGGAACGCCCTGGAGTTCAAGGCGTTCGCCGACGACTCCCAGGTCTTCGCCGCCTGAACCGGCAGCCCGCACGGCTCACCGGGACCCGCCCGCACGGGTCCGCCTGCACGGCCCACCCGGGCGCCGCGTGCACGGGCCGCCGGGCCGGCCGGCGTCGCGGTTGGTCTCAGCGCGGGGTCAGGACGAGGCTGACCGTCCGGTTGCGGGCCTCCCGTTCGAAGGGCCGCTCCGACTGCTCCGCGGACCTCATCGCGAACGCCGTCAGCGGCAGGCCGCTCGCCTCGGCGAGTTGCCGGGCGGCGTCCTCGGCCCGGCTCAGCGCCGTTCCGGAGCCGCCGCTCGTCCGCCCGCCCGGAACCGGCACGCTGTGCCCGACGACGGTGATCGACGCGTCGAGCCCGTCCAGTCGGCGGCCGACCCTGTCGAGGAGCGCGGCCCCGTCGGCGGTCAGGCGGGTGTCCTCGATGAACAGACCCTCCCGGAAGTAGACCTCGACGGTGCCCGACCCGCGTTTCACGATGACTCCGGGCATCGTGAGCCGCCGGCTGATCACGTCGAGCCGGGTGGTCAGCCGCTCGGCCGCGGCGGAGCGCTCGGCCTCCACCTGTGCCAGCCGGTGGGCCAGCTCCTCGGCGCGCCGTCGCTGCTCCTCACCGGCCTCCGTCGGCGACGAGGTGGCGGCAGCCGGGGCGGTCGCCACCGGCCGGCGTGGATCGTCACCGGCCACGGCGACGGCGCCACCGGCTACGGCGGCCACGACCAGCACCCCGCCGGCCACCGCGACCCGCCCCGGCTGGGCGACCGGCCGGGACGGACGCTTCCCGGCCACGATCCCGGCGAGGATCCGCCGCCCCTCGGCGGCGCCGGCATGCTCCGGGTCGCCGGCCTGCACGCGCGCCCAGCACTCGTCCGCGTCCCGCCAGCGGCCCTGTTGGGCGCGGATGCGGGCGAGCAGGTCGAAGACCGACAGATCCTCGGTCTCCAACCCGGTGAGCAGCTCGGCGGCGGCCTCCAGCTCGCCGCGCCGGGCCGCCGCGGCGGCCCGGCTCACCGCCAGATCGGTCTCGATGGCCGGTGCGCTCATCGGAGAGTCAATCCGATGATCTTGTTCTGCTCCTCGTCGGGGAGCAGCCGGACCAACCGGCTGTTGACCGAGTCGAGGGCCCGCTCGTCGTTGGCGGCCAGCGCTTCGCGGCCCTCCCGGATCAGCCGCGTCGCCTCACCGGCGGGCCGCATCCGGCTCTGCTGCTCGCCGAGCCAGTAGAAGACCTGCACCGACCAGCCGGGCTGGCGCCGTTGCAGGTCGATGAGGTACCCGGTGACGCGGTCGATCTCCGCACGGATCCGTGCCGCGTTGCCGCTGGCGATGGCGTCCTCCGCGCGCCGCTCCAGTTCGGCGTGCTCCTGACGGTCGGCCTGCTGCCCCGCGCGGGCGGCCAGGTCGGCGGCCTCGGCGAGCAGTTGGCGCAGTTCCTGGATCATCGCGGGCCGGTCGGCGGCCTCCTCGATGTCGTCGAGCTGCGCCTGCACCTCGCGCAACCGGTCCTCGGCGCTCGCCGCGGCGCCGGTGTCGACGGCGGCGGCGCGCACCTGCTCCCGGGCGGTGGTCAGGGTGCCCTCCTCGGAGAGCTGGTCCAGCCGGTCGCGCACCTCCGGCGTCTGCGCGGCGTGCGACTGGCGCAGCGTGTCCACCCGTCCCTCGACCTCGCTGAGGGTCTTCACGAGGTCGTCCGGCTTCGGCGCGCGTACGTCGTCGAGGTTGATCTCCGCGTCGAACTGGGTCTGGATGAGCGGGACGTCCGCGACCACGGTGACGAGATTGGAGGCGTCCACCTCGAACGTGACCTCGACCTCGGTGCCGGCCGGCAGGTCGATCCGCAGGTCCACCGGGCGGATCTCCAGCATGCCGACCTGCCGGTTGCGGTCGGCGCGGTTGCGCTCGCCCTGCACCACGGGGATGCGGACCAGGGCCTCGTCGTCCGAGCGGCGCAGGGCGCCCGCGGTGCGGAACACCTCCCGGGCCCGCGCCGGCAGCGTCGCGCCCTTGCGCAGCAGCGGCGCGAAGGCCCGGTCGGCCAGCTGGATGCCGAGTGAGTGGGTGAGGCGGGCGCCGCCGAACTCCACCTCCCGGTGCGTGATCGACAGCGAGTCGGGGACCACCTTCCGCGGCACACCCGCCCGGTCGGTGAGCTCGATGCGGAAGTGCGACACCTTGTGCGCGTCGATGTCGACCTCGGTCATGAAGGCGCCCGCGGCGTTCACCGCGATCCGGCCGCTGCGGAACGGCGGCTGGCCGCCCGGATTGCTGAGGACGACCCCGAAGCCGGTGAAGTCCGCCTCCGAGGACGCGTGCAACCGCCCGGCGACCGTCGGCGTCGTCGTGGTGACGCTCGGCTCGTAGGCCAGTTCGAGGCCGAACTCGTCCGCCGCGGGCTGGAACGACGGCGGGTCGGGGTGCCGGACCGTGCTGGCGAAGATCGCGGCGCCGCGGGCGACCACCGTGGTCGGGTCGAGGCTGGTGTCCAGCGTGATGCCGAGGCCGTCCTGCGGGTCGGCCAGACGCTCCCGAAGGCCGGGGGAGAGGGTCACGCCCCCCACGAGCAGCAGCTTGTCGATGTCGTCCGGTCGCAGCCCGCCGTCCGCCAGCGCCTGCCGGCAGAGGTTGACGGCCCGGGCGTAGAACGGCTCGGCGATCCGGTCGAGATCGTCGCGCCGCAGCGTGTACTCGAACGTCTCGGTGTCGCCGTCGCCCACCGTCAGCTCGACCATCAGGTCGACCGCGTCCCGGCGGGAGAGCTGGATCTTGCCATCCTCGGCGGCGCCCTTCAGCTTGGCGAAGTTGCCCCGCCACGCCGGGTTGTCCCGACGGAAGTCGGTCAACCCGAGGGCACCCGCTGCCGCCGGAGCGAGGACCCGCTCGACGACCGCCCAGTCGATCAGCTTGCCGCCCAGGTACGGGTCGCCGGCGTGGTTGAGCACCCGCAGGTCGCCGTCGCGCTTGCTCACCACCGCCGCGTCGAAGGTCCCGCCACCGAAGTCGAAGACCATCCAGTAGGCCCGATCGTCGGCGTCGTGGAAGCCGTACGCGAACGCGGCCGCGGTGGGCTCCTGGACCAGTGGGCACGCGGCGCTGAAGCCGGCCAGGGTGGCCGCCTCCAGCGTCGCCTTGTTCTGGTTCAGCGAGAAGGCCGCCGGCACGGTGATCACCGCGGCGTCCGCCGGACTGCCGGCGTGGTGTGCCGCGTCGGCCCGCAGCGACTTCAGCACCTCGGCGGAGAGCTGCGGCGGGGTGAGGCGCACGCCGCCCCGGACGAAGTCCTTGCCGGCGTCGGCTAGCCCCATCTCGAGCTTGAACTCGGAGGTCGCGTTGTCGGGATCGCTCTCCACGCGCTCGCGCGCCTTCCGGCCGACATGCACCGTGCCCGGCTTCGGGATCCACACCGCCGACGGCGTGATGTCCCAGCCGTCGTTGTTCTTGATGACCGCCACGGCACCGTCCTCTTCGACCATCGCTATAGCGCTGTTGGTGGTGCCGAGGTCGATGCCGAAGTCGATGGTGTCACGCATTGTCGTTCCCTCCGTCGGGGGATTGGCTGGGGGTACCGACGATCACCTGCCCCATCTGGACCAGGCGGCCGTGCAGGTAGACCGAGGGCCGCACCGTCTCGAGGACGGTCTCGGCGGTGAGGGCGGGGTTCTCCTGGTAGACGAGCACCTCGAGCGCCCGGCCGGGGTTGAAGGCGTCGCCGTCGTGGTCCTGGAGGACCAGTCCGGCGTCGGCCAGCGCCTCCGCGCAGGTGCGCAGGTATCGCGCGGCCTGACGGTCGCGGGGGCTGGGGCGTTCGCCCGGCGGGGTCAACTTGCGCTCCGCGCGCCACAGGTTCGTCGCGGCCGCCGCGAGCGCCGCCTCGTCGGGCTCCGCGGCCGTGGCGGCCACGGTCTCGGTGGGCGCCGGTTCCACCATCGGATCCGTCGGCGCCGGTGTGGCCGCCTGGGCCTGGGCCAACAGCTCCTCGATCTGACGGCACTGCTGCTCCGTCCAGACGGGCGCGGAGATCCGGAACGCCGGGTGGTGCCGACGCTGGCGCAGCTCCTCGCGCAGCCGGACCAGCCGGGTCACAACGTCACCCCCCGGCGCCACAGGGTCAGCTTGGGCAGGTAACGCGCCCGGAGATCCGGTGACAGGTTCACCGCCTCCTCCATCAGGTCGGCGGCGCGATCGAGTTGCCCCGCGCGCCGGGACAGATCCAGGGCCTCCTCGGCCAGTCGCAGGGCCCGCGCGCTCGGCGGGGGCGGCTCCACGACCCCGCCGTCCGGCTTCCCTGCGCCGTCGACGTGTTGCCGCCGCTTGCGCAGCTCACCGGCGAGAACGCCGGCCGAGGCGAGCCGGTTCCCCGCCGCCACCTCAAGCGTGGCCAGCACGATCCGGTCGAGCTCGGCGTCCACCGCCGGGTTGTAGCGGCTGGGCGGCAGCGGCCCACGCGCGAACCGGCTCGGCGAGTACGAGGAGAGCGGGCCGCCGTCGTCGTACGGGAGGCGGTTGGTGAGCAGCAGGTAGGCGATTGTGCCGACGGACCACACGTCGCTGGCCCGCGAGTAGCCCTCCCGTCGCAGCACCTCCGGCGCCATGAAGGCGAACGTCCCCTGGGCGCTGGCGAGCATGGTGAACGGGTCGGCCCGCTTGGCGAGCCCGAAGTCGCTGATGCGCAGCCGCATGCCACTACCGTCGTATCCCACCAGGATGTTCGCCGGGGTGAGATCCCGGTGCAGGATCGGCGGGTCCTGCTCGTGCGCGGCAGTGAGGCCCGCGGCGATCTGCTCGACCACCTCGATGACGAGATCGACGGGAGCGGTGGGGGAGTGCGCGCGGGCCAGCCGCTCCAGGCTGCCCCCGGCGACGTACTCCATCGTGAAGAAGCCGCGTACGCCCCGCGCCGTACGCACCGTGCCGGCGTCGAAGACGCGGACGATGTTCGGGTGGCCCAGCGTGGAGAGCAGGCGGGCCTCCTCCAGCAGCGTGCGGGTCTCCTCCAGCGACGCGACCCGCTTGAAGACCTTCATCGCCTGCCAGCCGAGGTACTCGTGCCGTACCCGGTGCACCTCGGCGAACGCGCCCTCGCCGAGCATCCGGTCCACGACCAGCGTCTCGGTCACCCGGTCACCGTTGTCGAGCAGCGTCATCGGCCGCCTCCCGCCTCGTCGGCCGGGTGGACGTTGAGTCGGTACCCGATGCCGGTGACGGTCTCCAGGAGCCGTGGCGCGGACGGGTCCGCCTCGATGCTCCGGCGTACCGCGCGCACCACGCCGGCCAGGTCGGCGCGGGTGTAGGAGCGGCTCGGCGGCCACTCCTCGGGCGAACCCCAGAGCGCGGTGATCAGTTCCTCGTGCCCGCAGGCCACCGCGGCGCCGTTGCTGCTGCGCCCGACCATGTACCGCAGCAACTGGTGGCCCTGCGGACGCAGCCCACTCACCGCGGTTTCGCCCTCCGCGTCGCAGCGGTACGCCCGTGCCTCCACCCAGTCGTAGCGCAGGCTGGGACCGCGCGCGGGCACCGTCGGCGGCGGCTCGAACGGCGCGGGCTGGGTGGTGTGCGGGTCGAGCAGCGTCAGCTCCCAGTAGAGCGGCTCACCCTCGGACGACATGTCGCCGAGGATCAGCAGCGTGTCGCCGTGCCGCAGGCGGCGGCGCCCGACCAGGCGTTCGGTGCGCCCGCCGAGGGTCCGCAACAGGGTGCCGTTGACGCTCGCGTTGTCGGTCACCGACCAGCCGCCGTCGACCACGTCCAACGTGCAGTGCAGGCGCCCAACCCAGCGCTGCGGATCCGGTTCGAGACTCACGTCGGGGGTGTGGTCCGGCGCGGTACGGCCGACCGTGATCGGGCCGTCCGCCAGCTCCATCCCGGTGGCGGCTCCCTCCGGGGAGCGCACCCGTAGCGTCACCCCACGGGTCTTCGGTGCGGTGTTCACTGCCGGATCCCCCCGCTGAAGGGCTGGTCGTCGTCCCGATGAGCCAGGCAGGCCACGTGGACCGGACTGGCCGGCTCGTTCCACCAGGGCGGCCAGGCGGCCGTCACCGTGTATCCGTCGGGCACCTGCTGCGAATTCGCCAGACCGAGGCACACGAGGTTCGCGGCCTGCGCCACCGCGGCCTCGTCGGACCACGGCCCGGTCACCTGCCGATAGCCGAGGATCTGCGCCCAGTGGGGCTGGTCGCAGCGGACGATCGGCAGCTTCTCGTCCCACTTCGCTTCCGGCTGTACGACCTCCACGCAGGATCCGATCGGGGGGTTCTCGAGGATGCCCTCACGTGAGGTCAACGGCATCGACGCGGCCAGTTGCGCGTTCCCGGAGCCCGCCCCCATGGCCTGGCCCTTCCACCGCTTGTCGTCGACCCGACGCGCCGCGCAGGTCGCGTAGTTCGGGTCCGGATCCTGCGCGTCCCAGTCGATCTGTCCGGTGTAGATCACCTCGACGTCGTAGGTCTGCGGAGAGAGGCTGAACTGGGCCAGCTTCTCCGCGCAGAGGAACGTGGCCAGCCGGGACACCTCCTCGACACCGGGGTACTCCGCAGGGCCTGTCGCCAGAGGCAGATAGGCCACCACCTCGGCCCAGTGCTCCTCCGCGCAGTCCACGACGCTCACCGCCGAGTTGCCGTCGCGCCAGTCGGCGGCCTCGGCGACGCACGCGCCCGCCGGTGGATTGTCGGTCAAGGTCCGGCTGTGGACGTCCACCCGCTGCGCGTCGGGACCGCTGAACGCCTGGTACAGCACGTAGATCACGAGCAGCACCGCGCAGACGGCGACCACGCCGAGGACCCGCCGGCGGCGGCCCTGCCGCTCGTACGCCGGCCGCGGTGCGGGCCGGTAGCCGAGCCCGCCGGCGTTCAGCTCCGCCAGCATCTGCCGCACCACCGTGGTGAGGGCCTCGTCGTCGGACTGGCTGAGGAGGTTGCGCAGGAACTGCACGGCCGCGTACCGCCCGTGCGTCCGCTCCAGCAGGCGGACCCGGGCCCGGAACTCCTGGATCGCCCGCTCCTCGCCGACGAAACCGTCGCGGTTCTCGTGGATCCTGCGGATCGTCTCCGGGTCGGTCGCGAGCTTCTCCGCCTCGGCCAGCCACGTCTTGACGTCGCCCTCGTACCGCCCGGTCTTGCCTTGCTTGGCGACCGCGCAGTTGTTCAGGGCCACCGCGATCCGGTTGCGCGCGGTGGCCGTACGCCGGTGCCTGTCGATCGGGGCGAGCCCTTCGAGCCGCGCGAGGGCAGGAAGCGCCTCGGCGTGCACCCTCGCCACCGTGCCCTCGATGTCACCGGACTCGAGGAGCCGGTGCAGTTCACCCGTGATCGCTTCGAGCTTCTCGTACTGCGGGCCGGCCGCCTCTTCGACGAGCCGGTCCCGGTCACGCTCCGGAACGGGCCAGTCCGCGAGGCTCTTTCGCAGCGGGGCAGGATATTCGGCGGTCGCGGCCAGTTGCAGCACCGGCTGGACCAGCACGCCCGGCAGTTCGGCGCGCAGCGCCTCCACCACCGCGGCGTCGAGTTGGCGGTCGTCGAGCTGTTCGACGCGGTGGTGCAGGTGGCGCCAGAACGCGGCCGACCGCAGGGTCTTCGTCCAGGCCGATGCCGCCGTCGCCCACCTGTCGTCCACCCGACCGTCCATGGCCAGCGCCAGGACGTCCGCCGGATCCATGTCGAGCACCTCGGCGTGGGCCCGCACCGCGCGATCGTGTTCGGTGTGGGTCGTGGTCGGGCACCCGCAGTCGTCCGGCGCACCCCAGGCGCCGAAGATCTCGTGCACGAGGCGGCGTCGCGGGTCACCCAGGAGGACGTCGAACGCGGCGCGCAGTTCCTCCGGGCCGACCGCCGGGCCCAACCCGTCGACGTCCGCGCCGACCTTGAACGCCGCCGCCAACCGCTGCTGGCGGCGGCGGGCCGTGGGCCGGTCCACGTCGACCGGCAGGCCGGTCACCCGGAAGGCGTTGCGCCGGTAGAGCTCCGGCCCGGCCACTTCACGCAGACCCGTCAGCACCGCCTCATCCACGCCGGCTCCCCAGGACGACATCACCCACGCCATAGATCGGCATGCCCGATCCGAACGTAGCCCTCTCGATGAACCTCGACGGTGCCCGGCACGCCGACGGCGCCATGAACATTAGCCATAGTGGACGACTTCTGGAGTCCGTCCGGGTGTCGTGCTCCGTCGTCGCCCCGCTCGGTTCACCACCGGGGCGATGCACCGAGTCTGCCGGGACGGGGTTGCTCCGGGCCACGGAAAACAGTTGGAAATCAGATGGTCGCCGCGGCACCGCCGATGTTCCGCCGGCCTGCCGCCGCCCGAGCGGTCGACGACGGGCCGGCGGGGCAGTGCCGGGCGGCCGGTAGGGCTACGGTGTCGCCAGCCCGAGACCGATCGTCTTGGTCAACGTGGCCGTGTCGTCGTCGCCGTCGAGCGACCAGATCATCGCCCCGGCGAGACCGGAGCGGCGGATGTAGAGCATCTTCTGCAGGACGACCACCGGGTCGTCGTACGTCCAGAACGTCGTGCCGTCGAAGAGCCAGGCATGCCCGCCACGCAGGTCGCGGCGCAGGGTGAAGCCGTTGTCCGGCAGGGTCTTGAGTCGCCGGTAGTCCTCGAAGCCGGGCTCGAAGGTCGCCGGCGCGGGCCCCGCCGCGGGCTGGAACAGGCCGTCCCCGCCGCCGGTGACGCCGGTCCAGCCCCGGCCGAAGTACGGCACACCCAGGACCAGCTTCCCGCGCGGCGCGCCGCGGGCGATCCAGCCGTCGATGGCGACCTCCGCGGAGAAGTCCGGGTCGTCCGGCGCGCCCGCCGGCACTCGCAGCGCCGAGTGCTGGTTGGTGACAGCCTCCCAGGAGCCGTGGAAGTCGTACCCCTGCACGGTGGCGAAGTCGAGGTAGCGGAAGATCTTGCGCCCCTCGTATCCGGCGTCCATGGTCGCCGGGTTGGCCGGCAGGAAGGCCGTCAGCTCGTAATGCTTGCGGGTCGTCCGGCCGTAGCCGTCCAGTTGCCGGCGGAACTCGGCGAGCAGCTTGGTGAAGTTCTCCCGGTCCTCGGGACGGATGACGTTGCCCGGCTCACCCGGCCAGTTCGGCCACTCCCAGTCCAGGTCGATCCCGTCGAAGACACCGGCGGCCGCGCCCGGTCCGCCGCTGCCGCCGTCGAGGACCGGGAGGTTGCCCTTGAGGTAGAGGTCGATGCAGGAGGCCACGAACGCCTTGCGGGAGGCGTCGGTGCGGGCGGCGTTCGAGAAGTACGTCGACCAGCTCCAGCCACCGAGCGAGATCAGCACCTTCAGGCCGGGGTGCCGCGCCTTCAACTTGGCTAGCTGGCCGAAGTTGCCGTTGAGCGGCTCGCCCCAGGCGTCCGCCACACCGTCGACGCTCTCCTCGGCCGGGACGGGGCGCTGGTAGTCGGCCCAGGCGTCACCCTCGCCCGGCCCGCCGTCGACGTAGCAGCGGCCGTCCTCGCTGACGTTCCCGAAGGCGTAGTTGATGTGGGTGAGGCGGCTCGCCGCGCCGGAGGTGTCGAGCTTGCCGATCGTGTAGGCCCGGTCGTAGATCCCCCACTGGGTGAAGTAACCCACCCGGAGGTAGCCGTCCCGACCGTTCGGGCTCACGCCCGCGCTCGCGCTGGTCGGCGGGGCGGCGGTGACCAGCAGCGTCGCCAGGGCGGCGACGGCGGTGAGACGGTGACGGAATGGTCGCATGGCACTCCCCACGCTCGGATGAAAATAGTAAGGAGACCTTTCTGATCGATGAAGTTAAGCGTGTCACACTCTGTGGTCAAGCCTTGACACCGTTCGCCCGCGTCGGAGGTCGGCGCCGTCGCCAGTGGATCGGCAACCGCTTCACACCGCGCTGGAAGTTCGAGCATAGGAAGGCCGGGGCGCCCGCGTACGAGACGCTCGTCGTCCGGGCCAGCAGCTCCTCCAGGAGGGCGCGCAGCTGGCGGCGGGCCAGCTGCGCGCCGAGACAGAAGTGCGGCCCGTGGCCGAAGGCGAGCTGCGGATTCGGGTGGCGCGCGAGGTCGAGCCGGTCCGGCTCGGTGAACACCCGCTCGTCCCGGTTGGCCGAGGTGAACGAGACGACCACCTTGTCGCCGGCCCGCACCCGTGTGCCGGCGACCGTGGTGTCCACGGTGGCGGTACGCCGGAACACCATCACCGGCGTCCACCAGCGCAGCAGCTCGTCGGGGGCGGTGTCGAAGAGCGCCGGCTCCTGACGCAACCGCTCCAGCTGCGCCGGATGCTCCAGCAGGGCGATCATCGCCCCCGGCAGGCCGTTGCGGACCGTCTCGTTCCCGGCCACGGCGAAGAGCCAGAACATGTTCTCGAACTCCTCCGTCGACAGCCGCTCGTCGCCCCGCTGCGCCAGCAGAACGGACATCACGTCCCGCCCCGGACGGCGGCGCTTCGACTCGGCCAGCAGGTGCGCGTACGCATAGAGGTCGGCCATGCCGGCGCGGCTGCGGGGATCGGGCAGCCGGCCGTCGGGACCCGGCGCGGGACGGTGCCGCAGCGCCTCCCGGGCCGCGTCGGTGCCGGCCCGCGCGTCGAACGCGGCCGACACCGCGTAGTCCGGGTCCTGGAACCCGATCACCCGGTTGGACCAGTCGTAGAGCAGCCAGCGGTCGGTCTCCGGCACCCCGAGCACGTCCGCGAGCGTGAGCAGGGGCAGGTCGGCGGCGAGATCACGGGCGAAGTCGAAGACCCCCTCGTCCGCGTCGCCGAGCACGCGCGCGACGAGCATCGCCGCGTTCGCGCGGATCGACGCCTCCAGCGCGGCGACCGCCCGCGGCGTGAACGAACGCGCGACCGGACGGCGCAGGCGCCCGTGCTCCGGCGGGTCCATGTTGAGCATCATCCGCCGGACGTAGCCCAGGTCCTCGCCGGTGGCGGGGTCGCGGACCTGGGTGGCGCCGAGCCAGGACGAGAAGAGCCCCGGCTGCCGGAGCACGTCGGTCACGTCGGCGTGCCGGAGCACCAGCCAGAAGCCCGGGCCACCGGGCAGCCCGAGCAGCGGCGGCTCCTCGACCCACACCACCGGGCCGGCCGCGCGCAGCGCGGCGAGCAGGTCGTACGGCACGCCGTCGACGTAGGTGCGGGGATCGACCAGCGGCGTCGGGTCGAGCGTCACCGCCCGAGGAACTCCTCGACCACGGTGGCCAACCGCACCGGCGCCTCGTACATCGCGTAGTGCCCGGCGTCGGGGAGCACCTCGAGGCGGGCGTTGGGGTAGTGCCGCATCCAGGTCTCGCGCATGGTGTCGGCGCCGAGCGCCGGATCCTGCGCGCCGACGACCGCGAGCGCCGGTACCGGATTGCCCTTAACCTCGTCGGTGAAGTCGGTACGCGCCCAGGCGGTGAGGTAGGCGCCGAACGCCTCGCGGGCGGAGTTCTCGACGGAGAAGCGGACCATCTCGTCGAGCCAGCGGCCGGAGAGTCGGTTGCCGGTGGTGAGGTCAATGATGGCGCGCCGGTTTCCCGGGTCGGCCGCCGCGCCGTCGAAGAGCGTCCAGCTCTGCAGGTCGAAGGGGACCCCGCCGGCGGGGACCGGGCTGATGCCGACGAGGCGCTCCACCCGCTCCGGCGCGTCGGCGAGCACCCGTTGAGCAGCGCTGCCGCCCATGGAGTGCCCGACCACGGAGAAGGTGCTCCAGCCGAGCGAGTCGGCCAGGTCGAGGGCGTCGCGGGAGATCTCCGCGATGCTGTGCTCGCCGGGGACGTCGGCGCGCTCGCCGTACCCGCGGTAGTCCAGGAAGACCCAGGTGAAGCGGTCGCCGTCGATCAGCTCCGGCAGCCAGCCCCAGCCACGGGCGGAGCCGAACCAACCGTGCAGCGCGAGCACCCGCTGCGGCCCGCGACCGACGCTGATGTGGTTGATCGTCATGACGACCCCTTCCGCTGCTGCGGCGCTACGCCGGGAGCTGGTGCACGTGGAAGCGACCGTAGTGCCCTCGGCAACCGAGCGGAAGGGAGCGGTCGCCGGCTGTACAGATCTCCGGTGCCGGATCCGCGACGAAGAGACCGGCCGGGGTCGATCGTCGGATCGACCCCGGCCGAGTGGAGGTTCGCCCTCGGGCGGGTGGTGGTCCCGCCGCGACGGTGGAGGCTACCCCTGGTTGGCGGCCGGGATCCGGACCGGCCCGAAGCTCTCCTGGATCCAGTTCGGGTAGGCCACCGGCGGACGGCTCACCGCGTCGAGTTCGGCGAGGTCCTGCTCGGTCAGCGTCAGGTCGGCGGCGGCGAGGTTGTCGGTGAGCTGGTCCATCCGGCGGGCGCCGACGATGACACTGGTGATCGCCCGCTGGGCGAGCACCCACGCGATCGCGACCCGGGCCGGGCTCACCTCGTGCCGGGCCGCGACGGCGCGCAGCACGTCGACGATCTGGTGGCCCTTCTCCTCGTCGAACTGGACGAAGTCGCCACCGACCTGGCTGCGCCGGGAGACCTCCGCGCTGTCGGTGCTGCCCGGCTTGAACTTGCCGGAGAGGAAGCCGCCGGCGAGCGGGCTCCACACCGTGAGGCTCACTCCCTCGTCCTCGGCCATCGGCACGAGGTCGCGCTCGGCGTCGCGGGACACCAGCGAGTAGTGGATCTGGTTGGCGACGAACCGGGCCCGGTCCTGTCGTGCGGAGATGCCCAGGGCCTTGCTGACCTGCCAGGCCGCGAGGTTGGAGCTTGCGATGTAGCGGACCTTGCCCTGACGTACCGCGTCGTCGAGGGCGGCCAGCGTCTCCTCCATCGGCGTCAGGTGGTCGTAGTTGTGGATGTGGTACACGTCGATGTAGTCGGTCTGCAGCCGGCGCAGGCTGTCCTCCAGCGCGCGCATCACGTGCAGGCGGGTGAGGCCCTGATCGTTGGGGCCGGGCCCGACGGGGGCGAGGAGCTTGGTGGCGAGGACGATGTCGCGCCGGCGCTGCTTGATCGCCCGGCCCACCATCTCCTCGCTCTCGCCGTCGGCGTAGACGTCGGCCGTGTCGATGAAGTTCACGCCGGCGTCGAGGGCCACGCCGAGCATCCTGTCGAGCTCTTCCTGCCCGAGCGCGCCGAGCTTGCCGAAGACCGGGTGTCCCTCGCCGCCGAACGTCATCGTCCCGAGCGAGATCTCGGAGACCCACACGCCCGTACGCCCCAAAAGCCGATACTTCACCTAACGCTCCAATTGGTCGTCTTCCGCCGCGCGCATGTGCCGTGCGCCGAGCACGCGGACACAATGTCGGACATGGTGTCCGGCCGAATGCTACACGCGGCTGACGGTGGCTGCCGAAGCCGACAAAACGACCAATGCTCTGGAAGCTGTCCAAAGGTCGCCGGATCGAGGTCGATGGAATCAGCCGCGCTGCCCGGCGACCTGGTCTGCCATCGGCCCTGAGAGGATGCGGGAGCGCAGCACCCCCACCCTGGAGGAGAAGGATGGCACCCTCCCCGGCCCGGATCTTCGCGGAACTGAACGCGGTACGGCCACCGGAACAGGCACGTCCGATCATGGGTACGGCCGCCGTGGTCGGCGGCAGCGTCGCCGGGTTGCTGGCCGCCCGGGTGCTGTCCGAGCACGCGGAGAGCGTCGTCATCATCGACCGCGACGACCTGCACACGACCGGCGCCCGGCCCGGCGTGCCACAGGGGACCCAGCTGCACGCCCTGCTGCCCGGCGGATTCCTCCAGCTCGAGCACCTGTTCCCGGGCTTCCGCGACGAGGCCCTCGACCAGGGGGCGATCGAGGCGCCACCGGCGAGCAGGCGGAACTACCTCGACGGCCGGAGAAAGGTCGTCGTCCCCGACGACGCGGACAGCCTGGCCGGCACCCGGCCCTTCCTGGAGGGGCTGATCCGCCGTCGGGTGCTCCGGCTGCCCAACGTGAAGACCGCGACCGCCCGGGCCACGGGCCTCGTCTTCGACGGCGCCGCGGTCACCGGAGTCCGGATCGACGACGGCGGCGCGCCCGGCGTCGAGAGCGCCGACCTCGTGGTGGACGCCATGGGACGGTCGAGCCGGCTCTCCGACTGGCTCGCCCAGGCCGGCTGGGAGCGGCCTGTCCTGCGACGGATGACCGTCAACCTGAACTACGCGACGGCGATGTTCCGGCGACGCGAGCCCAACCCGCGGCCCGCCCTCGCCCTGGCGCTGCACAGTCCCCGCGTCTCGTCGGACGTGGCCGGGGCCGCGTACTTCGCCGTGGAGGGCGACCGGTGGATGGCCATGATGGCCGGTTACGGGGAGAACCGCCCGGGACGCACCGCGGCGGACTTCGTCCGCCGGATGCGCGAGCAGTTCCCGCCGGAGTTCGGCGCGGTCGTCGAGAACGAACTGCTCGGTGACGTCCAGACGTACCGCCACGCCGACAGCCGGCGGCGTGACTTCCACGCGCTGGCGCGCTTCCCCGCCCGGCTCGTCGCCGTCGGCGACGCGGTGGCGTCGTTCAACCCGGTGTACGGGCAAGGCATCACCGCCGCCACCCTGCACGCCGCCTGCCTCTCGACGTACCTGCGGTCGGCGCCCGACCTCAGCGAGCCCGCGCGGGCGTTCCTCGCCCTGCAGGAGGTGGTGGTCGACGCCGCCTGGTCGACGTCGACCTCCGCCGACCTCGCGCTGCCGCACGTCGACGGCCCCTATCCGCGCGCCTACCGGCTCCGTAGCTGGCTCAGCGGGCAGATCGTCGCGGCGACCGTGACGGACGTGGCCGTCGCCCGGCGGTTCAACCAGGTCGTCTCCATGCGGGAACACCCGAACTCGCTGATCACTCCGGGCGTGATCCTGGGTGCCCTCCGGGCGAACCGGCGGGCTCGCTGACCGGTCAGCGCGGCGAGACGTACGCCAACGGCAGCGCGGCGGGCTGTCCCTCCCAGGACCCGGTCAGCCGGCTTCCGGGCAGCTCGGTGTGCTCGCCGAGGCGCCGGACCACGGCCAACTCGACCGCCTCGCCGACGATCCGGGTCGGGTCGCCCTCCTGCGCCTGCTCGATCGGGCCGAACTCGGGTACGGCGACCGGTCGCGGGCCGTCCGCGACGATTGTCATGCTCTGCGGCCGTACCTCGCGCACCCCGTCCACCTCGAAGTACTCCTCGACCTGTCCCGCTCCGGTGAGGACGGCCCTCGCGAGGGCCGCGGCGTAGACCGGGTCGCCGCAGGCGTCGTAGACCCACCGGCGTCCGAGGACCGAGTGCTCACACGTGCCGACGAGCCACCGCCGCGCAGCGTCCAGCGGCGCGCCGCGGTAGGTCAGCGGCACCTGGTGGACCGGCCCGGCGCCGGCGCGTACCAGCAGGGTCTCGATCCCGACCTCGCCCGCCGGGTCGTCGAAGCGGTACGCGGCAACCCGCTCCAGCTCGGCGCCCGCCTCCCCCTGGAACCAGGGGCGGTCGGGCAGCCAGGCGGCGAGGAGTTCGAGCTTCGTGGGGCGTACGTCCGCCCGGTGCAGCAATGCCATGTGCCGGATCATAGGGACGGCCGCGCGAGGCGGGTGCACCGCGAGGCAGGGTGTGCCCGGGAGTCACCACTCGCGGGCGGCCTGCCGGATCGCGTCGCGCACCCGGAGCACCTCGGGGCGCAGTGTGGTGGTCGCGCGTTGGGCGATGAATCCGGTGTTGATCGGCGGATCCTCCGGTTCGAGCAGCGCGACAAGCGCCCCCGTGCGCAGCTCCTCCGTGCAGAGGTAGCGCGGCAGCACCGTGACGCCCGCGCCCGCCACGGCCGCGGCCAGCACGCCCCGCAGGTCGGGCACCACGAGAGCGGGCCGCGCGCTCAGCCGCTGGCGGAAGACGTGGCGCCAGTAGCGGCGCAGGATCGGCACGTCCTCCGCGTAGCTGATCAGTGGTACGCCGTCGAGGGCGGTGGCGTCGTCCGGGCCGAGCGGGCCGATCCGTGCGTGCCACGCCGGCGCGCCGACGAGAACGAACTCCTCGTCCATGAGCGGCGCTGCCAGCACGGAGCGCCCGCGCGGCCGGAGAGCGGACAGGACGAGGTCC
Organism: Micromonospora sp. 15K316; assembly: GCF_004348525.1. GTDB lineage: Bacteria > Actinomycetota > Actinomycetes > Mycobacteriales > Micromonosporaceae > Micromonospora. The sequence continues at coordinate 108,952 of NZ_SMKG01000001.1, read as the reverse complement.
AGGCGCCCCGCGCGCAGGCCGTCGAGCAGGTCGTCGGCGAGTCCCGGCGTGACACGTAGCCGTACGCCCTCGGCGACGAGCGGCGCGAGCACGGGCAGGATCCGGACGGCCAGCAGCTCGGCGGGGCCGCCCAGGTGCACCGGCTCGGTGGGCGCCGAGGCGTTCCGGTCGGCCACCACTGCGAGTTCGTCCAGCGGAGCCGAGATCCGGGCGGCGAGGTCGGTGGCGACGGCGGTCGGTACGACCCCACGCGGCAGCCGCTCGAAGAGCTGGCGATCCAGTTGCTGTTCGAGCGCGCGGATCTGACCCGTCACGGTCGGCTGCGCGAGGCCGAGACGGCGGGCGGCCTCGGTGAGGGAACCAGCCCGGTAGACGGCCAGGAAGGTGCGCAGCTGGGTGAGGTCCAGCTGGTGCGAGCCATCGGAATTCTTTGGGGCCATGCCGGTAATCCTATTGGCTGACTGAGCGCACGTCGGCCTAGCGTCGAGCCCGTGAACAGGCGCGATCAGCGCCGAGGACAGGACTCCGGGCCCTCGGTCCGGAACGAGCAACGGAGTGAGTTGAGTGGCAAAGATCTTGTTCGTCATGACGGGCGCCGACCACTGGACCCTGGCCGACGGTGAACAGCACCCCACCGGCTTCTGGGCCGAGGAGTTCGCCGCCCCGTACCGCGCGCTCACCGAGGCCGGGCACGAGGTGACCGTCGCCACGCCGGGCGGAGTGGTGCCGACCGTGGACCGGGTCAGCCTGGCCCCCGAGTTCAACGGCGGCCCACAGGGCGCCGAGGCGGTCGCCGCGGTCCTCGACGGCGCTGCGGCGCTGCGCCGGCCGCTGGCGCTGGCCGACGTCCACCCGGCCGACTACTCGGCGGTCTTCTACCCGGGGGGTCACGGCCCGATGGAGGACCTCTCCGGCGATCCCCGGTCCGCCCGGGTGATCATCGAGACCCTGGACTCCGGCCGGCCCCTGGCCCTGGTGTGCCACGGCGTGGCGGCCCTGCTGGCGACCGAGGGCCCGGACGCCGTCTCGCCGCTGCGCGGCTACCGGCTGACCGGCTTCACCCGGGCCGAGGAGACCCTGACCGGGTTCGCCGACCGCGCCGAGTGGCTGCTCCAGGACCGGCTGGTCGCGCTCGGTGCGCACTTCATCGAGGCCCCGGCGTGGTCGTCGCACGTGGTGACCGACCGCAATCTCCTGACCGGCCAGAACCCCGGCTCATCGGCCGAGCTGGCCGCCGCCCTGCTCGGACGGCTCGGCCCGGCCTGACCGTCGCACCCGAAGGACTCGGAACATGTCACTGATCTTGATCACCGGAGCGTCCGACGGCCTGGGCCGTGCCCTGGCCGAGGAGCTCGCGGCCGGCGGCTGGCACCGGCTCCTGCTGCACGGCCGCGACGCCGACCGGCTCGCGGAGGTCGCGCGGGCCACCGGCGGGATTCCGCTGCGGGCCGACTTCTCCTCCCTGGACGAGGTGAAGCGCCTCGCCGCGGAGGTCACGCGGGAGCACGACCGGCTGGACGTGCTGGTCAACAACGCCGGTGTCGGCTTCCACGTGGACGGCAGGACCCGTCAGCTCTCCCGGGACGGGTACGAACTGCGCCTCGCCGTCAACTACCTCGCACCGGTGCTGCTGACCCGGGAACTGCTCCCACTGCTGCGCCGCAGCCCGGCGGGCCGGGTGGTGAACGTGGCCTCGATCGGCCAGCAGCCTATCGACTTCGACGACCCGCAGTTCGTACGCGACTTCCACGAGCCGGCCGCCTACAGCCGCGCCAAGCTCGCGTTGATCTGCCACACCCTGGATCTGGCCGACGAGCTCGCCGGCACCGCCGTCACCGCGAACAGCGTCCACCCGGCGTCGTACATGCCGACGAGCATGTCGACCCGTTCGGGGATGGAGTTCGTCGACACCCTGGAGAAGGGGGTGTCGGCCGTGCGGCGGCTGGTCGACGGAGTCGAGCTGGCCGGCGTCACCGGCCGCTACTTCGACAGCGGGCAGGAGGCGCGCGCCGCGGCGGCGGCCTACGACCCCGAGTACCGGCGGCGGCTCCGGACACTGACCGGCGACCTGCTGGCCGGCCGCTGACCCTGCCCCGGTCGCGTCGGGATAAGGGGGATCTTGGACGGTTCGTGCCCGTCTGGGACCCGGCACGTCCAAGATCCCCTGGGCGATTTGCTGATCTCGCAACTCGGTTTGCAGCTGGGGCCCACGCTGACGCACCGTGGGCGCATGAACGAGATTTCTTGGGACGTGGCCGTGATCGGCGGCGGGAGCGCGGGGCTGAGCGCCGCCCTGATGCTCGGCCGAGCCCGCCGGCGGGTGGTCGTCCTCGACGCAGGCACGCCTCGCAACAGATTCGCCGCACACATGCACGGCGTCCTCGGCCACGACGGCCGACCGCCCGCCGACCTGCTGTCCATCGGGCGGCGCGAAGTCGAGTCCTACGGCGGCACGATCCTCACCACGACGGCGACGCTCACCCGCCGGGACGGCGACGGATTCGCCGTCGAGACCGCCGACGGTGCGATCGTCCGAGCCCGCACACTCCTGGTGACGACCGGCGCTCGCGACGAGCTCCCCGAACTCGACGGCCTCGCCGAACGCTGGGGCCGAGGCGTCGCCGTCTGCCCCTACTGCGACGGGTACGAGGTCCGTGACCGGCGGATCGGCATCCTCGCCACCGGCCCGGCCAGCGAATTCCAGGCGCAGCTGCTGCGACAGTGGTCGCCGTCGATCACCTACCTCGCGGACGCCGTCGGCGCCCCCGGCGGCGAGACCCGGTCCGCGTTCGACGCCCGGGGCATCCGCGTCGAGGAGGGCCCGGTACGGCGGGTCGTCTCCCGTGACGACCGGGTCGCCGGGGTGGAGATGGCCGACGGCCGGCTCATCGAGCTGGACGCGATCTTCACCATTCCGCGTCTGGTGCCCCGGGACGAACCGCTGCGGCAGCTCGGGGCGGAGCGGACGGAGCACCCGTGGGGGTCGTTCGTGACCGTCGACGAGAACGGACGGACCAGCATCGACGGGGTCTGGGCGGCCGGGAACGTGGTCAACGCCATGGCCAACGTCTCCATCTCGATCGGCGCCGGCGCGCTCGTCGCCGGAGCGATCAACCACGCGCTGATCCTCGACGACGTCCGCCTCGCCGTGTCCGCCGCCACTCCCGCCCCCGCCCGACACGAGTAGCACCGCGCGCTGCCGCGCGAACGCCGAGAACCCGCTGCCCCCGCCCGGACGAGGCCGTGTCCGGCCGGTGACCGGTCGGCCGATCCGCCGCGGGGGCACCCTCACCGAGAGACAACGGACCATGAACCTGTTCACACCCACCGACCTGGGGGCCCTGAAACTGCGGAACCGCCTGGTCATGGCACCCATGACCCGGCTCCGCGCCGACGCGGCGGGAGTGCCGACCGACCTCCAGTCCACGTACTACGCCCAGCGGGCCGGCTTCGGACTGGTGATCACCGAAGGCACCTATCCCAGCCCCGAATCACGCGCCTATCCCCACCAGCCCGGCATCGTCACCCCACGGCAGCGCGACGGCTGGAGGCGCGTCGCCGACTCCGTCCACGCCGCCGGCGGCAGGATCGTCCTGCAACTCATGCACGCCGGGCGCGTCTCCCACCCCAGCATCACCGGAACCGACCGCATCGTCGCGCCCAGCGCCGTCGCGGTCACCGGTGAGGTGCACACCGCCCACCGCAAGCGGCCCTACCCGACACCGCACGCGCTCACGCCGTCCGAGCTGACCGCCGTACGCGACGAGTTCGTGGCCGCGGCCCAGCGGGCGATCGACGCCGGACTCGACGGCGTCGAGCTGCACGCCGGGAACGGGTACCTGCTGCACCAGTTCCTCGCGCCCAGCGCGAACCGCCGCACCGACGAGTACGGCGGCAGCCCGCACGCGCGGGCACGCTTCGTCGTCGAGGTCGCCTCGGCCGTGGCCGAGCAGATAGGCGGATCCCGGGTCGGCATCCGGCTCTCGCCCGCGGTGAACATCCAGGGAGCCCTGGAGACCGACCCCGCCGACGTACGCGCCACCTACGACGCGCTCGCCGACGGGCTCGCGCCGCTGGGCCTCGCCTACCTCAGCGTCGTGCACCCCGAGCCGGCGTCGGCGCTCGTGCAGCGGCTGCGTACCCGCGTCGGCGCGCCACTCGTCGTGAACACCGGCTTCTCCACGACGAGCACCCGGGACCGGGCGGCGGCCGTGATCGCACAGGGCGACGCCGACGCGGTGGCCGTCGGGCGGCCGGCGATCGCGAACCCCGATCTCGTCGAACGCTGGCGCGACGAACTGCCCGAGACCGATCCGGACCCGGCGACGTTCTACACCGGAGGCGCCAACGGCTACCTCGACTACCCGCGCTCTCGGGCGGTGGTGCCGAGCTGAGCTCAGGGGCTGCGGCCCGGGCGCCGGGAGTACGGGTGAAGCGGCCGGGCGGACCACCGCGTGGCGAGTTCCCGGGGATCGCCGCTGCGGAACTCGGGTGGGTCGTGGAGCAGGAAGTCGCGGTGGCTGATGTTCCAGGCGTACGCGCCGGCCATGGCGAAGACCAGCACGTCGCCGACGCCGATCACACCCGCCGAGCTGGACCGGGAGAGCACGTCCTTCGGGGTGCAGAGTTGTCCGACGACGGTGACCGCCCCGCCGTCGGTGCGGGGGCCGTCCGCACCGCGTCGCCGGTGCACGGTGAAGGGTTGCGGGTGCCCCTTCGCCGCGGGGGTACGCAGGTGGTGCGTCCCGCCCGCCACGATCACGAACCATTCGCCCCGGGACCGTTTCACCTCGATCACCTCGGTCAGGTACGCCCCGCAGTAGGCGGTCAGCGACCGGCCCGGCTCGATACGCAGCCGCACGTGCGGGTGGGCGTCGAGCAGACCGGCAAGCGTCCGCCCGTACCCGGCCCAGTCGAACCGCGCGCTCGGGCGGAGGTAGTCCACCGCCATGCCCCCGCCGACGTCGACCTCCGTCGCGCCCAGCTCGGTGACCGACCAGCGGACCACGTCGGCGGCGACCGCCCCGGCGAGTTCCGCGTCGAGTCCACTGGCGAGGTGGGCGTGCGCCCCCAGCACCTCGACGCCGGCGGGCGGCCGGCGGGCACACTCGATCGCGTCGTCCGGGTCCATGCCGAACGGGCTCGGTCGGCCGCCCATCACCAGGCTCGCGCCGGGCGCCGTGACGGGCAGGTTGACCCGGAGCAGTACCCGTGCCGGTCGCCGCGCGGCCACGGCCAGCGCGGCGAGGCGTCGCAGCTCGGCCGGCGACTCGACGTGGATCCGGTGCACCCCGGCCGCCAGGGCGGCGGCGAGGTCGTCGTCGGTCTTGCCGGGCCCGGCGTACGCGGCCGCCCTCCGGTCGGGCAGCACCTCGGCCAGTCGCCGCAGCTCACCGCGGCTGGCGGTCTCGAATCCGTCGACGAGCGGGGCCAGGGTGCGCAGCACACCCGGGTCCGGGTTCGCCTTGACCGCGTAGAGCAGCTCGACCTCGCGCGGCAACGCCGCCCGGATCGACCGGAGGTGGGCCGCCAGCGCGTCGAGGTCGTGGACGTAGACCGGCCGGGTCATCGTGGCCCGCCGAACGGGTTCGGCACCGGCACGAACGGGGCGCCCCGATCGGCCTCGCGCCGCCACCGGACGAGCAGGTTCGCCTTGGCGGTCAACGGCTCCCCGCTCAGCAACCGGCCCAGCTCCGGTGGATCGCCGAGGTCGGCGGCGACCGCCGCGACGACCGCCCGCACCTCCCGCCAGAGCTGCGGCTCGATTCCCGTCGACCCGTCGGCGAGCGCGCCGCAGATCCCCGCCAGATGGTTGACGAAGAGGCAGTAGACGACGCGCCGGCGGGCGGCCTGCGGACGGTAGCCGGCCTGCGACGGAACCCCGTCCGGCCAGACCGTCCACCGGTCGGTGTCCAGCTTCACGCCCTCCAGGTCCCGCAGCAGCATCCGCACCGGGCGGTGGTCCCGGTCGAGCACCACGACCACGTTCTGCAGGTGCGCCTCGTGCACCACCCCGTGCGCGAGCCAGCAGCGCAGCACCGCCGGGACGAGCAGCCCGACGTACGCCCGCCACCAGGTCACCGGGTCGGGCGGGGTGAGCGGCGCGGCGGCGAGCGCGGCCGCCAGCACGGGGGTCTCCCCGGGCCGCAGGTGCGGGCGCAGCCCGGTGCGCAGGATCGTCCCGTATGCCTCGTCCGCGCCCGGGGTGTCGACAGTGCGGTAGGCGGGTTCGGTGAGCAGGGCGACGCCGGCCGGCAGCGGTATCCGCGACAGCAGGGCGGTCAGGGCGACCGCGCCGCCGAGTTCGTACCGCGCGTTCTTGCGGAGGCAGTTGGTGATGCGTACGTGCAGGCTGGTCTTGACGAAGAGGTCGGCGGCGGGGGAGTAGAGGGTGCGCACGCTCGCCGTGGGTCGTACCGGGACGCCGGCCGCGCCGAGCCGGCGGACCGGGTAGGGCGCCGGGGGCACGAGCGTCAGCTGCCACGGGTGTACGGGCAGGACCCGGTGCCCGGCCGGCGGTCGGGGCGGGTCGAGGGCCGCCACGAGCGGGTCGAAGGGCCCGGCGTCGGCGACCAGCTCGTCCGGGACCGCGAGCCAGTGCAGCCGGAAGGCGGTGCGCAGCTCCGGTGCGTAGCAGCGCCAGGTGTCCGGATCACCGCTGCGCCACTTCGGGGCGGGATGGTGCGGGTGGCCGAAGACCAGCGACTGTTCGGACTCGACATAGCTGTCGACGGCGGGGTCACCGGTGGGGGCCGGGTCCCGCACCGGCCGTTCGGCCAGCAGGTGTGCCACCGCGTCGCGACTGGCCCGTACCTGATCGAGGAACTCCTCGTTGGCCTGGCCGGTGCGCGCGGCGAGTTCCGCCGCGACGAGATCGGCCAACCGCGCTGTGTCCAGGTCCTCCCACTGCTCGTCACCGACCTGCCGCTGCACCGGACCCGCGTACCGGTGGGCGCCGAGCGGCGAACGGCGCGTGACGGCGCAGCGCAGCGTCACGTCGAGGTGGCGCAGCCGCAGACGTGCCTCGCCGTCGGTCGCGGTCGCGTCGCCGTCGGGCAGCGCGATCTCGCGCAGGAGGCAGCCGAAGACGGCGTGGGCGGCGGAGAGGTCCGCCCGACGGTCGGTGTCCCGGTGCCGCCGGGAGCGCAGCCCCGTGCCGGTCATCGCGTCTCCCGCAGGTAGTTCGGGCCGGTCCGCCGGTAGTACTTGTTGACGTCGGTGCAGCCGAGGCGCTGCTTGGGCAGGAGGGTGCCGGCGGTGACCATCGCCTTGACCGGGAGCCGGGCGGCCCGCAACACCCGCTCGGTGAACATCCGAGCCGTGGACCCGTCGCCCCACCGGTCCCGGGCCGCGGCCAGGCGGGACGTCAACGCCTGCGCCGGTGTCGGTACCCGTACCCCTCGGGCGGCGAGCGCGAGCAGGGGAGCGGCCGCCGCCAGGTGGAGCGTGATGGTGATGAACACGTCGGCCAGTTCCTGTGGGTCACCTGCCCACATCCGTTCGTCGCGCAGCGACAGCCGGCCGGGACCCCGGTGGCGCGGGTCCAGCCGCGCTCCGTCGTTATCCTTGTAGAGCAGACCGACCGTCCCGTCGCCGTGGAGCAGCAGGTGGATGTTCTGCGGGTGGGCCTCGAGGGCCACCCCGTACCGTAGCCACAGGCAGACGTGCCAGTCGAGCAGCAGCTCCAGATAGGACGCGAGCAGCGCCGCGGGGTCACCCGGGCTGACCCGTTCGAGCACGGTGCCCGCGACGGGGTCCGGGGCGGCGAGCGCCGCGACCGGGACCACCTGCACGTCGGCCAGGTCGCGGGGAAAGCGGCGCAGCAGGAAGCTGCGCCGGTCGTCGTCGCCGACCTGCCCGTAGGTCCCCTCGTCGGCGTGCCGGATCCGGCCGGCGAAGGCCGGTTCGGCGGCGGCGGTCCGGTCGAGCAGACCAGCGACCGCGGCGCCGTCGGCGAGGGTGTCCGGGTGCAGCGTCCGGCGGTTGCGCGCGCCGAGGGTCGCCGTCGGCAGCGGCAGCTTCAGGTGCGTGTACGGGTCGTCCGCGAGCGCCACCGTCCGCATGGAGAGGGTGGGCCGTACGTGCACGGGCGGCGGGTCGACCAGCGGCAGGTCACCGCGGGCGGCGGTGAGCGGATGCACCGGCACCAGGATCGTGTCCGGGTGCGGGGATCGCGGCCACCAGGCGGGAAGCTCACCGGTGAGCCGCAGCGCCGCCGCCGGGGTAAGGCTCCAGCACAGCGCGAAGCGGGGCGCGTGTTCGGGGGCGTAGCGGCGCAGCTCGTCGTCGCTGAGCCCGTGCCGGCAGCGGTCGGTGGGGTAGACCGGATGCCCCGCGTACGCGGCGAGCACGTCGTCGAGCAGCGCGGCCGGCATCCCCGTGGGCGCGGCGGCCAGCTCGGCGGCGACCGAGGCGAACACCCGGGGCCGGGCCCGGGCGGCGAGCCGGCGTGCCCGCAGGTCCGCCCGGCACTCGCCGGTGAAGACCGCCCAGCCCGCCTCGGCCTCCGCGTCGTCCTGCGGCGCCAACAACGTGAGCAGCCCGTCCACGGTGTCCACGCGGTAGCCGTCACCGATGGCGGGCTCGACGTGCAGCACGGCGGCGGCGCTGCGGAGAACCTGCTGGAAGCCGTCCGCGCGGACCGGGATCCGGAGCAGCCCGTCGCGGTGCGGAGCCTCCCACCACCGCGCGCCCCGCGGCCTGCCGTTGCTGGTCAGGCCGAGATGGTCTTCGCGCAGCAGCGCGTCGAGCACCCGGGAGAAGACCTCCCGCTCGCTGTCGTCGGTCATCCGTCGATCGTCCACCGGAGGTCGTCTCGGAAGGCCATGAGCGCGGCCCGGACGGTGTCCCGGTCGGGGCCGATGCCGTGCAGCACCGCGAGGTAGTCGCGGTTGGTGCCGGTGCGTTCGGCGATGCTGCCGACCTCGCGCAGCGGCCGGCAGCCGAGTCGGACACCGTCGTGGACGGCGTCGAAGCGCCCGGGGGCGGCGGCGAGCCGTCCCGACCGGTCGGCGCAGACGTACTCGACGCGGGCGTACCTGCCGACGCCGGCCGGGTCGGGCAGGGCGAGGGCGTTCAGGGGCTCACCGAGGTGCAGCCGGATGACGTGTTCGAACAGCGGCACGCCGAGCAGTTCGGCGAGGATCAGGTCCATCCGGTCGCCGATCAGACGGTAGTTCACCTCGATCAGCCGTACCCGGCCGTCCTGCACGACGTACTCGGTGTGGCAGGCGCCGAAGCCGACACCGAGCGCGTCGAGCCGGGCCCGGAGCTGCCGGTCGTGCCGAGCCGGCGGCGGCGACCAGTCGAGGCTCAGCTCGGTGAAGGTCGGCGGCGGGCCGAGGCCGGTACGCCACCCGCCGAGGATCGTCCGTCCGGTCGCGTCGCCGAGGGTGTCGTAGGTGCGCAGCTCGCCGTCGAGGTACTCCTCGACGACCAGCGCGACGTCCGGCCGACGTCCGCGGATCTGTGCGATCCGGGCGGTCAGCTCGTCGCGTCCCGCCACCAGGTACACATCCTCGCTGGCCACGCCGTCGCGAGGCTTCACCACCGCGGGGAACATCGCCTCCGGCGTCGAGGGCAGGGTGCCCGGCCCGACGGCGACGGCGCGTACCACGTCGAGTCCCCGTGCGGCGATCACCTGGCGGGCGGCGACCTTGTCCTTGCAGATCCGGGCGGCCCGTAGGTCCTTGCCGGGCAGCCCGAGTGTGCGCGCGGCCGCCGCGGTGGCCTCCTGGAGATGGTCGCTGTTGGAGAGCAGGGCGAGCGGTCCGGTGGCTGCGGCGACCACGGCCGCCGGGTCGCGGACCGCGCAACGCGCCACCGGCACCCCGGCCGGCCACTGCTCGGGGCGGTCGGTCAGCACGGTGACCGGCAGCCCGAGCCGGGCCGCGGCGGGCAGGAATCCGTCCAGGACCGCGTCGGTGGGGTTCAACGCGGTGAGGTACAGCGGCATCCCGCCTCCGTCGATGCAACGAGTCGCTGATGGGTTCACCTAGCGTGCCCGTCCGGACCAGCTCACGCGGCGACCGCCGGGTCACCGGCCGGGGCGGCTACCACCCGCCCGCGGCCGGACGGATCGTGAGGGCGGGTGGCGCAACGGGTGCGGCGAGCGTCGCAGCCGTGCGTCACGCGGCTCTCCAGTAGCCGAGCGAGGTCAGTTGCCGCTTGTCGACGCCGAGGGTGCGCCGGATGTGCCGGGTGATGCCGCGGGTGCTGGCCGCCTCGCACGCCACCCAGTAGTGGGCGGTGTCGCTTTTGGGCAGGGCGGCGCAGACGGTGTCCACCAGGTGCTGACCACCGTCGCGGCGCGGCACCCAGGTGACGTCGTGGTGCGCGCGCGCCCGGGGCGTGAGCGTCTGCTCGCCCTCGTGGGCGTACTCCAGCCAGATCGTCGCCGGGATGTCGGCGGCCGTGTCGAGCAGGCTGTTCACCGCCGGCAGGGAGGCGGCGTCCCCGACCAGGTAGAGATGTTCGGGCGCGGGGTCCGGGAGTTGGAAGGCGCTGCCCTGCACGGTCGCGTCGATGGTGTCGCCGATCTTCGCGGTGGTCGCCCACCGGGCGGCGCAGCCGTCGTGCAGCGCGAACTCGAGACCGAACCGGCCGGTCGTGGGGTCCGGGTCGACCAATGTGTACGCACGCTGATGCGCCCGGCCGCCGTCGTCGAACCAGAGGCGGATCCACATGGTGGGGTGCACACCGCAGGCCTGCAGCAGCCCACCGTCGTCCACGATCAGTCGCTGGTAGTGCCCGTGGACGGACTCGGTGGCGCGCACGGTCAGCCGAAAGTCCCGGCCGCCCATGGCCCGGAGCACCACAGCTTCCCAGTTACGTTTCACGCGCCCTCCAGTTAAGGTCAGCCTTAGTTAGGCCAGGCTAACCTAATACCGCGCCGGACGGAACGTCGGCCCACACCTCGGCACCCGCGCGACGACGACCCGGCCTCGCGGACCACCCGAGCCGGCGTCGACCGCCAGCCGATCCACCTCACCTCACCCAAGGACAGGGCACCATGACCTACCAGGAGAAGATCCCCGACCTCGGCGAGCTGTCGCTCGTGACCGTGAACCCGGACGCGCACGCGGACCTGCTGCACGCCTGGGTCAGCCAGCCCCGTAACTCGTTCTGGGGGATGGGCACGCACAGCGTCGACCAGGTACGCGAGATCTACGAGTTCATCGACGGCCTGCCGACCCATCACGCGTACCTGATCACGATCGACGACGAGCCGGTCGGGCTGTTCCAGACCTACCAGCCCGACGCGGACCCGGTCGGCGAGCGGTACGACGTCCAGCCCGGTGACATCGGCATGCACCTGCTGCTCAGTCCCACCCGCCGCTACCTGCGAGGCCTCACCACCGCGATCGGGCCCGCCCTCGCCCGGTTCCTGTTCGCGGATCCGACCGCCCGGCGGATCGTCGTCGAACCCGACGTACGCAACCATCGGGCCCTGCACCGGCTGGAGATGGAAGGGTTCGTCCTCGGCCCCGAGATCGACCTGCCGGAGAAGCGCGCCCAGCTCGCCTTCCTCGACCGCGCCCGCTTCGAGGCGACGCAACGCCCGCAAGCCGGGTGACGCACGGGGGCGTGGTGCGCACCCTAGCCGGTCGTGCACCACGTCCGCGTGGTCACCGCCGCACCGCCGTCCGCGCAGTGTTGTCTGCGGCAGATCCGGGCACCTGATCCTGACGAGCCGTATGGCAGGCAGGAATGCACCGCCGATGGCTCGGGCGGGCAGCGGGGCGTTCTGGGACATCAGCCGATCGGATGGCCGAAGGTGATGATCGGCTATTTCCATGTGCGACGGACCCCCGCGATGCCTAGAAAGGGGGCATGACCAACGAGGTGACAGTTCCCCTGCTGCCGTGCGCATCCATCGACGACATCGAAACCTTCTACGGAGTTCTCGGTTTCCGCACCACGTACAAGCAACGCAAGCCCAACGCGTGTGTGGCGGTGCAGCGGGAAGACCTGCATCTGCAATTCTTCGAGATCGCCGGATTCGACCCGGAGCAGTCCTATGGCTCCTGTCTCGTAATCACCGCGGACATCGAGGGACTACATCGGGCATTCGCAGCCGGTATGCGCGCCGCGTACGGCAAGGTGCTGGTGTCCGGAACGCCGCGGATGACCCGGCCCAGGGTACGGAAGAACGCCGACGGGTTGGGCGGATTCAGCGTCATCGACCCGGGCGGCAACTGGATCCGCGTCTTTCGGGACGCCGCCGCCGCGCCCATGCCGGCCGCCACGCCTGCCGGGCGGCTGGCCAAGGCCCTGGCGAATGCCGTCGTGCAGGCCGATTCCAGGGGAAGCGTCGGACAGGCCGTCCGGATCCTCGACAGCGCGTTGGCCCGCCCGCAAGCCGACGACGACCCGGTCGAGCAGGTAGAGGTCCTGGTCTATCGCGCCGAACTAGCGATGGTGCTGCACGATCCAAAGACCGCAGCCGAGATGCTGGCCCGCGCTCAGTCCGTCACGCTCACCGAAGACGAATCCGAAAGGGCGGCATCCGCGTTCGACAACGCCGCCGAACTCGCTGCGGCACTGAGGTGAGTTCCCATACGAACGCCTCCGTCATCTCGGCCAGATCCGCGCACTGCCGTGCGGCAGCGCCCGGAGGACCGGACCGGCCGCGGGATGCCCTGGCATGGGGGCTGGGAAGTGCGGCGTGCCTTCCAGGCCGGGGAATCCCCCCCCCCCCCCGGCTCGGCGAGGCGAACTCCTCGCTCAGGAGGGCCGGGCGCCGCTGCTGGCCCGCACGACGAGGATCGGCTCCACGGGCGACGGGCGCGAGGCCTCCGCCGAGCCATTCAGCAGATCCAGCAGCGCCGCCACGCACCGGTGGCCGACCTCGTCGAAGTCCTGACGCACGGTGGTCAGGGGTGGGGTGAAGTACTCGGCCTCGGGAATGTCGTCGAAGCCGACCACGCTGACCTCCTCCGGCACCCGTACCCTGCGCTGGTGCAGGGCGCGGAGCAGGCCGAGCGCCTGGTGGTCGTTGGCGCAGAAGACCGCGCTGACGTCCCGTCGCTCGGCGAGTGACTGGCCGATCTCGTAGCCCGCCCGCGGGCTCCAGTCGCCGGTGATGACCGGTGGCACCCGCCGCCCGGCGGTCTCGAGGGCCAACCGCCACCCCTCGAGGCGGTCGCGGGCCTCCAGCCAGTCCCGCGGCCCGGCGATGTGCAGGACCGTCTCGTGCCCGAGGGAGAGGAGGTGCTCGACGGCCAGGCGGGCGCCGGCCACCTGATCGACCGAGACGCTCGGAAGCTCGCCGTCGACGCCCGGCTCGACCAGCACGGCGGGTACGCCGGTGGGCAGGCCGTGCACGGCCACGGCGGCGCTGACCATCGGTGCGATGAGCACGACCCCGGCCACCGACTGCTCGCTGAGGGCGTCGATCGCGGCGGCCACCCCGGAGCGGTCCAGCCGTTCGAGGGTGACGATGTTGATGCCGTAGCCGGCCGCGCGGGCGGCGCGCTCGATGCCGAGGAGGGTGGCGGCCGGGCCGTAGAGGATGGTGTCGAAGCTGATCACGCCGATGACCTTCGACCGCCGGGCCGCCAGCCCCCGGGCGAGGGCGTTTGGCCGGTAGTTGAGCTGGTGCACGGCGCGCAGGACCCGCTCGCGGGTCTCCTGGCGGACGCTCGGATGGTTGTTCAGGACCCGGGACACGGTCTGGTGCGAGACGCCGGCGAGCCGCGCGACATCGCTCATGACCGCGGCGCGAGCGGCCGGCTGGTGTTGCATCGTCATGTCCCCCTCATGGTCATCGTAGCCCCGCCACCGTCGACGGAATCGGCCTCCTGCCAGGGGCGGAACCGTCGGTGCGCCCCCGTCACGGGGGCGCACCGACGGGCGATCGACGGCAGCGGATCCGCTCAGAAACCCTTCGCCAGCCGGTAGTAGGCCTGGTTCCAGCGGATCTCGTTCGCCAGCTGCCGAGGGGTCGTCCCCGCGTCGATGACGAGGAGCTCGGTGCCGGTCATCTCGGCGAGGTCGTGCAGCTCCTCGGTGCCGACGGCCTGCGAGAGGACCGTGTGGTGCGGCGCACCGGCGGTGAGCCACGCCTCCGCGGAGGTGGCGAGATCCGGGCGGGGCCGCCACACCGCACGGGCGACCGGCAGCTTCGGCAGCGGCTGCGTCGGGGCCACGACGTCGATCTCGTTGGCCACCAGGCGGAACCGGTCGCCCATGTCGGCCAGCCCCAGCACCACACCCGGACCCGGCTGGGCGTCGAAGACCAGCCGTACCGGGTCCTCGCGTCCGCCGATGCCCAGCGGGTGGATCTCCACGTTCGGCGTCCCGGCGGCGATGCTCGGGCAGACCTCGAGCATGTGGGCGCCGAGCACGACCTCCTGCCCGGGGGTGAGGTCGTAGGTGTAGTCCTCCATGAAGGAGGTGCCGCCGCTGGTGCCCACCGACATGGCCTTGAGCGTGTGCACGAGCACCGAGGTCTTCCAGTCGCCCTCGCCGCCGAACCCGTAGCCGTCGGCCATCAGCCGCTGCACGGCGATGCCGGGCAGCTGCCGGAGCCCGCCGAGATCCTCGAAGTTCGTGGTGAAGGCCCCGAAGCCGCCGTCGGTGAGGAACTGCCGCAGCCCGGCCTCGATGCGGGCCGCGTAGCGGAGCGAGTCGTGCCGGTCGCCGCCAGGCCGCAGCACGGCGTCGAGACGGTAACCGTCCTCGTACTCCTTCACCAGCTCCTCGATCCGGGCGTCGGCGACCGCGTCGACGGCGGCGACCAGGTCGTTCACCCCGTACGTGTTGACCGAGACACCGAAGCGCAGCTCCGCCTCGACCTTGTCGCCCTCGGTGACCGCCACGTCGCGCATGTTGTCGCCGAAGCGGGCCAGCCGCAGCGACCGCATCGCCGTGTACCCGACGGCGGCCCGGGTCCACGCCGCGATCCGCGAGACGACCTGCGGGTTGCTGACGTGCCCGGCGACCGTCTTGCGGGCGACCCCGAGCCGGGTCTGCACGAACCCGAACTCGCGGTCGCCGTGCGCGGCCTGGTTCAGGTTCATGAAGTCCATGTCGATCTCGGACCAGGGCAGCGCGACGTTCGCCTGGGTGTGCAGGTGCAGCAGGGGCGTGCGCAGGGCGTCCAGACCGGAGATCCACATCTTCGCCGGCGAGAAGGTGTGCATCCAGGCGATCACCCCGACGGCGCCCTGGACGGCCGCGTCGCGGCAGACCGCCAGGATCTCCGCGCTGGAGGTCAGCACGGGCTTCCAGACCACCCGGGCCGGGATGGCCGGATCGGCGTCGAGCTGCGCGGCGATCTGCTGCGACTGGGCGGCCACCTGCTGCAGCGTCTCCGGGCCGTAGAGCCCCTGGCTGCCGGTGAGGAACCAGACCTCGGGGGCCGGTGATGGGCGAGTCATGCGGTTTGCCTTCCGATCAGCGAGTGGAGAGCGACTTCTTGCGGA
Organism: Micromonospora sp. 15K316; assembly: GCF_004348525.1. Lineage (GTDB taxonomy): Bacteria > Actinomycetota > Actinomycetes > Mycobacteriales > Micromonosporaceae > Micromonospora. Next base: position 93,524 of record NZ_SMKG01000001.1, on the reverse strand, counting down.
AGCCGAGGAGCCGTTGGAGCACGATGAACGCGAACAGCAACCCACCGATCACGATCTTGGTCCACCAGGAGTTCAGGGTGCCGTCGAAGGTGATCAGGGTCTGGATCACGCCGAGCACCAGCACACCGAGCACGGTGCCCAGGACGTAGCCGGCGCCGCCGGTGAGCAGGGTGCCGCCGATGACCACGGCGGCGATCGCGTCCAGCTCCATGCCGACGGCGATCAGCGGGGCCCCGGAGAGGGTGTAGAAGGACAGCAGGATGCCGCCGATGGCCGAGCAGAGCCCGCTGATGGTGTAGACGGCGATCCGGGTACGGCCCACCGGCAGGCCCATCAGCAGCGCGGACTGCGGGTTGCCGCCGATCGCGTACACGTTGCGCCCCAGCCGGGTGTACGCCAGCGTGTACGCGGCCACCGCGACCACCGCGACCGTGATGAGAACGCCGACGGTCAGGAAGTTCTCGCCGATGCGGATCCGTTCCTGGGCCGCGCTGGTCCAGAAGCCGTCGGTGATGGGGATCGACGACGAGCTGATCCAGGTGCAGAGGCCGCGGGCGAAGAACATCCCGGCCAGGGTGACGATGAAGGGCTGGATCTCGAAGAAGTGGATGACGCAGCCCATCACGAACCCGAGCGTCGGGCCGATAAGCAGCGCGATCAGCAGGACGAGCGCGGGCGGAAGTCCGTCGCGCAGCAGCGCGGCCGACACCATCGCGGTCATCGCCACCACCGAGCCGACCGACAGGTCGATGCCGCCGGTCAGGATCACGAAGGTCATGCCGACCGCGACGACGAGCAGGAACCCGTTGTCGATGAAGACGTTGAAGACGACCTGGATGTTCGAGAACGCCTGGTACTGCGAGACGCCGATGCCGTACATGACCAGGAGCAGGGCGAGGCTGACCAGCACCGGTAGCTGCCGGCGTGGCAGCCGCCACCGTGTCGTCCGGTCCGGTCGCTCGACCAGTTGGCTGGTGCTCATGCCGCCACCTGCTCCTTCCGCTGCTCGCCGGTCGGGGCCGTCGGCCCCCCTGTGGTGGCCCGCCGCCGCCGGAACTTGGCGCGGAAGGCGGGTGCCTGGACGAGGCACACCGCGATCACGACCATCGCCTTGAACAGCAGGGCGGTCTGCGGGTCGATGTTCATGGCGTAGACGGACGTGGTCAGGGTCTGGATGAGCAGCGCGCCGACGATCGTGCCGCCGAGGTAGAACCGGCCGCCGGCCAGTGACGTCCCGCCGATGACCACGGCGAGGATCGCGTCGAGCTCGACCCAGAGGCCGGCCGCGTTGCCGTCTGCGCTGGAGACGTTCGCGGTCATCATGAAGCCCGCGACGGCGGCGCACGCGGCACTCACCACATAGGCGAGGAGGGTGATCCGCCGGGCCCGGATCCCCGCCAGCCGGCTGGCCTCCGCGTTGCCACCGACCGCCTCGACGATCATCCCGAGGGCGGTGCGGCGGGTGAGCACGGCCACGAGCAGGGTCACCGCCAGGGCGAGGACGATCGCGAACGGCAGGGTCAGCACGTGCCCGACCCCGATCATCCGGTAGGGGTCACTGTTGATGGTGATGATCTGGCCCGAGGTGATCAACTGGGCCAGGCCCCGCCCCGCGACCATCAGGATCAGGGTGGCGATGATCGGTTGAATGCCGATCACCGCGACGAGTGTGCCGTTCCAGAGGCCGAGCAGCAGCGACACCCCGAACGCCATCGCCAGCGCGACCAGCACGCCGCCGAGGCTGTTCTGGTCCGGCTGCCGGCTGATGTGCAGGCAGGCCACCGCGCCGCTGACCGCGACGACGGAGCCGACGGAGAGGTCGATCCCGCCGGTGGCGATCACGAGCGTCATGCCCAGGGCGACCAGGATGAGCGGAGCGCTGAGCCGCACGATGTCGACGAGGCTGCCGTAGAGGTGACCGTTCTTGATCTCGACGGTCAGGAAGCTGGGCCGGTAGATCGCGTTCGCCGCCACCAGCAGCACGAGAACCACCACGGGCCAGAAGAGCCGGTGACCGGTGACGGCCGGGAGGCGTGTTCGCCAGCCGCTCATGCGCGTATCCCCTTCCCCGCGACGCTGTCGGGTGGTGTCGACGCGACGTGTGCCACGGCGCGTGCGCTGCGTTCACTCATTGCCTCGTCCCGTCCTTCTGCTCCGCTCCGCCGGCGATGACACGCATGACGCGGTCGGCGTCGAGGTCGTCGTCGTTGGCGAGCTCGGTGACCAGCTGCCGGTCCCGCATCACGGCGACCTTGTGGCTGAGCCGCAGCACCTCCTCCAGCTCGGCGGAGATGAACAGCACCGCCATGCCGCCGTCGGAGAGCTGCACCACCAGGCGTTGGATCTCCGCCTTCGCGCCGACGTCGATGCCCCGCGTCGGCTCGTCGAGGATCAGCAGCCGCGGCTCCGTGATCAGCCACCGGGCGAGCACGACCTTCTGCTGGTTGCCCCCGGAGAGGTTGCGCACCGGCATCTCCGGATCGGCCGGGCGGATGCTGAGCGCGTCGATGTAGCGCCGGACCAGCTCGTCCTGCCGCCGCCGCGGCACCGGCCGCAGCCAGCCGCGGGCGGCCTGCAACGCCAGGATGATGTTCTCCCGCACCGACAGCTCGCCCACCAGGCCCTCGGTGCGTCGGTTCTCCGAGCAGAACGCGATGTCGTGCTCGATGGCCGCGACCGGTCCGCGGATGGTGACGGGGCGGCCGTCCACCGCCAGCCGGCCGTGGTCGGCCCGGTCGGCGCCGAAGAAGAGGCGGGCGGCCTCGGTACGTCCCGAGCCGAGCAGCCCGGCCATGCCGACCACCTCACCGCGGTGGATGGTCAGGCTGAACGGCTCGACCGACCCGGACCTGCCGAGGCCGGTCGCCTCGACCACGGGGGTGCCCGTCTCGACGGCGGCCAGGTCCCGCCCGGCCTGCTCGTCGAGGCGCTCCAGCGCGTCGAGATCCTTGCCGATCATCTTCTCCACGAGCGCGAGCTGGGGCAGCTCCGCGGTGGGGTACTCGCCGACGAGCCGCCCGTTGCGCAGCACCGTGATCCGGTCGGCGATCTCGTACACCTGGTCGAGGAAGTGCGTGACGAAGACGATGGCGATGCCCTCGTCCCGCAGCTGGCGCATGATGCGCATCAGCTGCTTCACCTCGTCGGTGTCCAGGCTGGAGGTGGGCTCGTCGAGGATCAGCACGCGGGCCCGCACGTCGACGGCCCGGGCGATCGCCACCATCTGCTGCACGGCGAGCGACTGGTTCCCGAGCAGCTCGCCGACGTCGAGGTCCGGGTTGAGGCGGGCGAGCACCGCCGACGCGCGGCGGCGCATGTCGCGCCAGCGCACCGCGCCGAGCCGCCGCGGCTGGCGTCCGATGAAGATGTTCTCCGCCACCGAGAGGTTCGGGCAGAGGTTCACCTCCTGGTAGACGGTGCTCACCCCGGCCTCGGTGGCCTGCATCGGGCCGGAGAAGGAGACCGTCTCGCCGCCGAGGGTGATGCTGCCGCTGTCGTGGCCGTACACGCCGGTCAGCACCTTGATCAGGGTGGACTTGCCGGCGCCGTTCTCGCCCATCAGGGCGTGCACCTCGCCGGGGAAGAGGCGCAGGTCGACGCCGTCGAGGGCCCGCACCCCGGGGAAGAACTTGCTGATCGCGGTCATCGTCAGGACCGGATTCGTATCCGACATCCCACCAGACCTTTCGTGATTGTCGTCAGGCGCGCGGCCGTCGGAGGCCGCGCGGCGCTCCCGCAGCGGGGGTGCGGGGGAGAGGACGGAGTGGCCGGGCCGGCGGTGCTGTGGACACCGCCGGCCCGCTCCCTCGCGCCGGGCGACCGCTCGCCGCGAGGCACGACACTGCCCGAGGGCTCCGGCCCGTCAGTACTTACGGTTGGGCAGGGCCTCCTTGGCCGTCTGCTGGGTGAAGGTGGTCTCCTCGGTCTCGATGCGCGCGGGGACCTCCTCGCCGGCGTGCACCTTCTTGGCCAGGTCCATCAGCTGGGGGCCGAGCAGCGGGCTGCACTCCGCGATGAAGTTGAACTTGCCGTCGGCCAGGGCCTGCATGCCGTCCTTGACCGCGTCGATCGTGATGATCTTGATGTCCTTGCCGGGCACCTTGCCGGCGGCCGTGATCGCCTCGAGCGCGCCCAGGCCCATGTCGTCGTTGTGCGCGAAGAGCACGTCGATCTTCGGGTTGGCCTTGAGGAACTGCTCCATCACGGCCTTGCCGCCGGCCCGGGTGAAATCGCCGCTCTGCGAAGCGATGATCTTCAGGTTCGGGTTGGCGGCGATCGCCTCCCCGAAGCCCTTCTTCCGGTCGTTGGCCGGCGCCGAGCCCGTGGTGCCCTGCAGCTCCACGATGTTCACCGGACCGGTCGCGGACTTGGTCTCCTCGAGCAGCCACTCGGCGGAGAGCCGGCCCTCCTTCACGAAGTCCGAGCCGAGGAAGGTCTTGTAGAGCGTCTTGTCGGCCGAGTCGACGGCCCGGTCGGTCAGGATGACCGGGATCTGCGCGTCCTTGGCCTCCTTGAGCACGGTGTCCCAGCCCGACTCCACCACCGGCGAGAAGGCGATCACGTCGACCTTCTGCTGGATGAAGTTGCGGATGGCCCGGATCTGGTTCTCCTGCTTCTGCTGGGCGTCGTCGAACTTCAGCTCGATCCCGGCCTCGGCCGCGGCCTCCTTGACCGAGGTCGTGTTCGCGGTACGCCAGCCGCTCTCCGCGCCGACCTGCGAGAACCCGAGAACGATCTTGTCGTCGCCGGCCGCGCCACCGGCGTCGCCGGTGTCGCTGTTGGCGCACGCGGTCAGCCCGGTCGCGAGCAGCCCGGCGGCCAGGACGGCGCCGAAGCCGCGGCGGGTGAGGGTGTTGCCCGTGATTCGCATGTGCGGACTCCTTGTCGGGGGTGAGATGGGCCTTCCTTGCGGTGCCTGCGCCGCCGGCGGGCCGCCGGGGCAGGCGATCGTGGTGCGTCACGGAGGTGCGTTCCACCTGCCGGCGCCTGGGGGAGCGAGCCGGCCGGGGTGTCGGGGGCGCTACCGGCGCGGGGACGGGACGGTGGTCTGCCCGTAGGCGTTCTGGTAGCGCGCGTGGAGCGAGTCGATGTCCTCGGCGGCGATCGGTAGCGGCTGGCCGAGCGCCCGCGCCAGGTGGGCGGTGCGGGCGACGTCCTCGCACATCACCGCCGCCTTGACGGCCGCCTTCGCGTTCGAGCCGATGGTGAAGACGCCGTGGTTGCGCATCAGCACCGCCGGCGAGCGGTGCCCGGAGAGGGTGGCCACGATGCCCTTGCCGATGTCGTCGCCGCCGATGAGTGCGAACGGCCCGACCGGGATCTCACCGCCGAACTCGTCGGCCTGCGCGGTGAGGTAGCAGGGGATCGACTCGCCGCACGCGGCCCAGGCCGTCGCGTAGCCGCTGTGGGTGTGCACGACCCCACCGACGTCGGGCATCGCCCGGTAGACGTAGGCGTGCGCGTCGGTGTCGCTCGACGGCGACAGGTCGCCCTCCACCACGACCCCGTCGAGGTCGCAGACCACCATGTTGTCGGGCCGGAGGTCGTCGTAGGAGACCCCACTCGGTTTGATCACCATCAGGTCGTGCCCCGGCACCCGCGCCGACACGTTGCCGGAGGTCCAGGCGACGAGGTTGTACCGGACCAGTTCGGCGTGCAGGGCGGCGACCGTTTCGCGCAGCCGCGCCACCGCGTCGTCCCTGCTGTGCTGTCCGCTCACGCCATCACCTCCAGAGAAAGCGCCGCCTCGCCGGCCGGCGCGGGCACGGCCGCCGAGCGGGCGGCGTTACGGATGGAGCGCAGGCGCAGCAGCACGTCGTCGCCGCCCCTGCCGAAGTGGTCGTGCAGCCGCCGGTACTCGGCGTACAGCGCGTCGTAGGCGCGGACCCGCTCCGGGTCCGGCAGGTACGCGTCGCGGATGACCCGGCCCATCGCCGCCGCGGCCGCCGGCACGTCGGCGTGGACCCCGGCGGCGACCGCCGCGTGGATCGCCGAGCCCAGCGCCGGCCCCTGCGTCGAGCCGATGATGCTCAGCGGCCGGTTGGTGACGTCCGCGTAGATCTGCATCAGCAGCCGGTTGCCGGTCAGCCCGCCCGCGACGACCAGCTCGTCCACCGGTACGCCCGCCTCGGCGAACGCCTCGATGATCATGCGGGTGCCGTACGCGGTGGATTCCAGCAGCGCCCGGTAGATGTCGGGTGGACGGGTGGCCAGGGTGAGTCCCACGATCACCCCGCTCAGGTCGTGGTTGACCAGCAGCGACCGGTTGCCGTTCCACCAGTCCAGCGCCACCAGCCCGTGTGCGCCCACCGGCTGCGCGGCGGCCTGCGCGGTCAACGACTCGTGGGAGGCGTAACCGTCGGGCGCGGCGTGCTCGACGTACCAGCCGAAGATGTCGCCCACACCGCTCTGGCCGGCCTCGTAGCCCCAGTGGCCCGCGCTGATGCCGCCGTCGACGACGCCGCACATGCCGGCCACCTCGGCCAGCTCGGTGCCGTTGACCACGTGGCAGGTGGAGGTGCCCATGATGGCGACCAGCCGGCCCGGCTCGAGCGCCTGCGCGGCCGCGGCGGTGACGTGGGCGTCCACATTGCCGACCGCCACGGCGATCCCCTCGGGCAGCCCGGTCCACGCCGCGGCCTGCGCGGTCAGCCCGCCGGCGCGCTCACCGAGCGCGACCAACGGGCCGTCGATCTTCTGCACGAAGCCGGCGAAGTCCGGGTTGAGCGCGGCGAGGTAGTCCTCGGACGGGTAGTGCCCGTCCTGGCGGAGGCCCTTGTATCCCGCCGTGCACACGTTCCGGGTCTCGACGCCGCAGAGCTGCCAGACGATCCAGTCGGCGGCCTCGATCCACCGCTCCGCCCGGGCGTAGATCTCGGGATCCTCCTCGAGCAGCTGCAAGCCCTTCGCGTACTGCCACTCGGCGGAGATCTTGCCGCCGTAGCGACCGATCCACGGCTCGCCCCGTTCGTGCGCGAGGGCGTTGATCCGGTCGGCCTGCTGCTGGGCGGCGTGGTGCTTCCAGAGCTTGACGTAGGCGTGCGGGCGGGTGCGCAGGTCGGGCAGTTCGCACAGGGGCGTGCCGTCGGCCAGCGTGGGCAGCACGGTGCAGGCGGTGAAGTCGATCCCGATGCCGACGACCTGGTCGGCGTCGACGCCGCTGGCCGCGAGGGCCGCGGGCACCGCGTTCCGCAGCACCTCGCGGTAGTCGTCGGGGTCCTGCAACGCCCAGTCGGCCGGCAGCGGTTGGCCGTCGGCGGCCAGCGCCGAGTCCATCACGCCGCTGCGGTAGGCGTGTACCGCAGTGCCCAGCTCGGCGCCGTCGCGGACGCGTACCACCAGGGCCCGCCCGGACAACGTTCCGAAGTCGACGCCGATGACGAACCGGTCGTCCGGCTCCGCCGAAACGCTCATGACATCCTCCGCTCACATCCTGGCCATAGTGTTAGCGCTCACATAAACATCCGTCAAGGCCCGGGTGGAAACATGCGGGTAACGGTCTGGCACACACCGCTGACCGGCCATGATGGCCCGCCGCACCGCCGTGGTCGAGGTGTGGACGTATCCGTGGTCGCGGGCGACGTGCTCCGAACCCGGCCGGGCCGTACCGAGGTGTGCCACCTGTTAGCGCTCACAGCCGCAGCGCGCCGACCCGGGCGGCGCGAGGTGCCGGGCACGGTCGCGGGGCGGCGGCCCGGTCGTCGACCGGACCGCCGCCCACGGGTGAGACTCTCGTGCGTCAGTCGCCGGTACGCCGGCCTACGGCTCGAGCTCCCGGTTGGCCCGGGCCGCGCCCGAGACCACCCGCGCCAACTCCACCGCCGTGAAGACCCCCGCCCGGCGGAACGACTCGGCGATGAGGGTCACCGTCGACACGAACTGACCGTGGTTGGCGAAGGGCGCCCGGTCCCACACCAGGTCGAGGAAGGTCGGGCCGTCGGTGCCGGGCGAGGTGATCCCGTCCACGGGCACGTCGTAGTTGGGCAGCCCCTCGTTGCGCTTGCGGTTCGGCACACCGGTGTCGACGGACCCGAACACGATCGTCGGCTCGACCCGGCGGAAGTACGACGAGACCGGCTGGGTGTCGCTGATGTAGTACGGACGCAATGTGAGGTCGTGCGTGGTGAAGAGCGGGTCTCCCGCCGCCGTGGTGCTCGCGTGCGTGATGGCCGAGCGGGCGTAGTCGCCGTCCCGCTTCAGCTGGCCGTAGAGGGAGAGCTCGCGGTAGGTCCCGTTCCCGGGGTTGCCGAGGATCTGGAGCAGGACCGGTCCCCAGAAGATCGACTGGGTGTCCGGACGGTCGATCGCCCGCTCGATCCGGATGCTGAACGGCATCCGGATGTCGATGGTGTCGCCGCGTCGCCAGGTACGGCTCAACGTCAGGTAGCGCCCCGGCTTGGCGTCGACCTTCTGCGCCTTGCCGTTGATCGAGACGAAGAAGCCCTTCTCCACCCAGCCCGGCACCCGCAGCTTGATGTCGAGCCGGCCGCTGCCGTTGACGGTCAGCCTGGTGTGGTCCTCCCGCGGGTAGTTCGTCTCCTGGACGACGGTGAAGCCCTTCTCCGCCCAGGTCAGCGTCGAGGCCGCGTAGAGGTTGACCCAGAGCGTCCGGCCGTCGGCGGACTTGAAGTAGATCGTCTCCTGGTACTTGGTGTGGTTCTCCAGGCCGGTCCCGCCGCAGCAGGTTCCGGTGTTGCCGTAGCTGCGGTTGGCGCCCGGGGTCAGCGGCTGGAAGTAGGTGACCTGCGGGTTGCTGACGCTCGTGCTGTCGGCGCGGGAGCCGGTGATCATGTTGATCAGGCCCCGCTCGTAGTAGTCCATGTACGCGGCGTCGTGCTCGTGCAGGAAAAGGTTGCGGGCCAGCTTGATGAGGTTGTACGTGGTGCAGGTCTCCGCGCCGCCCTGCGCCATCGCGTTCGCGATGTTGCCCCGGTTCTGGAACATCTCGATGTTGTTGTTGGAACCGGGGTAGTTCCCGCCCGTGCCGCCGTGGGCGAACATGCGGTGCGGCACGACCATCCCGAAGAAGTTCTTCGCCGCCTGGAAGTACTCCCGGTCGCCGGTGTGCTCGTAGACCCGCATGTACCCGATGAACTGCGGCACGTGCGTGTTGGCGTGCAGCCGGTCGGGCCGGCGACGACCGGGCCGGTTCGCCGGGGTCACCACGAGGATGTCGCGGTTCTGCACGCAGGCGTCGAAGAGCGACTCACGGTTGTCGAAGCACTTGGCGGTCTCCAGGTGCTTCGCGTCGCCGGTGAGCGCGTAGATCTCGGGGAACACCTCGTTCGCGCCGCCGGACTCGCCGGCGATGTAGAGGTCCCACATGTAGTTCAGGTTGTCCCGGGTGATCGGGCCCGTGTAGTCGGGGTGGTTCTTGTCCCCGACGGTCAGCGCGAGATGGGCCCAGTTGGCCATCTTCACCACCACGTCGAGCGCCTTCTGGTTGTCCGTGTGGTAGTAGGCGTCGAGCAGGCCGCGCATGATCTTGTGTTGGGTGTACCAGGGGGCCCAGGTGTTGGTGTCCTTGTTGCCGCCGTAGACCGCCCACCTCGGCGGGCCGAGGCGGAGCACGGCGTCCTCCGGAATGGCGCCCACGTAGCCGGGGTAGGTCGGGATCCACAGCTCGGTCTCGTTCCGGGTCGCCACGACGCCCGCGTCCCGGCCGTTGGGCGAGGAGTCCTTGAGGGTGGAGCCGCCCTCCTCGTCGAACCGGTACCAGGCGATCGTCCCGCCGCCGGTGGTGCCCGCCGCCGAGTCCAGCAGGGACTGGACCTCCTGCTGGCTCAGCGCCCGGTCGAAGATGTGGAACTCGTCGAGGGTCGCGTCCAGGAAGGCGTCGCCGTACTGGGACCGCCCGATCCACCGGTTCCCGGGGTTGCCGAGGTGCGACGGGTTGAGGGTCATGTTCGAGTTCGTGCCGGCCGCCCGGCCGTTCACGTAGAGCGTTCCGGTGTTCTGCGTGAGCGTGACGGCCAGGTGCACCCACTCGTTCGTGGGCAACGCCGCGTCGCCGTTGATCTGCTGCTCCCCACCGGAGCCGCCGGTCGTGATGGCGAACCGCGGGGCGTTGCCGGTGACGCCCGCACGCGCGGTCAGGAACATGTTGACTGTGGTGTTCTGGCCGAAGTCGAACACCCGGCTCCAGTTCTGGGTGGAGGCGAGGTTCACCCAGGTGGCGATCGTGAAGTCGGTGAGCTGGCTGATCGCCTCCTGCGGGAGGGTCACGTGCTGCGCCGCGCTGGGGCCGTTCAGCCGGAGCCCGCTGCCGAACCTGCCCGGCGTGCGGCCGATCTCCGGCTCCTCCGGATCGCCACCGCCCGGGCCGCCGCCGCTGCCCATCCGAGCCGTGATCGCCTCCTGACAGGCGGCGATCTCGTCGACCATCCAGTCGAGCTTGGTCTTGAAGATCGGCTCGCCCTGGTCGGCGTACGCCTGCGCCAGGCCGGTCATGAAGTGGCCGGCCCAGTGGCCGCTGAGCAGCCCGCCGTCCTCCCAGCCGCCGGGAACCGCGACGCCCGCGGGATTCGGGCGGCCGGCCTGGTTGTTGAAGAGCACCAGGAAGCGCCGCTCGTCGTACTGCCGGAGGTAGTCCTTCATCCGGTCGCGCTTCTCCTGGAGCAGGCCGTTGCCCAGCTTCACGTCGCGCAGCTGGAAGGGCCGGACCGGAGCGGTGCCGCCGGGGCCGGGATCGGGCGCGGCCGGGCCGGAGGGCGCCAGGCCGGCTGCCGGTGCGGCCTCCGGCGCCGCGGCGGCCGCTTCCGGGAGCGCGGCGACGCCGGCCACCGCGGCCGCGCCGACCGCCGAGGCCTGGAGTAGCTGACGTCGATTGACGGAGAGCTTGTCGGGTTGGGCCACTGAAGATCGTCCTTCCGCGTGGGGTGGCTGGGCAGACCACCTGGGCAGGGGTCTGCGCGGTGTCTGGATCCGCGGGACCGGTTGGTCTCTGCTCGCGTCGGCGCCGGCGGTTCGCCGGCTCGGGGCAAGTCGGGGTTCGGTCAGCTCCACGGCGATCGCCCGCACTGACACCTGTGCGGGCGGGGCGGGATCGGCACGAGGTCCGTGGCCGGTAGCGGACATCCCGCTGCGCCGCGCCTGGTCCGGGCGACCCGGGGCCGCCCGTCGTATCGGCTCTCTGGTGCACCGTCAGCCCATCGGGGCTCCTCCATCTGGGGCGTTGGCGGGATCCGTGGAAGCCGGTGTCGCAGATGGTCTCGCCCGCGGCGGCGCGCTGCCGCAGACGAGACCACCGTTGCCAGGGAGTGTGAACGTTCACTTACGCGACCGTCAATCCCTGCGCGCAAGTAAGTTCGATGTTTGACACGTTCCAGAAACGTATCTATGTTAACGCTCAACCAGCTGGTTCCGGCGGGCCCGACGGCATGTCCACACTGCTGCGAACAGTCGACGCGACGCCGCCGCGGCTGCGGTCGCCGGAGTGGACGCTCGGATCGAGGAGGCAGCGTGGCCGCCGGTTTCGACCTGTCGGAGCTGTGGGATCCGGCGGTCCGCAACGACCCGCACGGCTTCTACGACCGGGTACGCGAGGCCGGACACCCGGTGCTCCAGATCGACCCGGCGGGCAACCGGCTCTGGGTGGTGGCCGGACACGCGGACGTGCTGGCGGGCCTGCGCCACCCGGCGATCGGGCACGAGATCCACCGGCACCGCCCCGTCGCGCACCAACCCGACCGGCACCGCTCGGACGAGGTGGCCAGGATCGAGGCGCGACAGCTGATCAGCCTGGATCCGCCGGACCACACCCGGCTACGAGGGCTGGTCAGCGCCGGCTTCACGGCACGCGCGGTGGCGCGGCTCGAGCCCTGGATCCACACCCTGGCCGATCGGCTCGTCGACGACGCGCGACGGCGCGGCCGGATCGACGGCGTGGCGGACCTCGCCGACCCGGTGCCGGTGAACGTCATCGCGGAGCTCGTGGGTGTGCCCGAGCCGGACCGGTGGCAGTTCCGCGCCTGGTCCGCCGCGATCGTCTCGGCCAGCCCGGACGGTCCCAGAGCCACCGTCGAGTTCGGCGCCTACCTCGACGAACTCGCGGCGCGGCGGCGCGTCGAGCCGACCGGCGACCTGATCTCCGAGCTGGTGGCGCTGGAGGAGCAGGAGGACCGCCTCGACCGCGACGAGCTCGTGGCCCTCGTCCAACTCCTGCTCATCGCCGGGCAGGAGACCACCGTCGACCTGATCGTCAACGGAATCCGGCTCCTGCTCACCCACCCGTCACAGTGGCAGTCCCTGCGCGAGAACCCCACGCTGGCGGAGCTGGTGGTCGAGGAGACGCTCAGGTTCCGGGGACCAGTCGAGATCGTGCCGCCCCGCTTCGCCTTCCGCGACGTCGAGCTGGGCGGGGGAGTGGTGCCCGCCTTCGACCGGGTGGGGCTCTCGCTCTGGGGCGCCAACCGCGATCCGGCGGTCTTCGAGCGACCGCACGAGTTCGACATCCACCGCCCGGATGCCCGCAAGCACATCGCGTTCGGGCACGGCATCCACTTCTGCCTCGGCGCCCACCTGGCCCGGCTGGAGAGCCGGATCATGTTCGAACGGATCGCCCAGCAGCTGCCCGACCTGCGGCTCGCCGTGGATCCGGGCGACGTCGACGCGTTCCGGCTGCACCGCAACGAACTGCCGCTGCGCGTCTGAGCCGCAGGGCGGGACGCGCCGCGCCGCCGGTCAGCCGCGGGGCGGGCCGGAGCTCTCCCGCCGGACCAATTCGGGGGCCAGCAGCGTGTGCTCCCGCGGCTGACCTGCCGAGCCGATCTTGCGTAGCAGCATGTCGATGCTCCGGCGGCCCAACTCGGCGAAGTCCTGACGAACGGTGGTCAGCGGCGGCAGGAAGTACTCCGAGTCCGGCATGCCGTCGAAGCCGACGACGCTCACGTCCTCGGGCACCCGCCGCCCCGCCTCGTGCAGCGCACGCAGCACCCCCAACGCGATCTGGTCGTTGGCGCAGAAGATCGCTGTCACGTCCGGATCGGCGGCGAGCTGCCGGCCCTGCTCGTACCCCGATCGGGCGCTCCACTCCTGTGGCCGTACCGGTGGCACGACCGCGCCGGCCGCATACAGGGTGTCGCGCCAACCGTCGACCCGCTCCACCGCCTCCGGCCAGTCCGCCGGACCGGCGACGTGATGCACCGTGGCATGGCCGAGCTCCAGCAGATGCCGGGTGGCCAGCGCCGCGCCGACCCGGTTGTCGACCCGGACCGTGGGCACGCCGTCGTCGTCGCCGCCACCGCCCACCCCGACGCACGCCAGCACCGGCGACACCTGCACGAGCGCGTGGGTGACGGCCTGCTTCGGCGCGATCGCGATGATGCCCTCCACCGACTGCTGGGCGAGCCGGTCGACGGCGTCGAGCACCGACTGCCGGTCCAGGCTGCGCACCGTGGCCACGCTGACGAAGTATCCGGCGGCGCGGGCGGCGTCCTCGATCGCGTACAGCATCGACGCCGGACCGAACAGGGTGCTCTCGAAACCGACGATGCCGAGCGCCCCGGAGCGTCGGGTGACCAGCGTGCGCGCGGCGAGGTTGCGACGGTAGTTGAGCGCCTCCATGGCCTGGACGACGCGATCGCGGGTCTCCTGCCGGACGTTCGGATGGTTGTTCAGCACCCGGGAGACGGTCTGGTGCGACACCCCGGCGAGCCGCGCGACGTCCCGCATCACAGTGGCGCGGGGCCGACCCACGCTGCTGGTCCCCGCCTGACTCGGTGAGCCTCCCCGTGGCACCTGGTCCCACCTTCTGCTCGATGACACCGATCACTCTAACGGTGCGTGGCCGACCCTTCGTCGGCGTGCCTGCGACGAGCCACGGCGAGTCGGGCCGGGCCGGTGACCCCTCGGCGCCGCCGACCCTCTCACGGCCGCGCCCGGTCTGCAGCCGCCTGTGGCGGGCGTCGTCGCGGCGGCGGTGTCATGGCTGAGCCCGGTGTGCGTCCGGCTGCGGCGGGCGTCGCTGCACCGGTGGTGTCGCGGGGCCGGTGGACTCGCGGACGACCAGGCGGCAGGGTTGCCGGAGGACGCCGCGCGACGGCGTCCCGTCGAGCGCGGAGAAGAGGTGCTCGACCGCGCTCGCCCCGAGCTGCTCCAGGTCGACGTCGACGGTGGTCAGCGGCGGGCGGCAGTCGGTCGCGAAGTCCTCCCAGTTGTCGTAGCCGACGATCGCGACGTCCTCGGGAATGCGCCGGCCGAGGTCGAGCAGCGTCTGCGCGACACCTGTCGCGATCTGGTCGTTGCCGCAGAAGACCGCGTCGATGTCGGGGTCGGCGGTCAGCAGCAGGTGAGCCGCGTGGCGGCCCCACCGCTGCGACCACTCGCCGTACAACGGCTCCCGGCCGGCGAGCGGCAGCCCGTGCTCGGCCAGCACGGCGCGCAGCCCGGTGACTCGGTCGCGGGCCGCCCGGTAGCTGTGCGGCCCGGTGACGTGTGCGATCCGGCGGCGGCCCAGGGCGACGAGGTGCTCGGCGGCGAGGCGGGCGCCGCCCTCGTCGTCCGCCAGCAGGGAGACGTCGTCCGGGTCGGTGGACTCGCCGTAGACGTAGACGACCGGGACGGGGATGTCACGGGTCAGCGACGGCCGTACGTCGTTGCTGTCGCCCACCAGGATGAACCCGTCCACCCGGCGGGCGAGCAGCGTACGGATGTAGTGCTGCCGGCGGATGGCGTCGCCCCGGGCGTCGCAGAGCAGCACCGACATCTGCTCGTTGCCGAGGGCGTTCTCCGCGCCGAGCAGGATCGGGATGGAGAAACGGCCCCCGAGCTCGTCGGTGAGCAGGCCGATGGTGCGGGTGCGACCGGAGATCAGTCCCCGGGCGAGAGCGTTCGGTTGGAAGGAGAGCTCACTCGCCGCCCTGAGCACGCGTTCCCGCGTCGCCGGCGCCACCTCACCGCGGTCGTTGAGCGCCTTCGAGGCGGTGGCGACGGAGACGCCGGCTCGACGCGCGACGTCGCTCAACGTCACCGCCTGCGTGCGATGCCTTGCCATCGAAACCCTTTCGACGTGCTGTTTCGGGACCAATGCAGAGCTTAACGGTCCACAGTACGCCTTTCAGGTGGCTTGGTTGTCACCCGACAGGCCTCTTCTCGAAAAGGTTTTCGTAGACCAGGCCGGGCACGGCGTCCACTCGCCGCGTGGGCTGCGGGTGTGCGGCTCGACGCCCCGACCCGGCGACCGAACGCGGTGACCCGGTACGGCTCGCCGGACGGCGGGATCAGCGCGCCGGACGGTCCGGGCGCCGGGTGGGCCGGCGAGACGTCACCACAGGCCCGGCATCGTGCGCATGGTGAGGAGCACCGAGGCCTCCTCGAGATCGAGGTGCTCGAGGGCCGGCGGGTACGGTCGGCCGTCACGTTCAGTGAAGTCGCGGCGCTGTCGACCTTTCCTCCACGGCTTGCTTCGGCAGTGAGAGGGTGACCGATGCTGCCGGCGCGGTGGGAGAGGGGCCGCGCAGCCCGGCGAGCACGTAGCCGAGGTGTCGCCGCCAGGCGTCCGGCGCGGCCTCCCCGGCGGTGTGGATGATGCCGCGCAACGCCCAGATGGTCGCCGCGATGTCGGCGAGGGTGACGGATTGCTGGATCCCGCCGCCGCGCTGGGCGCGTTCGAGCAACTCGCCGGTTCGGGCCTCCAGTTCGGCGACGAGCTGGGCCGGCGCGAGCTCGCCCCACATGCCGTGCATGAAGCCACGCTTGCAGGCGAGCTGGTAGCCGACGGTCTCGAAGTAGACGTCGAGGCAGCGCTGTGGTGGCTCGCTCAGGGCCTGCCCGGCCAGCCCGACCAGTTGGCCGAAGAACGTGGCGAGGACCTCCCGAACCAGTGCGTCCTTGGTCGGGAAGCGCCGGTAGAGGGTGGCCGGGCTGACCTCCGCCGCGCGGGCGATCTCCTCCATGCTCGCCTCGGGCCCACGTTCGGCGAACACGCGCTCGGCGGCGTCGAGGAGGCGCCTCCGGTTGGCGGCGGCGTCCCGGCGCAGTGCGCCGGGAGCGGGTGGAGACGGCATGATCAACCCTTTCTACGGTCGCCGGAGCAGCGCCGTGAGCGACGGTACGGAATCCCCCTCGTGCAGCGTCGCGACGGTCCTGACGATTGCGGCGGCGGCCTCGTCGCCGAGCACACCCGCGACGTTGTCGGTGAACTTGCGTTCGATGTCGACCGAGGTGGCCGGGCGGGTCGGGTGGCCGCGGAAGCCGGCCTGGTAATGCTCCAGGTGGACGCCGTCACGCAGCTCGATCTCGACGCGGGCGCTGAACACCGGGTCACCTGCCGGGATGGGCATCGCGTACGGCTCGATCAGATCGCCGACGGCCAGGATCGCGGGGTCGTTCCACCGGTCCGGGTCGAAGTAGTCGGCGGGCGCGTTGCGACCGGTGACGAACTGCAGGCCGGCGCCGAACGCCAGGCTGAACTGGGCGGAGATCGCGTCGGTCGGCCGGGTGATGGCGGCGCCGTGGCCGACCGCGAAGTCGACGAGCCCGATCCGGATCCGCTCGATCTGCCGTGGGTCGATCGGAGTGCTCTCGCGCAGGTGACGGATCGCGTCGAGCGGGGCATGCACGGTGGCGACGGCCGGGTAGAAGCGGAAGATCGTGTCCAGTACCTGCCAGTGCTGCCACGCGGCCTCCGGGATGTCCGCACCCTCGGCGCCGCCGAAGAGCCCGAAAACGCCACGATGCCCCTCGAAGATCGTCGGCGGGCCGGTCAGACCAAGCTGGGCGAGTTGCGCCGCCTCCGTGCCGGCACGGGCCGCGGAGCCGGCGTGCAGGCGCTTGACCTCGCCGCCGCTGCGGTCGTACTCCATCGTGCCGGAGGCGTCGCTGCCGACGATCCCGAATGCCTGGGTCAGCTCGGCCGGGCCGAGCCGCAGGATGCGGCCGGCTGCGGCGGTCGCGCCGAACACCCCGAGAACCTTGGAACCGTGCCAGCCGGTGGCCAGCATGCCGCTGGTGGTCACCGCGCCCAGCAGTCCCATCACCTGGATCCCGGCGGCCACCGCGGTGATCAGTTCGCGGCCGTCGGCGCCGTCACGCTCGGCGAGCGCCAGCGCGGCCGGCACCACGGCCGAGGAGGTGTGCCAGGCGGCGCCGTGCGCGTCGTCGTACTCGCAACTGTGGCCGAGGGTGCCGTTGACGTACGCGGCCTGCGCTGCGGTGGTCTTCCGGTCGCCGCCGGTCACCGTGCTCTCGGGTGCGCCCGATGCCGCTGCGGCCAGCCGGCGCACCGGCTGGATGTTGGGCAGGGTCGTGCCGAGCACCTGCACCCCGAGCTGGTCGAGGATCACCTGCTCGGTGCGCTCGACAACCTCGGCGGGCAGATCCTCGAAACGCAGGCGGCTCGCCCAACCGGCCAGGCGTCCCGCGACAGTGTCTTCATCAGCCATAAATGACAGCATGCCCTCTCAAGTGAGAGATCGTCCTGTCACTTACATCACTCGGGCTAACAGATCTTGCTCAAGTCGTCGCCGCCGAACCGCCGTACGCCGGGGCGATACGCGCCGCCCAGGAGACCCTGGAGCGGGAACTGAGCACCGACGGCGCCGTCAGCCACCCACTGATCGGCTGAGCCCGTACCCGGCCTTCCGAACTCCTTGAGTCATTGATGTACCGACCTCGGGGTGCCCCGCGTCACCCGGCGGACTCGTCCTCGGCCCGCATGCCGTGCAGGTCGTAGCTGTGCGCACCGGCCTCCAGTCGAGCTCGCAAACCGGACTCCCGCCCGATCCGGGCGGTCGCCGCGGCCGCCACCTCGGCCGCCCGCTCCCGCGCCACCACCACGCCACCGTCGGCGTCGAGCACCACGACGTCCCCCGGTCCGACCGTGACGCCACCGACCCGTACCGGGACGTCGAGCGAGCCCCGGTGGCGCTTGGTGGCACCGCGCACCCGGCGCCACCGGGCCCAGACGGGCAGTCCGAGTTCCCGTAGCTCGGTCACGTCCCGCACCGCGGCGTCGACAAGTACGCCGGCCGCGCCCGCCACCCTGGCCTGGGTGGCCAGCAGCTCGCCGATGAGGGCCACCGGGGCCGGCTCCGGCATGGTGAGGACGAGCACCTCGCCGGGGCGCAACACCGTCATCGCCTCGTGCACGGCCCGGTTGTCGTCCTGGCCGCACAGGACGGTCCGGGCCGCCCCGGCGACCCGGGTGCCCGGCACGATCTGCACCAGGTCGACGTCGATCAGACCTCGCCGACCGGAGGCCTCGTAGACGGTGGCCACCCCGCCGGCGGCCAGCGTCTCGACCACCACCGGGTCGACGGCAGCCGTCGCGTCGTCGACCCCGCTCACAGCGAACCCACCACATTCGGGATCAGCCGCTGGAACGCCTCGGCCTGCCGGATGGCGGCGTCGCCGGTGACCCGGCGGGCGTGGTTCCCCCGTTGCTCGGCCCGCTGCGTGTAGTACTCGCGGAGGTAGTGCTGGGCGCTCATCGCCGCCATCGCCTCCTGTTTGGCGGCCATCACGTCGGTGATGTCGACGAAGACGGTGGGAACGAACCCGCAGAGCTCGGGCTGGTGCGGCTCGAAGACCAGGAACTCCGAGGGCGGCGCAGTCTTGAAGCCGCTCGACACGCCGGCGCCGGCGGTGAGCTGGCGCGCGGTCGCCGCCGCGGCGTGCGCCACCGGGTGATCGGGGTTGAACGGATCGCGGTCCGGATGGGTGAGCACCACGTGCGGGGCGTACTCCCGCATCAGCGCGGCCAGCCGGTCGACGTCCTCGTCGCCGATCCGCAGCGGGTAGTCGCCCAGGTCGAAGGCCTCGAACGTGGCGCCCACCGCGGCCGCGGCACGCGCCGCCTCGGCGTGCCGGAGTCGCTTGACGTTCTCGACCGTCTGGTTCGGGTCCTTCCAGAGCTCGCCCGATTCACCCCGCTCCCCGTAGGAGAGCGCCAGCACGACGGCCTCGCCCCCGGCCGCGGTGTGTTTGGCGACCGCTCCGGCGGCCCGCCACACGAAGTCGGCCGAGTGGGCGCCCACCACCAGCATCCGTCGTCCGCTCATGCCGGCACCGCCGTTCCCGGCATTGCCAGACGGCGGGAGTTGACCACGGCCATCGTGTGGATCTCCTCCTCGGTGAAACCGGCATCGAGCAGCCGATCGGCGAACAGAGCGAGGCCGTCCTCGACCGGTGGGTTGAAGGGCTGGCCCAGGTCGCTGGAGAGAACCGAGTGCTCCACGCCGGCCGCCCGGATGTTGGCGAACAGGTCCGCCCAGGCGACCTTCCCGCTGTGCGGCGTGGTGAAGCAGCGTTCCAGCAGCGCCCCCGCCTCGGCCAGCGACCGCTGCTGCGCAGGCGACAGTCGCTGCGAGGTGAACTCCGGATGGGTGACCACGATCCGGCGTACCCCGGCCTCGGTGGCGGCGCGGACCACGGCGAGGATCTCGGCGCCGCTCAGGTGGCCGGTGGCGAGCGCCATGTCGTGCCGTGCGATCACCCGCAGCACCTGGCGGACCCGGTCGAGCACCACCCCGTCGTCGTCGACGACCTCGACCACGTCCGGGACGATGCCCTCGGCGTGCAGGTCGGCCTGGAAGGCCCCCCACATCGCGGGTGTCGCACCCGGCAGATCGGCGGCGGTGCTGCGCCGCTGGTTCCCCGAGTCGACGGTGGGCAGCCAGACGATCCGGGCGCCCTGCCGTCCGGCGACCTCGACGGCGACCGGGTTGATGCCGCCCATGGCCCCGTTCAGCGTGATCGCACCGAGGACGTCGACCTCGGGCACCACCTTGCGGACCACCGCCGCCCGCTCGGCCGTCGCCACGTAGTGGGACTTGAGGACGAAGCCGGCGAGCCCGACGTCGGCGCAGCGGTACGCCAGATCGAGATCGTCGATCCGGCGCGCCATCACATCGGGGGCCACGTGCACGTGCGTGTCGTACGCCCCGGCGACCAGGGCGCGTGCGCGCGCGGACGGGGTGGGGTGATCAGACATCCGGCTCCTTCGAGGGCTCGCCACCGGCGCCGGCGCAGGAGGGCGGACCGAGCCGGTCCGGCCGGCCGCTCGGGAACCGATCCGCTCGGCCCGGGTGGCGCCACATACGACAGGGTCGTCGCCCGGATATCCGATGTCAACGATGACCTGTCGGCGGAATCCGTTGCACGGTAAGGGATTTCATGCCCCCGTGCTGCTTCTCGCGGTGACACCCGAGGCCCGGATAATCTACGATGCTCAATCAACGCGAGCCGGCCACGAAGAGGCTGCCACCGGATTCCGCCGACGCCGAGGTGCCGGCGACGGATCGACACGTCGAAGCTGGAGGCTTCACATGACCAAGCGCACCCGCGCGCTGGCGGCGGCCCTGTTGGCCACGGTGCTGGTCGTGACCGGCTGCGGCGACTCCGACGCCGGCAGCGGCGACCCGACCGGCAGGGACGCCGACCAGGTCGCCTACATCACCGCCTTCGGCGCCGTGGGCCGGGACGCCTTCGCGTGGGTGGCGAAGGAGAAGGGCTACTTCGCCGAGGCCGGCATCGAGGTCGACATCAAGGAGGGCGCCGGCAATCAGCAGAACCTGACCGCCCTCAAGGCCGGTCAGGTCCAGTTCGCGGCGCTCGACTTCACCGGCGCCGTCATCCAGGCCGGCAGGGGTGAGTTCACCGACTGGCGGGCGGTCGCCGCCGTGCACCAGCAGACGCTGATCTCGGTGATGACCACCAAGGACACCGGCATCAGCACCCCGAAGGACCTGCAGGGCAAGACGATGGCGACCGGCGCCGGCTCCGTGACCGAGCTGCTCTTTCCGGCGTACGCCCAACTGGCCGGCCTCGACCCGAAGACGGTGAAGATCGAGGGCGTGCAGGCCACCGCGCTCAACGGGCTCATGGCGAGCCGGAAGGTCGACGCGCTGGGCACCTTCCTGCTCAGTCGAGGCGCTCTCGAGACGGCCTCCCGGAAGGAGGTCGTCGTCCTGCCCTACAGCGACTACCTGAAGGACCTCTTCGGCAACGCCGTCATCACCACCCCGTCGCTCATCGAGAAGGATCCCGACCTGGTGCGGCGGTTCACCACCGCGCTGCTCAAGGGGCTCGCGTACAGCATCGAGCACCCGGAGGAGGCCGCGACGATCCTCAACAAGGTGAAGCCGACCTACACCGTGGCGGCGGGCAGGAGCGAGATCGAGGCGATGACTCCGCACGTCCGCCCCGCCGACGGCGCCCCGATCGGATTCCTCGACGAGTCACGGGTGAGCCGTACCATCGGCGTCCTCCAGGATTCCGGTCTGATCCGGCCGGGTCTCACCCCGTCGCACGTTGTCGACTCCAGCTTCGTGTCGAAGCCCTGACGACCCGGCGGAGTCGACGTGACCGACAACGTCCCGCCCCCGCGGCGATGGCGAAGTGCCGGGCTGCCCACCCTGGGCGCCGTCCTGGCGATAGCCCTCTGGTGGCTGGTGACGTGGGTCTTCGACATCGACCCCTTCTTCCTGCCCGCGCCCCCGGACGTGGTCGACGCGTTCGTCCGGCTCCCCGGCTACCTCGCCGAGCAGGCCTGGGTGACCCTCCTGGAAACGCTCATCGGGTTCGGGATCGCCGCGGCCGGTGGACTGCTTCTCGCCGTCCTGCTCGCCGCCTCGCGGACGGTCGAGCGGATGGCCCTCCCGTTCATCGCCGGGATCAACGCGGTGCCGAAGGTGGCGCTCGCGCCCCTGCTGCTGGTCTGGATCGGCTTCGGGTACGAAACCAAGATCGTGATGGTCGTCCTGCTCTGCTTCTTCCCGATCCTGGTCTCGACCATGGCCGGCCTGACCTCGACCCCCAGCGACCTCGGCGAACTCGCTCGCTCCCTCTCCGCCAGCTGGTGGCAGACCTTCCTGAAGGTTCGCCTTCCGTGGGCCCTGCCGCAACTCTTCGTCGGGCTGAAGGTGGCCAGCTCACTGGCGATCATCGGCGCGATCATCGGCGAGGTGATCAACCCGGAGGCCGGGCTCGGCTCGGTGATCGCCAGCTCCGGCCAGTCCGCCGACACCCCCCTCGCCTTCGCCGCGCTGACCCTGCTCGCCGTCATGGGCACCGTCCTCTTCTACCTGATGGCCGGCCTCGAACGACTCCTCGCGCCGTGGGCGAAGGCGATCTCGTCCTGATCCGCCACCGACGACGCCCGAACCGGCAGCGGCGGTTCCGCGGTGACCACGAACCGGGCGGGGCCGGACCCGGCGCCGGGTGAGCCAGGCGGCAGGAGAAGGATGGCGGCATGACCGACTCCGCCCCCGTACCCGTACCTCCCCGGCGCGTCGTCGTCACCGGGGCCACCGGCAAGCTCGGACGTGCCGTGGTGGCGCACCTGCGCGACGTGGGCGTCGACGTGCTCGCCGTCGACCGGACCGCCGGGAGCGACCCCCGCGACGTCGCCGGCGAATTCCTCCTCGCCGACCTGACCGACTACGGGCAGGTGCTGGAGGCGCTGCTCGGCGGCACCGACGAGCACGGCGGCCGGGTCGACGCGGTCGTGCACCTGGCCGCGATCCCGGCCCCCGGGCTGCTGCCCAACGCGACGACCTTCGCGAACAACTCGGCCGCGACGTACAACGTCTTCGCCGCCGCGCGGGCGGCGGGCGTCAAGCGAGTGGTGTATGCGTCGAGCGAGACCGTGCTCGGCCTGCCGTTCGACACCCCGCCGCCGTACGCGCCGGTCGACGAGGAGTACGCGCCGCGCCCGGAGACGACGTACTCGCTGAACAAGGCGCTCGAGGAGGAGATGGCCCGGCACTTCTGCCGCTGGGACCCCGAGCTGACCATGCTGGGCCTGCGCTTCTCCAACGTCATGGACGTCGAGGACTACGCGCAGTTCCCGTCCTTCGACGCGGACCCTCGGCTACGCCGATGGAACCTCTGGGGCTACATCGACGCCCGGGACGGCGCCCAGGCCGTCGAGCGGGCGCTCGCGTACGACCGGCCCGGCGCGGAGGTGTTCGTCATCGCCAACGCCGACACGGTGATGAGCAGGTCCAGCGCCGGCCTCATGCGGGAGGTGTACCCGGGCGTGGAGATCCGCAAGGAGCTCGGCGAGCACGAGACCCTGCTCAGCATCGACAAGGCCCGCCGGCTGCTCGGTTACGAGCCCCGGCACACCTGGCGCAACCACGTGAGCTGACGGCGGGCCGGGCGGGGGAGTCCGGCGAGAGGACGCCGGCCTCGGACGAGTGCCGGCGTCCTCCGTCCAGCTGTCACACCCGGGACGCGGGGTGGATCAGAGGTTGGTCTGGTTCGGGCACCACTTGCCCGATCCGTAGTCGTTCAGCAGGTCGTCACGGATCCAGCCGCCGACCTTCGTCTGGACGTTGACGACGTAGGTCCAGGTGTCGACACCGTTGATGTCCAGCGCGTAGCAGTGGTAGTCGAGCGACTGGCTGGGGTACGAGACGCCACTCTCCGCGCAGCGGGTGCTGGATCCCACCCGCATGTTGGCGGCATCGACGGTGTGGTGACCGCCGCTGGTGTCGATGTCGGGCGGGGCCGCCCTGCCGCAGCTCCAGTGGGCCGAGGCGGGTGCGGGGGCGACGATCGCGCCGGCGGCGACGAGCGCGATGGATGCCGCGGCGACGGTCAGGGGACGACGGGTTCTGCCCACTGCCTCTCCTTTGCCGGGTAGCTCGGGTGACTCGGTCCAGCCCAGCCAACGCCCCCTCTATTAACTTATGTTTATCGATACCTTGCGCCGAGGCGTCAGGTGACCGTCCGAATTTGTCCCGTCGCATAGTGTCGCTCATGCCGGGTCCGTGCCGACGGGTCGGTGCAGCGGCGTTCACATCTCGGGGAGCCCCACGTAGTTCTCGGCGAGGCTGGTGGCGTAGGCGGGGGAGGAGACGGCGTAACGCAACGTCGCCGCCTGCAGCTTCGTCTCGTACGGGTCGTCCTTTTCCAGCCGATGCAGCATCGAGGTCATCCACCAGGAGAAGTGCTGGGCCCGCCACACCCGGCGCAGCGCGGTGGCCGAGTAGGCCTCCAGCAGATCGGTCCGCTGCCGGCCGTACCAGGCGGCGAAGGCGTCGCCGAGCAGCGCGACGTCGGCGAGCGCGAGGTTCATGCCCTTCGCCCCGGTCGGCGGGACGATGTGCACGGCGTCCCCGGCCAGGAAGAGCCGCTCCCACTGCATCGGCTCGACCACGAAGCTGCGCATCGGAGTGATCCCCTTCTCCAGGATCGGTCCCTCGTTCAGCGACCAGCCCGGCACGGTCTCCAGCCGCGTCCGCAGCTCCGCCCAGATCCGCTCGTCCGGCCAGGCGGCGATCTCCTCGTCCGGGGCGACCTGGAGGTACAGCCGGGAGATCTCCGGCGACCGGAGGCTGTAGAGGGCGAAGCCCCGCTCGTGGTTGGCGTAGACGAGTTCGTCGACCGCCGGGGCAGCGGCGGCGAGCACGCCCAGCCACGCGAAGGGGTACGTCCGCTCGTAGGTCCGCAGCACCCCGTCCGGCACCGCGGCCCGGCTGACGCCGTGGAACCCGTCGCAGCCGGTCACGAAGTCGCAGTGCAGCTCCTCGTCCCGTCCGTCGCGGCGGAAGTGGATCACCGGCGAGTCCGAGTCGAGACCCGCCAGTCGTGCGACCTCGGCCTCGAAGAGGATCGAGCCGCCGGCCGCGAGCCGGGCGGCGATGAGGTCCTTGACCACCTCCTGCTGCCCGTAGACGGTGATCGCCCGCCCTGTCAGCTCCGTCATCGGCACCCGGTGCGACTCGCCGTCGAACCGTAGCTCGATTCCCTCGTGCCGCATGCCCTCCCGCTGGAGCCGCTCGCCGATCCCGGTGCGGCGGAGCAGGTCCACCGAACCCTGTTCGAGAACTCCCGCGCGGACCCGGTGCTCGACGTACGCCCGGCTGCGGCACTCCAGCACCACGGACTCGATGCCGTTCAGGTGCAGCAGGTGCGACAACATGAGTCCCGCCGGTCCTGCCCCCACGATGCCGACCTGGGTACGCATCCTTCGTCTCCTCCTCGTCCGAGATGTTCCGGTGCCGTCGCCGGTCGCCCCGCCGTCGGCCCTGGACAGGTCACACCTGCCGGTCGCGTCCGGCGGCGAGCGCGGCCACCGCCATCACCGCCACCGCGACGCACAGGGCGGTGAGCGGGAGCACCCAACCGCCGGAGCCGTCCCGCAGCAGCCCCACGAGCACCGGCCCGGTCGCGCCCAGCAGGTAGCCGACGGACTGCACCGTGCCGGAGAGGTCACGCGCCGACTCCGGCGTACGGGCCCGCAGCACGAGCAACGTCAGCGCCAGACCGATCCCGGCCCCCTGGGCGAGCCCGCCGACCGTGGCCCAGACCGGATACCACGCGGGCGCCGCGAGCAGCCCGAGCAGGCAGACCGCCCAGGTGACGCAGACCAGCAGGCCCAGCCCGCGCTGGTCGCGCAGCCGGGTCGCGAGCGCCGGCGTGAGCACCGCGGTCGCGATGCCGAGCAGGTTGAACAGGGCCAGCGCCCACCCGGCGTCGGCCGCGGAGACCCCGCCGTCGCGCAGCATCGTGGGCAACCAGGCGAGCGCCGCGTAGTAGGTCAGCGACTGCGCCCCCATGAACGCCGCGAGCGCCCAGGTGACCGGAGAACGCAGCACCGCCGTGCCGCCCACCCGGAGGGCCGGCACGACGTGCCGGCGGCGCAGCTGCGGCAACCAGACGGCCGCCGCGACGGCCGCCGGCGCGCCGACCACGAGCAGGGCGCCTCGCCAGCCCAGCCCGGTGTGCGCCAGCGGGGCGGTGACGGCGGCCGCGAGGGCCGCGCCGCCGGTCAGCGCGGCCGTGGTCGCGGCGGTCACCGCGCCCTGCCGCCGGGGGAAGTGCTGCTTGACGGCGCTGGGCACCAGCACGTTCCCGACCGTGATGCCGGCCCCGATCAGCACGGTGCCGGCGACCAGCCACCAGATCCCGGGCGCCGTCCGCACCAGACTCCCGGCGACGATGCCGAGCATCGCCACCAGGAGTGACCGCTGCACGCCGATCCCGCGTCCGAGCAGCGCCGCGACCGGGGAGATCAACCCGAAGCAGAGCACCGGCAACGTGGTGAGCAGCCCGGCCGTGCCGCTGCCCAGCCCGAGCTCGAGCCGTACGTCCGGCAGCAGCGGGGCGAGCCCGGCGATCGCCGCCCGGAGGTTGAGCGCCAGCAGCACGATGCCGAGCAGGGTGAACGACCCGGCCGGCGGACCCGGTGCGCTGGTCCCGGCCGGGTGTCCGCCCACATTCGACTGGCTGCGTGTCATCGGTCGGTGCTCGTCCCGCCCACCGCGATCGTCCTCTTCGTCCGGCGTCAGAACGGGTACCGGCTGATGTCGCCCCGCACCGTGAGCCACTGTGTCTCGGTGAACGCCTCGACGTTGGCGGCGGGCCCGCCGAACCGGGAGCCGGTGCCGGAGGCTCCGACGCCGCCGAACGGCGCCACCGCCTCGTCGCTCACCGTCTGGTCGTTGATGTGCACGATCCCGCTGGGGATCCGCTCGGCCAGCGCCATCGCCTTCATCACGTCGCGGCTGAGGATGCCGAGCGACAGCCCGTACTCGGTCCGCCCGGCCAGCGCGGCGGCCTCGTCGAGGTCGGAGAAGGCGAGCACCGGAGCGACCGGACCGAAGACCTCCTGGGCGTACGCCGGGGTGGTGGGGGTGACGTCGGCGAGGACGGTCGGGCGGTAGAAGAGCCCGTCGTAGGTGCCGCCGGCGGCGAGCCGCGCGCCCGCGTCGACGCTCGCCGTGACCAGTGACTGGATCTTGTCGCGCTGGTGTTCGTCGATGATCGGTCCGAGCGCCACCTGCTCCTTCGCCGGGTCCCCGACCGGCAGGTGGTCCGCCTTCTCGGCCAGCCGCTGCACGTACCGCTCGGCCAGGCTCTCGTGCACCAGGTGTCGGCCGGTGGTCATGCAGATCTGCCCCTGGTGCAGGAAGGACCCCCAGGCCCCGGCGGAGGCGGCGAGTTCCAGGTCGGCGTCGTCGAGCACGATCAGCGCCGAGTTGCCGCCGAGCTCCAGGTGCGCCCGCTTCAGGTGCCGGGCGGCGGCCTCGCCGACCCGGCGACCGGCGGCGGTGGAGCCGGTGAAGCTGATCACCCGTACGTGCGGGTCCGCCACCAGCGCCGCGCCGGCGTCGACGCCGCCGGGCAGGACGTGCAGCAGCCCCTCGGGCAGGCCCGCCTCCTCGAAGACCCGGGCGATCGAGACGCCGCCGGAGACGGCGGTGCGGGCGTCCGGCTTGAGCACCACCGCGTTACCGAGGGCCAGCGCGGGCGCGACCGAACGGATCGCCAGGACGAGCGGGAAGTTGAACGGCGCGATCACGCCGACGACGCCGACCGGCAGCCGTCGGGCCAGGCTGAGCCGCGGCTGCGCGCTCGGGACGATCTCGCCGAGCGGGTGCGAGGTGAGCGCCGCCGCCTCGTAGCACTCCTGCGCCGCGGTGTCGGTCTCCACGGCGGCCTTGGGTGGGATGGAACCCGCCTCCCGGACGAGCCAGTCGCCGATCTCCGCCGCGTGCTGCGCGAAGAGCTGCCCGGCCCGGCGCAGCACTGCGGCGCGCTCCGGATAGCTGGTGGCGGCCCAGGCGCGTTGCGCCTCGGCGGCCCGCCCGCACGCCCTCGCGACGTCGTCGGCGTTCGCCACGCCGACCCGCCCGATCTCCTCACCGGTCGCGGGCGACCGCACGGCCCCCGTGCCGCCGGTCGCCTCCGTCCAACCGCTGCTGTAGAGCGTGCCCTGCCACGTTGCCGCGTGCAGCAGTGTCATGGTGGTCCTCCCGTGAGGCGTGCGGCGCGGGGGCGCCGGAGGGGTCAGGGTTCGAAGTGCGGTTCGGCGCGGACCGGCACGTCCAGCAGGAGCGGCTCGGTCCGCCCGGCGAGGGTGGGGACGACCTCGTCGAGGATCGCGACGAGCTCCGGAAGATCGGTCACCCGGCGGGCGGGGCAGCCCAGGGCGCGGGCCAGTCCGTGGACCGACACGTCCTCGAAGGCGGGCCAGGGTGCCTTGCCGCCGACCCGGTCGGCGAGCCGGTCCATGACGGCGTAGCGGCCGTTGGAGAGAACGACGAAGAGCACTCCGCAGCCGTACCGCGCGGCGCTCCACAGGCCCTGGATGCCGTAGAGGGACGACCCGTCGCCGAGTACGGCGACGACCGGCCGGGTCGGGTCGCCCATCCGCAGCCCGGCCGCGGCGGGCAGCCCGAAACCGAGGCCGCCCATGGCCGCGCTGACGAACCCGCGGGGTTCGCGGGCGGGCAGCAGCCGGTGCAGGTCCGGCCGGGTCGACGGGGTCTCCTCGACCAGTACGACGTCCCGGGGCAGCCGTTCGGCGAGCGCGGCGAAGACGTGTGCGGCCCGCATCGGCTCACCGGCGGCCGGTGGTTCGACCGCCGGGGCGCGCGTCGCCGGCGGCGTGACCGGGCGCTGCGCCACCTGACCGGCCACGGCGGCGCAGAGCGTCGCCGGATCGGCGAGCACGGCGAGGCCGGCGCTGCTGTGGTGCAGTTCGTCCGGGTCGTCGGAGACCACCACGACGGTGAGCCCGGCCGGCACCAGCGGGCCGGGCTCGTACGGGTACTGCCGGAACGCGCCGGTGCCCACCACGAGTGCGACGTCGTGGCCGGCCAGCACGGACCGCAGCCGGGCACGACCGGCCGGCAGGTGTCCCACGAAGTGGGGGTGGTCCTGAGGGAAGCCGGCGCGGGCGCCGAACGCCTCCTGCCAGACCGGCGCGCCGAGCCGCTCCGCCAAGGTGACCAGCGCGTCCCACGTCTGCCGGTCGTCGGCTCCCGACCCGACCACGATGACCGGGTTCGTGGCGCCGTCGAGCAGGCCGGCCAGCTCGACGGCGACGGAACCGGGAGCCGACCCGGCGCTGCGGACGGTCGCCGGTGCGGCGAGCCCCAGCGCCGGGTCGACCCGCGCCGACCAGTCGTCCATCGGCACCACCACGATCGCCGGGCCACGATGCCGGTTCGCCTCGTGCCACGCCCGCCGCACCGCCGCGGGCACGTCCTGCGGCAGGACCGGCTGGTTCACCCAGACCGGGTACGGCCCGGCGAGCCCGTCGAGGCGACCGGCGAGGAACGGCTCCAGCGCCAGGTGACGGCGGTCCTGCTGACCGACCA
Organism: Micromonospora sp. 15K316; assembly: GCF_004348525.1. Taxonomy (GTDB): domain Bacteria; phylum Actinomycetota; class Actinomycetes; order Mycobacteriales; family Micromonosporaceae; genus Micromonospora. The sequence continues at coordinate 64,470 of NZ_SMKG01000001.1, read as the reverse complement.
CCACGACCAGGGGAGCCCGGTTGACCCGCGCGGTGGCGAGGGCGCCGACGGCGTTGCCGAGTCCGGCGGTGGTGTGCAGGTTGACGAAGGCCGGCCGGCCGGTCGCGATCGCGTGGCCGGTGGCCATGCCGACCACCGAGCCCTCGTGCAGGGCGAGGACGAACTCCAGGTCGTCCGGCAGGTCGGCGAGGAAGGCCACCTCGGTGGAGCCCGGGTTGGCGAAGACGCGGTGCATCCCGCACTGTCGCAGGACGTCGAGGGTGGCCTCGCGGACGCTGGTCATCCGGCCACCGACGCCCCGCTGTGTCTCTTCGCCCGCTGGATCTGCGCGAACACGTGCCCGCGCAGCTCGGTGAAGCGGGTCGACGCGCGGGTGGTGAGCTGATCCCGCTGCGCCGGCAGGTCGATGGTCACGTCGTCGAGCACCACTGTCGGCGACGAGGAGAGCACCAGCACGCGCTGGCCCAGGTAGACCGCCTCGTCGATGTCGTGGGTGACGAAGAGCGTGGTGACGCCGAGCCGCTGCCACAGCGACCGCACGAGGTCCTCCAGGTCCGCCCGGGTCTGCGCGTCCACGGCGGCGAACGGCTCGTCCATCAGCAGGATGTGCGGCTCGTAGGCGATGGCCCGGGCGATGGCGACCCGTTGCTGCATTCCGCCGGAGAGCTGCCACGGGTACGCGCCGTGCACGTCGTCGAGGCCGACGGCGCTCAGCGCCTGGTGGACCAGCTCCGCCCGCCGCGCCTTCGGCAGCTTCTTCTGCTTCAGCGGCAGCTCGACGTTCTTCCGCACCGTCATCCAGGGGAAGAGGCTGCGGCCGTACTCCTGGAACACCACCGCCATGCCCGGCGGGGGACCGTCGACCGGCTCGCCGTCGAGGACCACCTCGCCGGCGGTCGGCGCCAGCAGGCCGGCGATGCACTTGAGCAGCGTGGTCTTGCCGGCGCCGGAGGGGCCGACCACGCAGACGAGGTCACCCCTGGCGACGGAGAAGGTCAGGTCGCGTACGGCCTCCACCGAGCGGCCCTGTCCCTCGTACACCTTGCGCACGGCACGGACGTCGAGCAGCGCCTCGGTCCGGGTACCGGCCTCGGTCCGGGTCTGGCTCATGGCACTCATCGACTCCCACCTCGCTGGGCCTGGCGCAGGCCGAAATACCAGTTGAGGACGTGTCGCTCGAACAGCCGCATGAGGGTGGCGAGCAGGAACCCGAGCAGGCCGAGCAGCAGGATGCCGGTCCACATCTCGGTGACGGCGAAGGTCCGCTGGAACTGGATGATGCTGAACCCGAGCCCGTTGCTGGCGGCGAACATCTCGCTGATGACCATGAGGATGATCCCGATCGACAGGCCCTGCCGCATGCCGGTGACGATCTGCGGGCTCGCCGACCGGACGACCAGGTGCCAGAGCCGGGCCGGGCCGCGTACGCCGTAGCAGCGCGACGTCTCCACCAGTACCTCGTCCACGGCACGCACCCCCTCGACGGTGTTGAGCAGAATCGGCCAGAGGCAGCCGGAGACGATCACCAGCACCTTCATGGCGTCGCCGATACCGGCGAAGAGCATCAGCACCGGCACCAGCACCGGTGGCGGGATCGCCCGCAGGAACTCCAGCACCGGCTCGCAGAACGCGCGCAGCCGGCGGGACGATCCGATCGCGACGCCGAGTGCGACGCCCAGCAGCACGGCCAGGAGGAAACCGCCGGTCAGGCGCAGCAGGCTCGGCGCGACGTCGACGCTCAACCGGTCGGAGCGCAGCCACACGTCGTCGACGTCGGCGAGGATCTCCGACAGTGGTGGCAGGTAGTAGCTCTCGCTGTCGGCGGTGAGCACCCACCAGAGAGCGAGCAGAACGGTGGGCAGCGCGAGGGCCGCCACGAGGGTGCGGACGATCCGGCCGGCGAGCCTCATGCCGCCGCCTCGCGTCGCAGCGACGGGTGCCAGGAGAGCAGCCACCGTTCCAGCCGCCGGGCCAGCGCGTTGACCGCGACGCCGAGCAGCCCGGTCACGACGACCAGCGCGTACATCCGGGCGACGGCGCCGCCGGACTGCGCCACGCCGATCTCGTTGCCCAGGCCGGGCGCGCCGATGACGAGTTCGGCGGTGATGGCGAGGATCAGGGCCACGGCGGCGGCGAGGCGGACCCCGGTGAGGACGTAGGGGAGCGCGGTGGGCCAGGTGACGTAGCGGATTCGGGCCCAGCGGCCCAGCCCGAAGGTGCGTGCGGTCTCGGCGGCGACGGGGTCGACGTCCTGCACGCCGTAGAGCACCTGGACCAGGACCTGCCAGAACGCCGCGTACCCGACCAGCAGCAGCACGGACCGCAGGTCGGTGCCGAATACCAGGACCGCCAGCGGGATGAGCGCGACCGACGGGATGGGGCGGAGGAACTCGATGGTCGAGGCGGTGAACTCGCGGAGCACGGGGACCGTGCCGACGACGAACCCGACGGCGACGCCGAGGGTGACCGCGATGGCGAGGCCGAGGAACCAGCCCCGCACGGTGTCGCCGAGCGCCGTCCAGAAGGCCGCCTCGGTCGCCAGCTCCGCCAGGGCGCCGGTGATCCGGCTCAGCGGCGGCAGGTACTCCTGCGAGACGATGCCGGCGCGCGGCACGGCCTCCATGAGCAGGAGGAAGGTCGCGAAGCCGAGCCCGCCGAGCAGGAGGTTCCCGCCGGCCCGCCGACCGGCCCGGGACTGCCGGGCCGGTGCGGCGAGCGTGGACGGTGTCGTCACGGGAGCAGTTCTCCGAGGTCGACCTTCTCCTTGACCAGACCGTCGGTGAGCATCAGGTCGGCGAGAGTCTGCACCGACGCCCGGTTGATCTGACCGGTCCAGGCGGGCAGCGTCATCTTCTCGGCGACCGTCGGGTCGATCTTCGCGTAGCTCGGCAGCACGGCTCGGGCCTCGTCCGGGTGCTGCTGCGCGTAGGCCAGGGACTTCTCGATCGCTGCGGTGAAGCGTTTCGCGAGATCGCCCTTCTGCTGGAGCAGCTTCTCGCTGGTGAAGTAGGCGGCGATGGTCAGGTTCGGCGCGGTGTCGACGAAGTTCGACGCGATCACCTTGGCGCCCTGGTTCTGCGCGACGGTGAAGAAGGGCTCGACGATCCAGGCCGCGTCGACCCGCTTGCCGTCGAGCGCCGCCGGCATGTCCGGGAAGGGCAGCTCGACGAACTTGACGGCGGCCGGGTCACCGCCGGCCTGGCGGACGGAGGCACGCACCGTGGTGTCGCCGATGTTCTTGAGGTTGTTCACGGCCACGGTCTTGCCGGCGAGCTGGGCGGCGCTGGTGATCGGGCTGTCCTTCGGCACGACGATGCCGCCGAAGTCCTTGCCCTGCTGGCCCGTCGAGGAGTTTCCCTCGGCGAGCACCTTCAGCGGCAGATTCTCGGCGCGCGCGACGATGAGCGAGACCAGGTTGCCGAAGGCGAAGTCGAACTCGCCGCTGACCACGCCCGGCACGGCTGCCGCGCCGCCGGTGGTGTTGACGACCTCGACGTCGATGCCCTGCTCGGTGAAGAAGCCTTTCTGGATGCCGAGGTGCAGGGGTGCCACGTCCACGATCGGGATCGCACCGACCTTGACCTTGGTGGTGCCTCCGGCCTGCCCACCGGAACCACCGGCGTCGTCGGAGGAGCCGCAGGCGGCGGTGGCCGTGAGTAGCGCTGCGGCGGTTATGGCGCTGATGACGAGACGGCGCATGCAGGTACTCCCGCGTCCGGCGGTCCCGCGCGGGGACCGGGGGGTGGTGGGCGTCCGATCCGGAGAGGCCCCCGGGGGGTGTTCGCTTACCGAACGGCTGTTCTCATTTAGAACGTTGGCACGTGACCTGACTCACGTCAACGGGTCGCCGCAACATTTCTACGCCGGTCCGGACGCCGGGATCCCGCGCGCCGCGGCCTCGTTGACGGATCCCACCGACGGGGATTACGTTCGGATTCAGTACGGCAGTCCGCATAGCGAACAGTTGTAATCGAGGAAGCTCGCAGAAGGCGGGGAGGCCATGGCGAAGCTCGTCTCGCTCTCGGACGGCGTGGCGGACCTGGTCCGTGACGGTGACGTGGTGGCCCTGGAAGGGTTCACGCACCTCATCCCGTTCGCCGCCGGTCACGAGATCATCCGTCAGGGACGGCGGGAGCTGACCCTGGTACGGATGACACCCGACGTCATCTACGACCAGCTCATCGGCGCCGGCTGCGCCCGCCGGCTGATCTTCTCCTGGGGCGGCAATCCGGGAGTCGGATCCCTGCACCGCTTCCGCGACGCGGTGCAGAACTCCTGGCCGGGACCGCTCGAACTCGAGGAGCACAGCCACGCGGGCATGGCGAACCGTTACGTCGCCGGGGCCTCCGGGCTGCCGTTCGCCGTGCTGCGCGGCTACACCGGCACCGACCTGCCCCGGCACACCGACAACATCCGGACCATCACCTGCCCCTTCACCGGGGAGACCCTCACCGCCGTCCCCGCCTTGCGCCCCGACGTGACAGTGGTGCACGCCCAACGCGCCGACCGGGCCGGGAACGTGCAGATGTGGGGCATCGCGGGCGTCCAGAAGGAGGCCGTGCTCGCCGCGCGGCGATCGCTGGTCACCGTCGAGGAGGTCGTCGACGAGCTCGAACCCGTGCCCGGTCAGGTCGTGCTGCCCGGCTGGGCCGTCACCGCGGTCGCCGAGGTCCCCGGCGGGGCACACCCCTCCTACGCGCAGGGCTACTCGGTGCGCGACAACGACTTCTACGTCGAGTGGGACGCGATCAGCCGGGACCGCGACACCTTCCGCGACTGGATCGAAGGGCACGTGCTGAAGGTCGAGGTGCAGGCGTGAGCCCGGACTACACCGCCGACGAGATGATGACCGTCGCCGCCGCCCGGCAACTGCGCGACGGCACGGCGTGCTTCGTCGGGATCGGGTTGCCCAGCACCGCGGCGAACCTCGCCCGGGCCACCCACGCCCCGAACCTCGTGCTCGTCTACGAATCCGGCTGCCTCGGCGCGAAGCCCGACCGGCTCCCGCTCTCCATCGGCGACGGTGTCCTCGCCGACACCGCCGACGCCGTGGTGTCCGTGCCCGAGGTGTTCAACTACTGGCTGCAGCCGGGCCGGATCCACGTCGGATTCCTCGGCGCCGCCCAGCTCGACCGGTACGGAAACATCAACACCACTGTCGTCGGCGGCGAGTACGACGACCCGAGGGTCCGCCTGCCCGGTGCCGGCGGCGCCCCCGAGATCGCCGCCTCCTGCGGCGAGGTCGTCGTGATCGTCCGGCAGAACCTGCGCACGTTCACCGAGCGCGTCGACTTCGTCACCTCCGTCGGATACGGTGCGGGCCCCGGCGACCGAGAGCGGCTCGGGCTGCGCGGCGGCGGCCCCCGCGTCGTCATCACCGACCTCGGCGTACTCGAACCCGACCCGGTCAGCTGCGAGCTGACCCTGACCCGTCTGCACCCCGGCGTCACCACGGACCAGGTACGGGCGGCCACCGGTTGGGACCTCGCCGTCGCCGAGCGGTTGACCACCGGCGACCCGCCGACCGCGCACGAACTCACGGTGCTGCGGGCCCTGGAGGCGACCAAGCGGGAGAAGCGAGGAGGAGCATGACCCAGGAGACCGTCGACCAGACCGGCAACGGCCTGGTCCTGCCGCGGTACCGGCGCGATGACGTCGACGCCCATCCGCCCCTGCTCAGCCCCGGCTACAAGTCGACGGTCCAGCGCGCGCCGCAGCGGCCGCTGACCTACCTGCCCCAGCGGCTGACCGAGATCACCGGCCCGCTGCTCGGCGAGGGACGGCTCGGCGAACTCGACCACGACCTCACCCGGCAGCACGACGGCGAGCCGCAGGGGCAGCGGATCATCGTGCACGGCCGGATCCTCGACGGCGACGGCCGACCGGTGCCACACACGCTCGTCGAGATCTGGCAGACGAACGCGGCCGGGCGCTACCGCCACGCGGTGGACAACTGGTCGGCGCCGCTGGACCCCCACTTCGACGGGGTGGGGCGGGCGCTCACCGACGACCGGGGCCGCTACCGCTTCGTCACCGTGCAACCCGGCGCGTACCCGTGGCGCAACCACGACAACGCCTGGCGGCCGGCCCACATCCACTTCTCCCTCTTCGGCCGCGCGTTCACCCAGCGACTGGTGACCCAGATGTACTTCCCGGGCGACCCGCTCTTCTTCCAGGACCCGATCTTCAACTCGGTCCGCGACCCGAAGGTCCGAGAGCGGATGATCGCCCGGTACGACCACGCCACGACGGTGCCCGAGTGGGCGCTGGCGTACGAGTTCGACATCGTGCTGCGCGGCCGGGAGAGCACCCCCTTCGAGGACGAGGACGACGATGAGTGAGCGGCTCGGCGCCACGCCCGCGCAGACGGTCGGACCGTTCCTGCACCTCGGCCTGCGCTGGCCCGACGGTCCGTACGTCGTGCCCGACGGCACCACGGGGGCGTTCTGGATCCGCGGTCAACTCTTCGACGGCACCGGCGCGCCGGTGGTCGACGCGCTGGTGGAGAGCTGGCAGGCCGACCCGGACGGTCGCTTCGACCACCCCGACGACCCGCGTGGCGCCCGGCCGTCCTCCGTACCGGGGTTCCGCGGCTTCGGGCGCAGCGAGACCGACGCGCAGGGAAGGTACGCGCTGCTGACGGTCAAGCCGGGTCCGCTGCCCGACCCGGACGGCGGCACCGAGGCGCCACACCTGACCCTCTCCGTCTTCGCCCGCGGACTCCTGCACCGCCTCGTCACCCGGCTCTACTTCCCACACGACCCGGCGAACGCCGCCGACCCGGTGCTGTGCGGCCTCGACGCCGAGCGGCGCGCCACGCTGGTCGCGGTCGCCGCGCCGGACGGATTCCGGTTCGACATCCACCTGCAGGGCGAGCATGAGACCGTCTTCTTCGCCGTCTGACGGTCTGCTCGGCGGGCTCTCCGGCGTCCCGGACGTGGACGCCGAGCTCGCCGACCACTCGCTGCTGCAGGCCATGCTGGACGCCGAGGCCGCGCTCGCCCGGGCCGCCGCCGACTGCGGCGTGCTGCCCGCGTCGGCCGCCGAGGCGATCGCCGCCCACTGCCGCGCCGAGCGGTACGACCCGGTCTCACTGGGCCGGGCCGCCGACGCCTCGGGCAACCCGGTGGTGCCGCTGGTCCGCGAGCTGACCGCCGCCGTGCCGGAGCACGCCCGGGCCTGGGTGCACGTCGGCGCGACCAGCCAGGACGTCCTGGACACCGCGCTGGTCCTGGTGACGGTGCGGGCGATCGAGCCGCTGCTGCGCCACCTCGACATCGCCGCCGACGCCGCGGCCCGGCTCGCCGACACCCACCGCCGCACCGTGCTCGCCGCCCGGACGCTCGGGCAGCAGGCGGCGCCCACCACGTTCGGACTCAAGGCCGCCGGCTGGCTGGTCGGCCTGGTCGAGGCGCGGGCCCGGCTGGTTCGCGCGCGGGCGGTCCTGCCCGCGCAACTCGGTGGCGCGGTCGGCACGCTGGCCGCGTTGGGGCCCACCGGCCCGGCGGTGACCGAACGGTACGCGGAGCGTCTCGGTCTCGCCGCGAGCCCGTTGCCCTGGCACACCCGCCGCCAGCCCCTGCTCGACCTGGCCGCCGCCCTCGGTGGCCTGCTCGCGGCCACCGGCAAGGCTGCGGTGGACGTCGGTCTGCTCGCCCAGACCGAGATCGGTGAGGTGGCGGAGGGCGGCGCCGGGCGGGGCGGCTCGTCGGCTCTGCCGCACAAGCGCAACCCCGTCGACTCGGTCCTCGTCACCGCCGCGGCGCGGCGCGGCGCGGGCCTGGTCGCGACCCTCTTCACCGCCGCCGTCCAGGAGCACGAGCGGGCGGCCGGCGCCTGGCACGCCGAGTGGGAGCCGCTGCTCGACCTGCTGCACGTGGCCGGTGGCGCCGCCGCCCGGTGCGCCCGCATGCTGAGCGGGCTGCAGGTGCGCCCGCAGCGGATGCGGGCCAACCTCGACGCGACCGGCGGGCTGCTGCTGGCCGAGGCCGTCGCCGCGCGCCTGGCACCGCTGCTCGGTCGCGGCGCGGCGCACGACCTCGTCAGCCGCGCCGCGTCCCGCCCGCCGTTGAGGGCCGCACTGCTCGCCGACCCCGAGGTACGCGCCCACCTCGGCGAGCAGGAGATCGACGAGGCCCTCGACCCGTACGGCTGGCTCGGGTCGGCCGACCGGTTCGTCGACCGGGCCCTCGCCGCCCACCGGAGGACGCAGCCGTGAGAAGTCGCCTCTACGTCACGGTGGACGGGGCGCCCGACGCGCCCGCGCTGCTGCTCGGCGGCTCGCTCGGCACCACCGGCGCCATGTGGGCGCCGCAGGTTCCCGGGCTCGCCGAACGGTTCCGGGTCCTCCGCTACGACCACCTCGGCCACGGTCGCTCGGCGGTGCCGGACGGGCCGTACACGGTGGAGATGCTCGGCCGTGAGGTGCTGCGACTCCTCGACGACCTCGACGTGCCGGACGTCCACTACGCGGGACTCTCCCTCGGTGGCATGGTCGGCATGTGGCTCGCTGCGCACGCGCCCGATCGGGTGCGGCGGCTGGCGCTGCTCTGCACCTCGGCGTCGCTCGGCCCGGCGCAGGGGTGGCGGGACCGGGCGGCGACGGTCCGCGCCGGCGGCGTCGGGACGGTCGCCGAGCTGGTGGTCGCCCGCTGGTTCACCCCGACCTTCGCCGCGGCCACCCCCGCGGTGGTGGCCCGGCACCGGGTCGCGCTGACCGCGACACCCGCCACCGGTTACGCCGCGTGTTGCGAGGCGATCGCCAGGATGGACCTCCGGGACGACCTGCGCGCGATCACGGCACCGACCCTGGTGATCGCGGGAGCGGACGATCCGGCCACTCCGGTGGAGCACGCCCACGCGATCGTCGAGCGGATCCCGCAGGCGCGCCTGGCCGTGGTGGAACGGGCGGCACACCTGGCCAACGTCGAGCAACCCGAGCAGGTGTCCCGGCTGCTGCTGGAGCACTTCGACGAGGAGTGGTGAACGGTGGACGACCGCGAGCGGCACGAGGCAGGCATGACGGTACGCCGGCAGGTGCTCGGCGACGCGCACGTCGACCGCGCGATCGCCGGCACGGACGAGCTGACCGCCGACTTCCAGGACCTCATCACCCGGTACGCCTGGGGCGAGATCTGGACCCGCCCCGGTCTCGATCGGCGTACCCGCAGCTGCGTCACGCTCGCCGTGCTCGCGACCCTGCACCACGACGAGGAGCTCGCCATGCACGTGCGTGCCGCGCTGCGTAACGGGCTGACCTCGCACGAGGTCAGTGAGGTCCTGCTCCAGGTCGGCGTCTACGCTGGCGTACCAGCGGCCAACCGGGCGTTCAAGGTGGCCCGGGAGGCCCTGCGGCAGGAGGACCAGTGACCGAGGAGACGACACGATCTCCGGAGTTCGTCCAGTCGCTGGAACGAGGGCTCGCGGTGATCCGGGCCTTCGACGCCGAACGCCCGCAGCTCACCCTGAGTGACGTGGCGCGGATGACCGGGCTGACCCGGGCCGCCGCGCGGCGGTTCCTGCTCACCCTGGTCGAGTTGGGGTACGTGCACACCGACGGCCGGCTCTTCTCGCTGCGGCCCCGGATCCTCGAACTCGGCTACGCCTACCTGTCCGGCCTGAGCCTTCCCGAGGTCGCGCAGCCGCACATGGAGGCACTGGTCGGGCAGGTCCACGAATCCTGCTCGGTCTCCGTGCTCGACGGCCGCGAGGTGGTCTACGTCGCCCGCGTCCCCACCAAGCGGATCATGACGGTGGGGATCAGCGTCGGTACGAGGTTCCCCGCCTACGCCACGTCCATGGGGCGGGTGCTGCTCGCCGCGCAGCCTGCGGAGTGGCTGGACGACTACCTCGCCAAGGCGGACCTGCGCCCACTGACCCGACGCACCATCACCGACCCGGGGAAGCTGCGTACCGTTCTGAAGAAAATCGCCGCGCAGGGGTACGCGATCGTCGACCAGGAGCTGGAGGAGGGTCTTCGCTCCCTCGCCGCGCCGATCCACGGCGACAACGGGACGGTGGTCGCGGCGGTGAACGTCTCGGCCCACGCCAGCCGCGGCTCCTCGGAGACGATCCGCAAGGAGCTGCTGCCGCCGCTGCTCGCGACCGCCGAGCGCATCGAGGAGGACCTGCGCGCCGCGCCCCACCGGTAGCGGTCGGCCCGGGTGCCCCGGCGCGAGCAGGGGTGATCTCACCCCATCATCTTGCGGATCTCGGTCATCAGCGTGGTCAGCGCCGCCCGCTCCGGCGCCGTGGTGTCCGGGTGCCAGAGGTCGACGAGCAGGCAGGTGCGGGTCCGGATCCCCTTGTTCCACGCCTCGTGCTCGAAGGAGTAGTCGAAGAGCAGGCAGCGTCCCTCCTGCCAGTGCCGGGTCTCGCCGGCCACCCGGATGCCCGCGCCGTCGGGGATGTCGATGGCCAGGTGCAGGTTGATGCTGAAGTTCCAGAGATCGCAGTGCGGCGCGATCGTCGCCCCCGGCAGCAGCGTCGAGAAATGTGACTCCAGCAGGGGACAGATGATCCCCGGTTCGACAGCGCTCTCCCTCAGCACCCGGTACGCCGTGGGGGCGAGGGCCGCGGACTCCTCGACGAGCGCCCCGCCGCGGTAGAGGTAGAGAGCCTGCCAGTTCTGCTGCCGGACGAGGTAGTGCTCGTAGTCCGAGAACCGATCCCGCCGGCTCGCCCAGGCACCCTCCAGCTCGGCCTTGATCCGTGCGTGCTCGGCCTCCAACTCCCGGACCAGCGGCAACAGTTCCGGATATGCGTACGGGTCGTGCCACGGAATCTGCGGGATGCCCGGCAGGACCCATTTCGCCGCCCGCTGGAGCGGATGGCGCTGGTCGATGAGGCTCTTCGGTTCCAGCATTTCCTCCACCCGGGCGAGCGAATCACGGCCGTACTCCGCCCGCAGTAGCGCGAATTGCTGGTCGATCTCCGGAGTCATGCCTTCTCCTTGGTGCTGACCCGCGATCCGATGATGAGTTGCGGGTCCGGGCGGGTACCGGACCGTACGGGATTATGCGCACCCGTCCGCCCGGCGTCCCCGCTCGCCTGATGAACAGCGAGTGTTCATCAGATGTCCGGCACGGGAAGTCCGGTGAGCTGGCCGTGCGGCCGGGCGACCGTTGCGGAGCTGCGGGTTCGCGATTCATCGATGAAACTTCCCGAAATTCCGGGGCGGTTGGTGCGGGTCATCGTTGGGTCATCGTTCACTTCTGTCGGGAGCGATTCCATCTAGCCTTTCAGCGTCCAATCGCTCGAAGCTGGGAGTGTCGTGAGTCAGGCAATCGACGGTCGCCCGACCGTGCGGGACGACGAGGGCCTGGGTGATGTCTGGTCGGCGATCGCCGAGCAGGCGCAGCGCCTTCCCGCCGCCCTCGCGCTCGTCGAGAATTCGCACGAACTCAGCTACGCGGAACTGGTGGAGCAGGTCGACGCCCTCGCCGCCGAGCTCGCCGCGGCCGGTGTCGGGAATGGGGACCTCGTCGGCATCCGTCTGCCCCGGGGCCGGCGCGCGATCATCGCCATCCTCGCGACCATCCGCGCCGGAGCGGGTTACGTGCCGCTCGACCCGGCCTACCCGGCCGAACGGATCCGGGCGATGATCGACGACGCCCGGCCGCGCGCGGTGATCGACGAGCGGGGGATCTCCGCGACCACGGACGGCGGCGGGGAACACCCGGACACCGCGTACGTCATCTTCACCTCCGGATCGACCGGACGGCCCAAGGGTGTGCTGGTGCCGCGGACGGCCCTGAACGCCTTCTGCCGCGCCGCCGTCGGCCGCTACGACCTGAGCAGCGCGGACCGGGTGCTGCAGTTCGCCTCGCTGAGCTTCGACGCCAGCATCGAGGAGCTCTTCCCGCCGCTGGTGGCCGGGGCCACCATCGTGCTGCGCGACGAGGACATGATCAGCCGGGCGGACCTGTTCCTGGACCGCTGCGCCGCACTCGGCATCACCGTGCTCGACCTGCCCACCGCCTACTGGCACGAACTGGTGGACGCGCTGGCGCGTGGCGAGGCGACGCTCCCGCCGGCGCTCCGGCTGGTGATCATCGGTGGCGAGGCCGCCCGACCGGACCGGGTCGGTGCTTGGCAGCGGGTCGCCGGCCCCACCGTGCGGCTGCTCAACACCTACGGCCCGACCGAGACCACAGTGGTCGCCACGGTGGCGGACCTGACCGCGTGGAGCGGCGAGGTCGTGCCGATCGGGCACCCCCTGCCCGGCGTGACCTGCCGGGTTGTCGACCCCGCCGGCGCGGAGTCCGACGTCGGAGAACTGCTCATCGGTGGGTGCGGCGTGGCGACTGGTTACCTCCACCGGCCCGAGCTGACCGCCGACCGGTTCCGTCCCGGCCCCGACGGCCGGCTGGAGTACCGCACCGGCGACCGGGTCCGGCGCCGCGCCGACGGCGCACTCGACTTCCTCGGCCGCCTCGACGACCAGGTGAAGATCCGTGGCTTCCGGGTCGAGCCGGGCGAGATCGAGACCGCGCTGCGGGCGCACCGGGGCGTCACCGACGCCGTCGTTCGGGCCGAGGAGCACGACGGGCAGCAGCGGCTGATCGGGCACGTCGTGGCCGAGCCCGACACCGACCTCGCGGCGGTGCGCGCGAGCCTCGCCGACCGGCTGCCGCACTACCTGATCCCCGCCGCGCTGGTGGGGCACGCCGCGTTCCCGCTCACCCCACAGGGCAAGATCGATCGAGCGGCGCTGGCGGCGCGGACCGGGCGGGCGCCGGCGACGCCCACCACGTTGACGCCCGCACAGGCCGAGATCGCCGCGCTCTGGCGCACCCTGCTGGGCGTCGGCGAGGTACGCCCCGACGACGACTTCGTCGCCCTCGGCGGCAACTCGCTCGCCGCCGTACGGCTGATCGGCGCCCTGCGGCAGCGCCACGGCGTGGACCTCACGCTCAGCCGGCTCTACGCCGCCCCGACGCTCGCCGCCGTCGCCGCGCTGCTCGACACGACCCCCGGTCCGGCCGAGCCCGACACCGACGACCTGCCCCAGGGCACGCCGCTGCCCCTGAGCCCGCTGCAACGAGACTTCTGGGTGGCCGAACAGGTCTGCGCCGGCCTGCCCGCGCACACGCTGGGCGTCCGGTTCCGGCTCGACGGCCGGGCCGACCTCACCGCACTGGCCCGGAGCCTGCGCGAGCTGACCCGGCGTCATCCCCTGCTGCGCGCCCGGTTCCCCGACGAGCAGGACGAGCCGCGCATGGTCGTCGACGCGGAAGCCGTGATCCCGCTCGTCGAGCAGACCCGGCCCGGCGGCGCCGTCGAGAAGCTCGACCTCACCACCGGTCCACTGGCCCGAGCCGTCCTGGTCCGCACCGGCGGGGACGACGAACTCGTGCTCCTCGTGCATCACCTGATCTACGACGGCTGGTCCGGCAGCGTCATCGGCACCGAGCTGGCCGCGCTCTACCGGGCCGCCGTCGGCCGACCGGAGAGCGTGGACCTCAGCGCCGCCGCCGGCCTGCCCCGGCCGCCGGCCGTACCCGACCTGGCCGCCCGCCACGCCGCGGCGAAGGCCGATCCGGAGCTTGTGGACTACTGGCGCCGCCGCTTCGACGGCGCCGACCTGAATCTCGAACTGCCCGCGGACCGACCGCGACCCGCGGCCCGCTCCTTCGCCTCCGCGCGCGTCAGCCGTCCGCTCGACCCCGCCCTGCTGCGACGGTTGACCGACCAGGGCCACTCGCGGCGCGCCAGCCTCTTCATGGTGGTGCTCGCCGGCCTGCAGGCCGTGCTGGCCCGCTACACCGGGCGGACGGACGTCACCGTCCTGTCGCCGGTGGCCGGCCGGACCAGCCCCGAGCTGGAGGGCGTCGTCGGGCCGCTGCTGAACATCCTCCCGCTGCGCGGCGACCTGTCCGGCGACCCGTCCTTCGCCGAGCTGCTCGACCGGGTCCGGTCCGCCGTCCTCGCCGACCTGGACCACCAGCAGCTCGCCCTGCCCGACCTCGTCGACGCCCTGCGCCGGCCCGGCAGCGGCAACCGGAACCGGCTCAGCCCGGTCGTGCTGACCGTGCACAACGTGCCGCCCGGCGAGGACGCGGCCGTGCGGTACGCCGGCGAGCTTCCCCCGGCCGCGACCCTGGTCGACCTCTCCGTCAGCCTCGACTTCCCGGCCGACGGCCCGGTGCTGCACGTCGACTACGCCACCGAGCTGTTCGCACCGGCCCGGATCGAAGCCCTCGTGGGTCACCTGCTCACGGTGCTCGACGCCGGCGTCACCGACCCGGAGCAGCCGGTGAGCCGGCTGGCGCTGCTCACCGCCGACGAGCAGCGGCGGATCCTGCACGACTGGAACGACAGCGCTATCGACCTGCCCGAGGCGACCGCCCTGCACCAGCTCTTCGAGCGCCGGGCGGCGGCCACCCCCGAGGCGCCCGCCCTGACCTTCCGGGACACCACGATCAGCTACGGCGAGCTCAACGGCCGCGCCAACCAGGTGGCCCGGCGACTGCGCGACGAGGGCGTCCGGCCGGGGGACCGGGTGGCGATCTGCCTGGACCGGGGCATCGACCTCTTCGTCGCCATGTGGGCCGTCCTGAAGGCCGGCGGGGCGTACGTCCCGCTCGACCCCGCGTACCCACCGGACCGCCTCGACTACATGCGTCAGGACAGCCGGTCCGCGATCGTCGTCGACGAGGAGTACCTGCGCGGCCCCATGCCCGCCGAGCGCGGCGACCTGCCGCTGGTCACCAGCGCGGACGACCCGGCGTACGTCATCTACACCTCCGGCTCGTCCGGCAAGGCCAAGGGCGTCGTGGTCGACCACGGCAACCTGGTCCACGCGGTGGCGATGTGGCAGCACGCCTACCACCTGGAGGCCGGGTGGACGTACCAGCAGGCGGCCAGCTTCTCCTTCGACATGTTCGTGGGGGAGACCCTGCGCGCCCTCTGCACGGGCGGCCGGCTGGTCGTGGTGCCGCGGGAGACCCTCCTCGACCCGGCCGACCTGTACGCGCTGATGGTCACCGAGCAGGTCCAGTGCACCGAGCTGGTCCCGGCGGTGCTGCGCACCCTGCTCGGGCACGTCGAACGGACCGGGCAGCGCCTCGACTTCGTCCGGCTGCTCATCGGCGGCGGCGAGAAGTGGCACGTGCAGGAGTACGAGCTGGCCCGGCGGCTGGTCGGCCCGGACAACCGCGTCGTCAACGCGTACGGCGTCACCGAGGTCACCGTCGACAACGTGTACTTCGACGGCCCGGTGGACCACCTCGCCGACGAGGCGCCGCTGCCGATCGGCCGGCCGTTCCCGAACAACCGGGTCTACGTGCTCGACGCGCACCGCCAGCCGGTACCGCCCGGTGTCGTGGGTGAGCTGTACCTCGGCGGCCTGGGCGTGGCGCCGGGCTACCACGACCGTCCCGAGCTGACCGCCGACCGCTTCGTGCCCGACCCGTACGCGCCCGAACCGGGCGCCCGGATGTACCGCACCGGGGACTCCGCCCGCTACCACCTCGACGGCGACGTCGACTTCCTGGGCCGGCTCGACGACCAGGTCAAGGTCAACGGTTACCGGGTGGAGCTGGGCGAGGTCGAGGCGGCCCTCGGCGCCCTGCCGGACGTGGTGGCCTGCGCGGTCGCCGTGCACCCGCTGCCGTCCGGGGTCGCCCAGCTCGTCGGCTACGTGGTGCCCCGCCCCGGCGCGACAGTCGACGAGACGGCGGTCCGCGACGCCCTCGCCGCCACGCTGCCCGTCCACATGGTCCCGGCCCGGCTGCTGAACCTGCCGGCGCTGCCGTTGACGCCCAACGGGAAGCTCGACCGACGCCGGCTGCCGGCACCGTCCGGAGCGGCCACCGACGTCGCCGGCACCGCCCCGCGTACCCCGCTGGAGCGACAGATCGCGACGGCGTGGGCCGAGGTGCTCGGCGTCGACGGCATCGGCATCGACGACAGCTTCTTCGCCCTCGGCGGCGACTCGTTCGCCGCGCTGCGGGTCATCCGGCGCATCGAACCCGCCCCCGCCCTGCTCGACCTCTACCAGCATCCGACCGTCCGCCGCCTCGCGGCGGCCCTCGAAAAGCGGGACGCCTCCACCACCGGGGACCGCAGGCTGCTGCACCGGATGACCCCGTCGGACGCCGACCTCGCCACCGGCGGCGTCACGGTGGTGGCCGTGCCCTACTCCGGGGGCAGTGCGGTCGCCTACCAACCGCTCGCCGCCGCTCTCCCGGCGAACTGGGCGTTGCAGGCGGTCGAGCTGCCCGGCCACGACCAGTCCCGGCCGGACGAGGAGCTGCTGCCCGCCACCGCCGTGGCGGACCTCGTCCTCGCCGAGCTGCGGGAGATCGAGGGACCGATCCTGCTCTACGGGCACTGCCTCGGCGTCGCCGTCACCGTCGAGATCGCCCGGCGGATGGAGGAGGTCGGCGTGCCGCTGGTCGGGGTGGCGCTCGGCGCCGGCTTCCCCACGGCCCGGCTCCCCGGCCGCTTCTTCGACTGGTTCTACCGGCTCGTGCCCACCGACCGGTTCACCTCCGACCGCGAGTACCTCGCCTACCTGCGCGGCCGGGGCGGCTTCACCGACGTGGACGACCCGGCCCAGGAGGCGTTCGTGCTGCGCAACGTGCGCCACGACGCCCGCGACGCCGAGGAGTACTTCACCTCGGCGTACCAGCACCCGGTCGAGCCGTTGCAGGCCCCGGTGCTGGCCGTCGTCGGGGCCCGGGACCGGGTGACCGAGCACTACCAGGAACGCCACCAGGAGTGGCGGCACTTCGCCGAGGACGTGGACCTGGCGATCCTGCCCAAGGCCGGCCACTTCTTCGTCAAGAGCCACGCGGAGCCACTGGCCCGGACCCTCGTGTCGTTCGCGGAGCGGGGCACGACCGACCCGGTCGCGGACGAGCCACCGGCGGAGCAGGTGGCCGCGGTCGATCCCGCGCCGCCGGCCACCCGTACGCGGGATCGCGCGCCCCGGCCGAGCCTGGCGCGGTTCGCGCTGGTCGCCCTCGGCCAGTTCGTCTCCATGGTGGGCAGTGGACTCAGCGCGCTCGTGCTCAGCATCTGGGTGTTCCAGCAGACCGGATCGATCACCGATTTCGCCATGGTCAACGCGGTCGGTCTGCTGCCCGGCATCCTCGCCGGGCCGGTCGCCGGCGCCGTCGCCGACCGGTGGGACCGCCGCACCGTCATGCTCGTCAGCGACGCCGCCTCCGCGGCGGCCATGGGCGCGCTCGCCGTCGTCGTCTTCGCCGGCGGCGGCCTGCACCTCTGGCAGGTCTACCTCACGGTGTCGGTGACCTCGCTGGCCGGCGCCTTCCAACGACCGGCCTACCTCGCGGCGGTGGCCCAACTCGTGCCGAAGCGGTACCTGGGCCACGCGAACGGCCTCACCCAACTCGGGGTCAGCGCCGGGCTGGTCTTCGCGCCCCTGCTCGGCGCCGGACTGGTGGGCCTGATCGGCGTCTCCGGCGTGATCGTGATCGACATGCTCACCTTCGCCGTCGGCGTGCTCACCCTGCTCGCGGTCCGCTTCCCGGACCTGATGTTCCGCCGCCGTGAGGAGACGTTCCGGGACGAGGTCGCCGCCGGCTGGCGGTACATCACGCTCCGGCCGGGACTACGGGCCGCGTTGCGCTTCTTCGTCATCGACCACGCCTTCTACACCCTCGGCTTCGCGGTGATCACGCCGATGCTGCTGATCGAGCAGAGCCCCGCCGTCCTCGGCCTCGCCCTGGGCGCCAGCGGCCTCGGTGGACTCGCCGGCAGCCTGACGATGGGCCTCTGGGGCGGCACCACCCGGCGAGCGAACGGCCTCATCTTCTTCATGGGCGTCGGCAGCCTGGCCATGTCCGTGGTGGGCCTCGGCAGCGCGCCCGCCCTCGTGATCGTCGGCATGTTCCTGGTGACCTTCGGCGAATCGCTCGCCGAGGGGCACTGGATCGCCCTCGTGCAGACCAAGGTCGGCTTCGAACTCCAGGGCCGCGTCCTGTCGATCTTCATCACGGTGATGATGCTGACGATGCCGATCGGCTACCTGATCGTCGGGCCGCTCGCCGAGCACCACGTGAAGCCGCTGCTCGCGCCGGGCGGAGCGCTCGCCGGTTCCGTGGGGCAGCTGATCGGCACCGGACCCGGGCGGGGACTCGCCCTGCTCGTCGCCGTCAGCGGTCTGCTCCAACTGGCCTGGGCGGTACGCGGATGGTTCACCCCCCGGCTGAGGCTGCTCGAAGACCACCTGCCCGACTCCGTCCCGCCCGCCCAGATCGGATCCCGCGACGACCTCCAGCGCGAGGCCGACGCCCTGCTCACCCGTTGAGGAAACCCGTGCCCGCAGAACTGTTGTCCGAGGCGCCCGTCGACGCCTACGGCACTCCGCTCATCGATGCCGGGGAGCTCGTACCCGGCGCCCGGGTCCTGATCAAGGACGAGACCCGGTACGCCTCCGGCAGCCACAAGGAGCCCGCGGCCCGCGCCGTCGTGAGCCGGGCGGCGGCCGACGGTCACCGCCGGGTGGTCATCGCCACCTGCGGCAACTACGGCCGCGCCATGGCGATGGCCTGTGCCGCCGCGGGGATGGCCTGCACTGTGGTGCTGCCCACCGGGTGGAGTGACGGCGGCGCCTTCATGCGCGCCGCCGGGGCCGACGTGCACCTCGTGCCCGGCAGCTACGAGGACGCCGTCGACGAGTCCCGCCGGCTCGCCCTCGACGAGGGATCGATCGACGGCAACGTCGACGGCCCGTACGTGGACGCCGTCTTCGCCGGTCACGGCGTCGTCGCGCACGCCCTGCACCGGGTGCTCCCGGAGCCGCCCGCGGCACTGTGGATCCCCGTCGGCAACGGCACCACGATCATCGCGATCCACCGGCAGCTGACGGCGCTCGGCTGGTCCGTCCCCATCCACGGCGTCGGCTCCGCCGGCAACAACCCGGTCGTCACCAGCTGGCCGGGCCCGTACCGGATGCTCCCGCCCGACGGGGTGGTCACCACCGACCACAACCAGCCGCTGGTCAACTGGCACGCCCTGCAGGGGCCCGAGGCGATGGCCGCCGTCGCCGCCACCGGCGGTCAGGTCCACGGGGTCGACGACGACGGGCTGCGCGCGGCGCAGGCGATCCTCACCGGCCACGGGGCGCACCCCACGGCCGCCGGATCGGTGGCCCTGGCCGGGCTGCTCCAGCACGCCCGCACCACCGCGCTCACCGGTACCCACGTCGTGCTGCTCAGCGGCCGCTGAGCCGACCCTCACCCCCGCCCATCCCGGAGACGACCCTCATGACGACGACCGCGGCTCCCCCCACGCTGCTGTTCGCCCGGGCCAGGACGTCGGCCCACGACGAACGGGTCTTCATCGCCAAGCTGGCCGTGCTGGCCGGCCTCACCACCGTCGGTGTCGTGCTCGCGCTGCGCACCGAACCGCTCGCCGCGGTCGCCGGTGTGGTGTTGCTCGCGGCCATGTACACCCACGCCGTCGAACTGCAACACCAGGCCCTGCACCACTCGGCGTTCCGGGCGGCCTGGCCGCACCGCCTCGTCGGCGTGCCCCTGGGTCTGCCGCTGCTCGTCGTCTACACCCACTACCGGGTCCGGCACCTGCAGCACCACCGTCACCTCGGCACCCCGCAGGACACGGAGTTCTTCGGCTTCGACACCCGCAAGCCGCTGACGAGGGGCGCGCTCCTGCGTGGCCTGTTCGACTATCCGCGATTCGGCGTCGTCGTCCGCGACGTCGCCCGCGCGGCGACCGGCCGGTGGCGGTACGAGTTCGGCGACCTCAGCGCCACGATGCGCCGCCGGGTGGTCACCGAGTACCTGCTCCTCGGTGCCGTCATCCTCCTCGCGGCAGCCGTGGCCGCCGCCGGACACCACGAGCTGGTCCTGCGGTTGTGGCTGCTGCCCCTGGTCCTCGCGGTGCCGATGCACTTCCTGGTCGAGCTCCCCGAACACGTGCTCTGCGACACCGACAGCACGGACGTGCTCCGTAACACCCGTTCCATCCGGGGCAGCTGGTTCAGCACCTGGTTCACCAACGGCAACAACCTGCACATCGAGCACCACGCCGCGATGAACGTCCCGATCAACCAGCTGCCCGCGCGGCACCCGGAGACGGTCCGCCACGCCGCGCACGTCGAAGCGACGTACCTCGACTTCTACCGGAGGCTGTGGCGTGCCGTGAGCCGCTGACCCGGCGACCGTCACGCCGCCAGGTACGCGCTCAGGGCCGCCCGGTCGTCCGGCAGCCCGTACTCCCCGACCAGCATGGCGACGTTGCCGAACGGCTCCCCGTCGATGAGCCAGGGCTCGGGGGAGTGGCTCAGCACCTCGGCGAGCCGTCGTTGCCGGGGAGTCAACGACGCCGCGGGTGTCCCCGACGCCAACGGTCCGTCGGGGAACGCCAGCCGGAGCGTCTCGCCCAGCACGGTCAGCGACTGGTCTCCGCTGACCGCGGGCAGCCGGTCGGTCAGCGCGTCGAAGGCGCGGTCCGCGTGCCGGGGGCCGAGCTGACGCAGGGTGAGGCCCGCGTATCCGCTCAGGTCACCGTTGAGGAACGGCAGCCAGCCGCCGTCCGTCGGGTCGTCCGTCCCGGCGGGCGGGGCGGCGGTCCAGGTCATCAGCTCCTCGACCGTCGTGGGGTCGGCCGCCGGGCCCAGCACCCGTGCCCGTCCGACGGCGGCGGCGCACCGGACCACCGGCCGGGGGGTCCGCGAGCCACCGGTGGTCCGGCGCCGCGTTGAGCAGCCCGGAGGCGACGAGCATGGTGGCGACCTCGACCGCCCCCGCGCCGGTCACCTGCGAGACGTCGGTGGCTCGGGCCAGCGCGGCCACGCTGCCGGCGGCCTCCTCGGGAAACCACGCGAGGGCGTACGCCGCCCCGGTCCGCACCCACGGATCGGGGTCCGCCAGCAGGTGGCGGAAGAGCGGAACCCCGGCCCGCGCGGCGTCGTAGACCGCCACGTCGACGTACGCCCACAGCCGCGCCTGATCGGCCGCGTCGAGGGACTCGACGTACGTGTACTCCACGTACTCCTTGGTGGCCTGGTGCTCACCGCTCCACGGGGCGGGTTTGGCGGCGAGCAGGTCCCGCCCGCCCTCGGCCGCCCGGCGGTAGGAGCCGATCGGGAACCCGTCGGGCAGGACGGCCTCGTCGTAGCCGATCGCCAGCGAGGTCACCAGGGCGAGGATCGCGGGCCGGTCGGGGGTGGCCGGGTCGCTGAGCAGTTCGAGCAGGAACGGCACCGCGTAGGCGCTCGCCTCGTACCGGCTGCCCTGGTGGAACACGGTGGTGTAGAGGGTGCCGAGCGCGTCGTCCCGGGCCGCCGGGTCGGCCGATCTCAGGGCGCGGATCAGGTCGGGAACGTCGTCGGCCGCCCCGTAGGCGTGACCGAGTCGCCGCCACCCGATGTCGTCGAGTCCGTCGAGCATGTGCCATCTTCTCCCACCGTCTCCGGGTGCCCGGCAGCAGGAGGAGAGCCGTACGGGTCGGCTGATCAGACCCGGTTTCTGGACTTGCCGGTCCAATTTTGCCGAGTCAGAGTGTGCTCCGGCGGCCCGTCCCGGGCCGACGACGAATGCGGCAGAGAAGGCAACTGGAGTACCAGACGATGCACTACTACCTGCTCGGCCGGTCCGGGCTGCGGGTCAGCCGGCTCGCCCTCGGCACCATGAACTTCGGCACCGCCGGGTTCCACGCCGCCTACGGCAAGACCGAGGCGGAGGCGGAACCGATCTTCCGGCGCTACCTGGAGGCGGGCGGCAACTTCATCGACACCGCCGACTTCTACACCGCCGGCGAGAGCGAGCGGATCCTCGGCCGGCTGATCAATTCCGCCGGGGCGCGTGACCGGCTGGTGCTGACCAGCAAGTTCACCAACAGCACCGACCCCGCGGACCCCAACGCCGGCGGCAACGGCCGCAAACACATGATCCGGGCGGTGGAGGCGTCGCTGCGCCGGCTCGGCACCGACTACCTGGACCTCTACCTGCTGCACACCTGGGACCGGATCACCCCGGTCGAGGAGGTCGTGCGGACCTTCGACGACCTGGCGCGCGCCGGCAAGATCCGCTATGCCGGGCTCTCCGACGTGCCGGCCTGGTACGCCGCCCGGGCACAGAGCCACGCCGAGGCGCACGGTCTGACCCCGATGATCAATCTGCAGCTGCCGTACTCCCTGATCGCCCGCGGGATCGAGCCGGAGTTCCTGCCGATGGCGCAGTCCCTGGGCATGGGCCTCACCGCGTGGAGCCCGATCGCCGGCGGCCTGCTCAGCGGCAAGTACCGGCGGACGGCCGACGGCCTGACCGGCACCGGCCGACTCGGCGGCGACGGCGCGAACGGCCGTCCGGTCGGCGACCGTGACTGGCGGGTGATCGACGCGCTCGACGGCGTCGCCACCGAGCTGGGCCGGAGCATGGCCCAGGTGGCGATCAACTGGGTGGCCACCCAGCCCGCCGTCGGCTCCGTGATCATCGGCGCGAGCAGCCCGGATCAGGTGGACGGCAACGTGGCCGCGCTCGACTTCGAGATCCCGCGCGAGTTGCGGGCCCGGCTCGACGCGGCCAGCGCCGAGCCGCTGCCCGCCCCGTACTCGATGTTCACGCCGGAGTACCAGTCCTGGATCGTCAGCCCGGGTCTGGACATCGGCGACAAGCCGGCCGGTTACGCGCCGCCGGTCTTCAACGGCACCACCGGGGCAGCCGCCTGACGACCGCTCCACGGCGGGGCGGCCGGACGTTTGGGCCGCCCCGCCGCCGGGGTCCGGCGTGACCTACCGTTGACCTGCGGATCCTTCGAGGAGGCCAGATGACGCGCTCGCTGACCAGCAAGGGCGAGGCGACCCGCGCCCGGATCGTGGCCGGCGCGGCCGCCGAGGTGCGCGAACGCGGCGTCGACGAGGTCCGTCTCGAGGACGTGATGGCGCGTACCGCCGTCAGCAAGAGCCAGCTCTTCCACTACTTCCCGGCAGGGAAGGAGGAGCTGCTGCTCGCGGTGGCCGAACACGAGGCCGACCAGGTGCTCGCCGACCAGCAGCCGATGCTCGGCGACCTCACGTCCTGGGACGCCTGGCAGGCGTGGCGGGATCGGCTGATCTCGCGTTACCGCGAGCAGGGTGACACCTGCCCGCTCAACGGGCTGCTGGGCCAGACGGGCCGTCGGGCGCCGGCCGCCCGGGCGGTGATCGTGGGGCTGATGCGGCGCTGGGAGGACGCGATCGCCGTCGGCGTCCGGCACATGCAGTCGACAGGTGAGATGACCGCCGAGGTCGACGCCGACCGGGCGGCCGCCGCGCTGCTGGCCGGCATCCAGGGTGGCGTACTGCTGCTGCTCTCGACCGGGCGGATCGACCACCTCCAGGCCGCCCTCGACCTCGGCATCGACGCCCTGCGGCGCCAGCCCGCCTCGTGACGCGCCGGACGCGGCCGTCAGCCGCCCGCGGGTGAGGCGGAGGCGATGACCGGCCACAACACGGCCACCACGCGCTCGGGGAGCTGCTCCGTCGGCTCTCCGGCGTAGAACGCGGCGAAGTAGCTGCCGAAGCACATCATCGCGATGATGCGGGTGTCGATGTCGACGCCGATCGCGCCACGCTCCTGCAACTGCTTCAGCACCTCCGCGACGAGGGCGACGCGGGGTTCGACGGCGTGCTGTCGCAGGATCTCGAGCAGCTCCGGGGTACGACTCGCCTCGCCGGCGAAGTTGCCCATCAGCACCATCGCGTCCGGGTTGAAGTAGGCGGGGTCGAGCCGGCGGACCGCCTCGACGAGCGCGTCACGCGGCGCCAACTCCGACAGGTCGACGGTGTACATGTCGCGTTGCCGGCGGAATCCGTAGTCCAGCGCGTCGACCACCAGCTCGAACTTGTTGCGCCAGCGGCGGTAGAGCGTGGGTCTGGTGACCTTGGCGTCGGCGACGATGTCGCCGATCGTCATCCTCCCGTAGCCGTCCCGCACCAGACGCTCGCGGGTGGCCAGGATGATCGCCTCGTCGATGGCGGCGTCCCGGGGGCGGCCACCGGGATGCGTCGGCTCGCCGCCGGCCGGCCGCTCGTCGTGGGCCGGTTCACCCGCCGGTCGTCGTCGAGCCATGGTTCACCTCGGGGCAGCGGCCGTCATCGCTGAGCGCGGGATCCGTTACAGCCAGCGACTGTAACACGGAACACCGGACCGGCCGGCCGCCTCGCCTGGGCGAGCGGGCGGAGACTAGTTACAGTCAACTGCTGTAACGAAACATGCGTGAGGGCTGGCCGGCTCGCGGCGGCAAGGGGGGTCGACGTGAAACCGGGCGTTTCCGTCCTGCACTGGTTCGATTTCATCTGCCCGTTCTGCTACGTCGGGCAGCAGCGCAACGAGATCCTCGAAGGACGCGGCCTGGACGTCGTGCACCTGCCGTTCCAGATCCATCCCGAGATCCCCGACGGTGGCGTCGAGGCCGGGCCGCGGACCGGACCGATGTACGCGGCCCTCGAACGCGAGGCGGCGGAGGCCGGCCTCACCTTGAACTGGCCGAGGCGGCTGCCCAACACCCGGCGGGCGCTGGCCGCCGCGGCGTGGATCCGCCTCAACCAGCCGGCCGTGTCGGAAGACTTCCACAAGGCGTTGTTCGCCGCGCGCTTCGTGCACGGCGAGGACATCGGCGACCGGGCGGTCGTCGAGCAGCAGGCGGGTCGGGTCGGCGTCGACCTCGACCCGCTGCGCGCCGCACTGGACGACGGCACCGCGCTGGCCGCCCTCGTCGAGGCCGAGTCGTTGGGCGTCCGCCTCGGCGTACGGGCGACGCCCACCTGGCTCATCGGAGGAGAGGTGATCTCCGGCCTGCTGCCGCGATCGGAGTTCGAACGTCTCGCCGACGAGGCGACGCATCGTGCCTGACACCCACCAGCCGCTCCGCCAGGCATCGGTGCGCGACGCGGGAGAGGAGACAGCCATGGACCCGAGCGACATCCCCGAGGTGAAGGTGGTGCCACCCGGCGGCGGCGAGTCCGTCGGCATTCCGGGCTTCGGCGCCGTCTTCAAGCTCCACAGCCGCGACAACGGCGCTCGGGTGGCCATCGTCGAACATCCGTTCGCCGTCGGCACGATCACCATGCCGCACCGCCACACCCGGGAGGACGAGCACTCCATCGTGCTCGACGGTGAGATCGGGTTCCGCTCCGACGCCGAAGAGGTCGTCCTCGGCCCGGGTGGGTACATCACCAAACCGCGCGGTCAGATGCACGCGATGTGGAACGCGGGCACCGTACCCGGCCGCATCATCGAGGTGATCGCGCCCGGCGGCTTCGAGAGCTACTTCCGGGAGCTCAGCGAACTCTTCACCAGCGTCAAGCCGCCGCCCGGCACGAGCCTCCGCGACACCACCGAGTTCGGCGAACTCGCTGCGAGGTACGGCTTGACCTACGGCACGCCCGACTGGCTCGACGACGTCGTCACGCGCTACGGACTGCGCCACCCGCGCGCGACCGCGGACTGACGCGCCTCACTCCGGCCCGGCGGCCACGGTGGCCCAGACGGTCTTGCCGTCGGCGAAGGTGAGGAAACCCCAGCTCGCGGCGAGAGCCTGAACGATGGGGAGACCCCGGCCGCGCTCGCCGAGGATTCCCTCGATCCTCGCGGCCGCCGCGAGCGGAGGATGCGTCGTCCGGTCCCGGACGCTCAGCCGGAGCACCCCGTCGACATGGGCGACGGTGAGATCCAGGTCGCTGCCCGCGTGCTGGACCGCGTTGCTGACCAACTCGGAGACGACCACCGCCGCCTGGTCGGCGATCGCGTCGAGCCCCCAGGAACGGCAGCAGTCGGTCACGAGGCGGCGGCCCGCGGCCGGTGAGCGCAGGTCGTTGGCCAGGTAGCGGTGTGCCCGGCCCGGGGTCGCTCGACCGCGGGCCACCGCCGCCGTCACCTCGGAGAGGATGGCCTGCCGCCCCAGCAGGGACGACAGGAGCCGGCCGGCGGGGGTGTGTGGATTCACCGCCAGCAGCAGCTCCGGCCCGACCCGGCGCGCCGCCGCCCAGCTCGCCAGCAGCGACGACGCCGTCTCCAACGCGCTCTCCGGTACGTCCGCGAAGTCGACGATGAGGCTCAGCGGGGCGTCGAGGTTGGCGTCGTCCAGCAGCGCGATCAGCCCCTGATCGGGCCGGCCGGCGCCGGGGCGGACGGTGGTGGAGCCGGCGGCGAAGTCCCGGCGCACCGACCAGGGGAGCGCGACGTCGGTCATGCGCGCGACCGCGTTCGGCGTTCGCCGGCCCGTGGCGAGGACGCCGTGGCGGTGGAGCCGGACACCGTGCCTCCCGATCGAATCCGCGACGTTCTGCGAGCGAACGATGCCCGTACGATACCTGTACCCGTGCAGGTAACTGAGGCGCGAGGTCGGCTCAACAGCCCGTCGCGCCGTCCACCGCTTCGGTGCAGCGTTCCCACCGTTGCCACCACTGCCGCTCGGTCGGCTCGCCGGCGGCGACGGCCAGCGCCTCGACCAGTTCGGCGAGATTGCCGGCGGCTCCGGTCTCCGGGCTGTCGACCAGCTCGCGGATCTGCGCGGCCCGTCGCCGCATCACCTCGCCCACGAGCTCCTTCCCGCCCGGGGTGAGGCCCAGCCAGGAGACCCGGCGATCGGTCTCCTTCTGGTGACGGGCCACGAGGCCCCGGCGTACCAGCCGGTCGCAGGTGCGGGTTGCGGTCGACGGGTGCACGTGCAGGGCCGCGGCGAGATCGACGGTCCGTAGCGGCCCGTGGGAGGCGAGCACGACGATCGCCCGGTACTGCGACAGCGTGAGGTCCGCGTCGAGCGAGGCGAGGGTGCGGGTGGTGATGCCGACGAGGGCCCGACTCAGGGCCGACAGGCTCTCGACGAGCCCGGTCTCGGGGCCCGCGGACGCAGTCGCGGGGAGCACGTCCGAGGCCATGCGGCCAATGATTGCACGGAGGCAAGAAACGGGACGACGGGGATTCACCGGTCCGGACCGCCCGGGCGGGGACAGCGTCGCGCCCTCCGGACGGGCTGCCCGGTGTGCCGCCGGGGAACCGGGGTACGAAGCCGCGTCGGCAGCGAGCAGCGGGAGGACACCATGACAGGCGCGGCTTCTGATCAACCCGGCCGGGGCGACCGGACCGGCAACCCCGCCGGACGCTTCACCGAGGAGATCGCCGAGGTCGTCCGGGCGGAGATGAGCTCCGTCCGGCACCAGCTCACCGAGGCCGCCCGGCCGGCCGGCGCCGGCATCGTCCTGCTCGCGGCGGCCGGCGGCTGCCTCATGCTGGGCGTCGGCGCGGCGTCGACCACCGTGCTGCGCGCGCTGGAGACGTTCCTGCCCCGGCGGCTGGCCGTGGCCGGGCTGGCCTCCGGCTACCTCGCCGCGGCGGTCGTCCTGGGCCGGCTCGGGCTGCAGCAGTTGAGCGCGGCCGGCGACAGCTCGGCCCGGGTCGCCGACGAGATGCGCGAGGCGGTCTCGGCGACGGCCGGTGCGGTGGTGCCGGCCGGCTCCGCGGCGGCCCGCCAGGCCCTGGGCGGCGCTCGCGGCCCCGAGGCCGACGGGCGGAACGGGGGCTGATCGTGCCGGACAAGCACGAACAGGCCGAGGAGATGCGCGACGAGGTGCCGTCGACGATCGCCCGCTCCGACGACAAGGCGGTGCGCACCTACAAGAAGACCCTGGAGTCGGCCGAGGAGACCTACGGCGACGGCGAGCGGGCGCACCGCACCGCGTACGCCTCGCTGAAGCACACCCACGAGAAGGTGGGCGACCACTGGGAGCCCAAGGAGCGCGCCGGCCCCTCGGATCCGCAGGCCGAGTTGGGTACGCCGGCGTCCCGCGACCGGGCCCGTCCCACCGCGCAGGGGGTGGACGCGAACGCGAGCGTCGACCACCTCGAGGACGTCGCTCGCCGGGTGGGGGTCGAGGATCCGGAGCAGCTGGAGAAGGAGGAGCTGGTCCAGGCGATCGAGAAGGCGAACGCGCGGGCCACCGCGCGGGCCCGGAAGCGGTGAACACGCCCGCCGTCGTGGCCTGCGGATAGCCGGTCGGCCCGCGGCCCGAGCGCCGGGACCGGTCGCCGGCTTGCGTCAGGGAGGCGGTGATCCGGAGACCGTCGGCCCCGCCACCTGACGTTCGTCAGTCGCCGGTCACGCGGCGTACCCTTGGGCGCCACGAATACGTGCATCCTTGCACGTTTCGGTCCGGGGGAGGGGTGGGGGCCGTGACGGGAAGCGCTGCCCGCTGGGCGCGGCGAGGTGTGGTCGCCCTCGCCATGATCATCGTTACGCTCGCCGGCGTGGTCGGCGGCACCATGCTGGGCGGCCGGGTCACCGGGGACGTGGGGCCACTGCGGGTGCAGTTCCAGCTGAGCCCGTCGACCGACGGCGGCAGCGAGATCGCCGTACCCCCGCTCGGCTCGCTCTTCCTGGACACCCACGCGGGCCCGGCCCGGCTCACCGCCCGCCTCGACTCCCTCGACCAGAAGCGCGCCGAGGCGTTGATCGACGAGCCCGGCGGGCTGGCCGCGGCCGGCGCCTCCGCGCCGAACGACATCCGGGACGCCCTGGTCCGGCTGAGCCTGCGCACCGTCGCCGCGTCCGTGCTGATCACGCTGCTGCTCGCGGCGCTGACCTTCCGATCCACCCGGCGAACGGCCTGGGCGGGCACCCTCGCCCTGGCCGTCACCGGCGGCGCGCTGGGCGCCGCCGCGCTCACCGTACGACCCGCGGCGGTCGCCGAGCCACGCTACGAGGGGCTCCTCGTCAACGCGCCGGCGCTGGTCGGCGACGCCCGCCGGATCGCCGACGACTACACCCGCTACGCCGACCAGCTGCAACGGCTCGTCGGCAACGTCAGCAAGCTCTACGGCACCATGTCCAGCCTGCCCGTCTACGAGGCGTCCCCGGACACCACCCGGATCCTGCACGTCTCCGACCTGCACCTCAACCCGGCCGTCTGGCCGGTGATCAAGACAGTGGTCGAGCAGTTCGACATCGACCTCGTCATCGACACCGGCGACATCACCGACTGGGGCAGCGAGCCGGAGACCTCCTACGTGTCGATGATCGGCCAGCTCAAGGTGCCCTACGTCTACATCCGCGGTAACCACGACTCGCCCCGTACCGCGCAGGCCGTCGCCGGGCAGCCGAACGCCGTCGTCCTGGACAACTCGATCACCAGCGTGTCGAGCGTGCGCATCGCCGGGATCGGTGACCCACGGTTCACCCCGGACAAGCAGGAGCAGGAGGCCGGCCCCTGGGACGAGGGACCGACGAGTCTGCCGGGCTCCGGACAGCGGCTCGCCGACACCATCCGGGCCGCCGGCGTCCCGGTCGACATCGCCCTCGTGCACGACCCGGCCTCCGCCGACCCGCTCGCCGGGACGGCTCCGCTGATCCTCGCCGGGCACACCCACCAACGGGAGGTCCGCATGCTGCCCGGGCCCGAGGGCGGGCCCGGAAGCCGGCTCGCGGTACAGGGCTCCACCGGCGGGGCGGGCCTGCGCGGGCTGCAGGGCGAGGAGCCCACCCCGCTGGCCATGTCCGTCCTCTACCTCGGTCCGAACCACCGTCTCGAGGCGTACGACGACATCCGCGTGGGCGGCACCGGCCTGGCGCAGGTGAGCCTGAACCGGCAGGTGATCGATCCGGACGCGCCGGCGGACGTGACCGGCGCGGGCGCCGGCGTCGGCGAGCCCACCGCGGGGGCACCCGATCCGTCGGCGGAGCCGGCCCCGCTCCCCGTCGGCCGCTGACCGTTCGACCGCCGGCGGCGCCGGCGGTCGCCACCCGTTGCCGCACCGTTCGACCGCGCCGGGGCGGGTAGCACCGGCGAGGTCCGAGCGGGTCTCATCCCGTCGCCCACACGGTTGCGATCAGCCGTCGACCAATCGGCTGATCTCTTCGGCGGCCGGGTGCCGCGGTGCCACGGTGAGGAACCGGCGCAGGGTCTGCGGCGCCTCCTCCGGCCTGGTGCTGCGCTGCGCGAGGCCGAGTACGAGCAGCCCGTCCGGCGAATCGGGTGAGCGGGTCAGCACCTCCCGTGCCGTCCGCTCCGCACCGGCGGCATCGCCCGCACGTAGCAGCGCGAAGGCGAGCCGGAGCTGGACGCCGTCGTCCGGAAGTTCCCGCAGCGCGTCCCGGTAGAGCTCGGCGGCGGCGTCGTACCGCTGCTGCTGCTCCAGCTCGCGGGCCAGCTGAAGGGTGACGGCGACCGGGTCGGCGGGTGGCGCCTGCGGCTGCGCGTCCTCCAGGCGGCCGGCGACCACCGCCACCGCGGCCACCAGGGCCACCACCGCGGCGCAGGACAGCCACCAGACGCGGCGCGCGGCGACGCCCGCGGGAGCGCTGCCGACCGCGGCCGCGGCGGAGGCCCGTCGCCGCGGCGGACGCAGCGTGCGTACGGCGGCCGCGCCGGCGCCCAGCAGGGCCAGCGCGGGTACGGCCCAGAGCAGCAGCGGCAGCCCTCGGGCAGGCGGGTCGGCGAGCACCTCGTCGCCGTAGCGCTCCACGAACCAGCGACGGATCTCCGCCGGGCTGCGTCCCCGGGCCAGCTGGTCGGCCACCGCCTGCCGCATCGCGGCGGCGATCGGCGACTGCGAGTCCGCCACCGACTCACCCTGGCAGGCCGGGCAGCGCAGCCCCGCGGCGATCGTCCGGACGGGGTCGGTGTCCGGGTCCGGTGCCGACGAGCGGAGCAGGCCTGTACCTGCCCCGGCGAGCAGCGCAGCGACCGCCAGCACGCCGAGTAGTCGTCGCCAGCTCATGCCGCCCTCAGCAACGGCGTCACCCGCTGGTCGAGCCACTCCTGGGTGACCACGCCAGGCCGGCGGGCGACGATCCGCCCGTCCCGGTCCACCACGAAGGTTTCGGGCACGCCGCGTACGCCCCACCTGACGGCCTGCGTGCCGTCCGGGTCCGGCAGCACGGTGAGGCCCGTCGTCCCGGTCTCGGACAGCAGCGCCCGCACGGCCTCCGGTCCGTCGCGTAGGTTCAGACCGACGACCCGCAGTCCGTACGGGGACCAGCGTCGCGCGATGTCGTCGAGCAGCGGCAGCTCGTCACGGCAGGGCCCGCACCAGGAGGCGAAGACGTTCACGACGACCACCTGCCCGCGCGCCTCGGCCAGGTCGAACCGTCCGCCGTCGAGCGTGGTGCCGTGCAGTGCCGGCGCAGGGATCGGGTCGCCGGCCGCACCGGTGGTCGAGGCCGGGCCACCGTGCAACCCGGCCGCCAGCACGGCGGCGACCGCGACGACCAGCAGCAGCACGGTCGCCCTCGCCGCCGGCAGCCGGCGGGTCGTCACGCCGCGACCCTCAGGGCGGTGGGCGGGTCGACCGGAACCGACGGCGGCGGCCGCCGCCGGACTCGCCGCGCGCTCGCGGCGAACGCGAGGAGCCCGCCGCCGACGATCAGGGCCGCGCCGAGCCAGAGGACGCCCACCAGCGGGTTCACCGCGAGCCGTACCGTCGCGGTGCTGCCGTCCGCCGCGACGGCGAGCAGCGTGACGTAGGTGTCCCGCAGCACGCCGGTGTCTATCCGCGGAACGGTGACGGCGGTGTCCCGGGCGGTGTCGTACCAGAGTCGCGGAGCGACGGTGCGGTCGCTGCCGTCGCCGGTCAGTGCGAGTCGGGCCTGCACCACCATCCGCCCGTTGCCCGCCGACCGATCCACCGCCACCAGTCGCACCGACACGTCCGACACCCGCACCGTCTCCCCGGTACGCACGGTCCGCTCCTGCGCCTGGCCGTACGCCGAGGACCCGGCGACGCCGACCGCGACCAACGCGAGGCCGGCGTGCGCCAACACGGCCGCCAGGCGTACCGTCCGCACACCCCGGCGGCGGCGCTGCATCGACCCGAGCTGACCGGCGAGCCCGGTCAGCGTGAACGCCGCGGCCCCGAACGCGACAAGCGCGGGCAGCCCCGGCCGGCTGATCAGCCCCACCGCCGCCACGGTCGCCAGCGCTGCCACTGCGGGTAGCACCAGCCGCCGCGCCACCGCCCGGTCGCCGGCGCGCCGTACGGCCGGTGCCACTCCCGCGAGCAGGAGCACCGCGACCGCCAGCGGCACCGCGGTGCGCTGGTAGTAGCCGGGTCCGACATTGGTTCGGGCCCCGGTCAGCGGCTCGGTCAGCAGCGGGAAGATGGTGCCGATCAGCACCGCCGCGGCGATCGTCACCAGCAGCACGCCGTTGACCAGGACGGCGGTGGCGCGCGACAGCAGGGGAGGCGTGCGGGGGCTGGGCGGCGCCGGGTCCCCGCGGGCGGCGAGCAGGGTCGATGCCAGGACCGCCAGCAGCACGAGGCCGAGCAGCAGCGGCCCGAGTGGCGATTCGGTGAACGCGTGCACGCTGGCGACCGCGCCGGAGCGGGTGAGGAACGTGCCCAGCAGCACCAGTACGAAGCTGGCGCACGCGAGGACGGTGTTCCAGCGGGCGTGCCGGACGGCACCGGACAGCATGGTGTGCAGGAACGCTGTCGCGGTCAACCAGGGCAGCAGGGAGGCGTTCTCCACCGGATCCCAGGCCCAGTAGCCACCCCAGCCCAGCACCGCGTACGACCACCAGGCGCCCAGGGCGATCCCGGCGGTCAGCGCCGACCAGGCGGCCAGGGTCCACGGGCGGGCGATGCGGAGCCAGTCCCGGCCTTCGACGCCGGCGAGCGGGGCGGCGAGCGCGAGGGCGAACGGCACCACCAGGCCGAGGTAGCCGAGGTAGAGCAGGGGCGGGTGCACGCCCATCGCCGGGTGCTGCTGGAGCAGGGGGTTCGGCCCGGGCCCGTCGACCGGCACCGGGTGCACCGCCCGGAACGGGTTCGCCGCGAGCGTCGACAGCGCGAAGAAGAACGTCGTCACCACGCCGACGACCGCCATCGCGTACGCGTGCAGCCGTCGCGGGTGACGCCGGCGGGCCAGCAGTGCGGCGTACCCGCAGAGCACCAGCAGCCACAGCAGCAGCGAACCGTCGAGCGCCGACCAGAGACTGGTGACCGTGTCGTAGACCGACACGTGCCGGCCACCGTTCTCGGCGACGAAACGGACGCTGAAGTCGCGCCGGAGCAGCGCTGCCTCCAGCGCCCCGCACGCCAGGGCGGCGGCCAGCAGGGTCACCACGGTGGCCACCCGCGCCGCCCGCGCGGGCGCGCCGAGCAGTGCGACCCGCAGCCAGAGCAGAACGGTGAGCGAGGCGCTGGTCAGCCCGGCCGTCAGGCCGGCGGTGCCCAGGTCACCGAGCATCCGACGGCTCCGCCTCGGCCGGCCGGTACTCGTTGCCGTGCCGGACCTCCACGTGGTCCGCGCGGAACACGCCGTCGGTGGCGAGGCGGCCCTCGACGACGGCGCCCTCGCCCTCGCGGAACGTTTCCGGTGGGGCGCCGCGCTGATGCACCACGATCTCGTGTCCCGCCTCGGCGAGCTTGAACACCACCAGGTCGCCCTCGCGGCGCAGCGAGCCGGGCACGACATCGCCTCCGAGCCGTACGCGTTCCCGCGCCACCTCCGGATCGGCAAGCACCTCGCCCGGCGTCCGGTAGTAGGTGAGGGTGTCGCGCAGGGCGCTGGTGATCAGCAGGCCTCCGCCGGCGAGCAGCACGCCGACCAGCGCGAGCCGACCGGGGCGCCGGATCATCCGACCCGGGCCGGGGTGCGTCGGGCCGGGTCGGTGGGCGTGGCCGCCGGCCCGGTCTGCCGGCGTTCGAGCCGGACCACGCGGTGCAGCAGGACGCAGAGCGCGACGACGCTGGCCGCCGCCACGGCGAGCAGCAGCGCGAGGCCCATCCGCGGGTCGATCGGCGGGCGTTCCGGGGCGAGCATCGTGGCCTGCTGGTGCAGCGACCGCCACCAGACCACCGAGAAGTGCGCCACGGGGACCAGCAGGAAGCCGATCACGCCGACCGTCGCCACGGTGCGGCTAGCGGTGTCGCGGGCTCCGGTGTGTTCGGCGATCGAGTGTCGTAGCGCCAGGTAGCCGGTGTAGGTCAGCAGCAGTAGCGCCGTACTGACCAGCCGGGGATCCCACGCCCACCAGGTGCCCCAGACCAGGTGCCCCCAGTAGGACCCGGTGCCGATGGCGAACGCGGTCAGCGCGACCCCGATCTCGGCGCCGGCCCGGGCGAAGTGGTCCCAGCGCGGATCGCCACCGATCAGGTGTGCCACGCTGGCCGCCAGCACGACTCCGAACGCGAGGTACGCCACCCAGGCGGCCGGCACGTGCAGGTACATGAGTCGTTGTGCCGGGCCCTGCGCGGCGTCCGTCGGGGCCAGGAACCCACCCGCGAGAACCGCGGCCGCGGACAGGCCGCCGGCCGTCCAGGCCAACGTGCGCCGGCCGGCAGCACCGCCGCGAGTGTCGAGGGCGAGGTCCACGGTGGTCGCTCGCATGATCTCCCTGTCCGCGCCGTCGGCGCTTGCCCGGGCTGTTCCTGCGTGCCGACTCTATTCCGGGCAAATGATCTATTCATCGCATTTGCCTATATAAGGCGCAGAAGCGGGCAACATGGCTAGGGTCGGTGCCGGTGGACAGGGCACACGACCTCGAGCGTCCCGGGCGACGCCGGCCGAGCCGGCGCGTCGGCCGGGCGACCGCGCTCGCCGCGGTGCTGCCACTTGCCGCGTGTTCGGCCGGCTCACCCTCCACGCTCGACCCGGCGGGTACCGGCGCCGCTCGGATCGCCGACCTGTGGTGGGTGCTCTTCTGGATCTCCGCAGCGGTCTTCGCCGAGGTCATGGTGCTTCTGGTGTGGGCCCTGGTGTTCCGCCGGGGCCGCCGCACCCGGGTGCGGCACGGCCAACCACTGCGGTTCGTGGTGATCGCCGGCGCCGGGGTGCCACTGGTGATCCTGGTGGTGGTCTACGCCCTCGGCCTCCGCGACCTGGCCGCGCTCGGCGCCGGACCCGGACGGGACGCGCACACCATCGAGGTCACCGGCCACAAGTGGTGGTGGGAGGTGCGGGTGCCGGGCATCGACGGCGCCACCGCGAACGAGCTGCACATCCCGGTCGGGGAACGGGTCCGGGTGCGGCTGCGCACGGCGGACGTCCTGCACAGCTTCTGGGTGCCGCAACTGATGCCGAAGACCGACCTGATCGCGGGCGAGGTGCGCGAGACCTGGCTGCACGCCGAGCGGGCGGGCAGCTACCGCGGGCAGTGCGCCGAGTACTGCGGCACCCAGCACGCGCACATGGCGTTCCGGGTGATCGCCGAACCGCGCCCACAGTTCGAGGCCTGGTTGGCCCGCCTCGGGTCGCCGGCGCGCCAACCGGCGACCGAAGCCGAACGGCGCGGGCAGCAGGCCTTCGTCCAGGGCACCTGCGCCGGCTGTCACGCGATTCGCGGCACCGGTGCCGACGCCCGGATCGGCCCGGACCTCTCCGACGTCGGCTCGCGCTGGAGCATCGGCGCCGGCGCCGTGCCCAACGACGCCGGACACCTGGGCGGGTGGATCGTGAACCCCCAGACCGTCAAGCCCGGCAGCTACATGCCGCCGCAACCGGTCGACGCGCAACGACTGCCCGACCTCATCGCCTACCTGCGGTCACTCGAGTAGAGCGGGAGGGAGGAGATGTCGACGACGACCGCGCCACCGCCCGGCGCCAGCCAGGAGGACCTGGCCCGCCTCGAAGCACACTGGGGGGAGCGGGCCTCACTACGCTCCTGGTTCGGCACCGTCGACCACAAGCGGATCGGGCGACGCTACCTGGTGACCGCCTCGCTCTTCTTCGTCCTGGCCGGGATCAGCGCCCTGGCCATGCGCACCCAGCTCGCCCGGCCCGAGTCGAGCCTGCTCTCCCCGGAGGAGTACAACCAGCTGTTCACCATGCACGGCACGGCGATGATCTTCCTGTTCGCCACCCCGATGCTGTTCGGCTTCGGCAACTTCCTGGTTCCGCTGATGATCGGGTCGCGGGACATGGCGTTCCCGAAGCTGAACGCGCTCGGCTACTGGGTGTTCCTCTTCGCCGGGTTGTTCATGTGGGCCAGCCTGCCCTTCGGCGCGGCGCCCAACGGGGGATGGTTCGCGTATGTGCCGTTGACCGACGACCGGAACACCCCCGGGCTGCACATGGACGTCTACACCCTGGGGTTGCTCTTCCTCGGCATCGCCACCACCGCAGGCTCGATCAACTTCATCGTCACCGCGCTCAAACTGCGGGCGCCCGGCATGTCGCTCAACCGTGTCCCGCTCTTCGTCTGGGCGATCGTCGCGACCGCCTTCATGGTGATCTTCGCGTTGCCGGCGCTGAATCTCGACAACGCGATGCTCTTCCTCGACCGCCGGTTCGGCACCCACTTCTTCGACCCGGAGGCCGCCGGCAACGTGCTGCTCTGGCAGCACCTGTTCTGGATCTTCGGCCACCCGGACGTGTACATCATCGTCATGCCGGCGCTCGGCATCGTCTCGGCGGTGCTGCCCGCCTTCACCCGCCGCGGCGTGGTCGGCTACGTCCTGATCGTGCTCGCCATCGTGTCCATCGCGATCATCTCGTTCGGCGTCTGGGTGCACCACATGTTCGCCACCGGCCTGCCGCACCTGTCCTACAGCTTCTTCAGCGCCGCCAGCACGATCATCACGATCCCCTCGGGCATCCAGATCTTCGCCTGGCTGGCGACCATGCTGCTCGGCCGCCTGGTCGTACGGGTGCCGCTGCTGTTCCTCATCGGGTTCATCGTGACCTTCGTACTCGGCGGTTTCACCGGCGCCATGTTCGCGCTCACCGCCTTCGACCAGCAGGTCACCGACTCGTACTTCGTGGTCGCCCACTTCCACTACGTGCTCATCGGCGGCGCGGTGTTCCCGATCCTCGCCGGCATCTACTACTGGCTGCCGAAGATGACCGGACGGATGTACCACGAGGGGCTCGGCAAGTGGGCGTTCTGGCTGTTCTTCACGGGCATGCAGGTCGCCTTCTTCCCGATGCACCTCTCCGG
This sequence comes from Micromonospora sp. 15K316, assembly GCF_004348525.1. Classification (GTDB taxonomy): domain Bacteria; phylum Actinomycetota; class Actinomycetes; order Mycobacteriales; family Micromonosporaceae; genus Micromonospora. The sequence goes on along the minus strand of NZ_SMKG01000001.1, from coordinate 27,617 downwards.
CCTGTTCGGCATGCCGCGTCGGGTCTACACCTACCGGGACGAGCCCGGCTGGGACGTGTGGAACCTGGTCAGCACCATCGGGGCGTACATCCTCGCGGTCGGCCTGCTGCTCGTGCTGATCGGCGTGGTGCACGCCATCCGTCGCGGCCGTCCCGCACCACCCGACCCGTGGGGCGGCGACACCCTGGAATGGTCCACCGACTCACCACCGAGACCGTACAACTTCCCCGTCCTGCCACAGGTGCACAGCCTGCACCCCACCTGGGACCAGCCGAGCCGGTCCTCCATGGCGGAGGACGCGACAGCCGACCGGATCCTCGCCGACGGCCGCCGGACGTTGTTCACCAGTGAGCTGGACGGCCGCCGCGAACGTGTGGTGGAGATGCCCGAGGCCTCCGTGCAACCCCTGCTGCTCGCCCTGGCCATGCTCGTGTTCTTCACCGCGATGCTCTTCGCCTGGTACCCGTTCGCCGCAGCGGCGGCCGTCGCGGTGGCCGTGACCATCGCGGTGTGGCTCTGGCCGCCGCGCCGGCCTGAGGAGGAGCTGGGGGTGGTCCGATGAGCGGGTGCCGCTCGGCCGCGCCGCGCGCCGATGGCAAGCAGGTGCCGGCATGAGCAACCGCAGCCTCGCCGCGGCGACCAGCACCGAGGCGCTCACCACCGAGCTGCCGGCCGGCCGCTCCACCGGCTGGTGGGGCATGGTCATGTTCGTCACCACCGAGGCGACCCTCTTCGCCTGCCTGCTCGGCAGCTACTTCTACCTGCGTTTCCAGCACGGCGGCGAATGGCCGCCCGGCGGCATCGAGCAGCCCAAGCTGCTCCGCCCGTTGGTGATGACGGCCGTGCTGCTGCCCAGCAGCCTGCCGATGATCTGGGCGGAACGCGGCATCCGCCGCGGCGACCGCCGGCGGCTGCGGTACGGCCTCGCCACCACCCTCCTGCTCGGAAGCGCCTTCCTGGCCCTGCAGGCCACCGAGTACGCCGAGCTGTTCCACGAGTTCACCCTCACCACCAACGCCTACGGCTCGCTCTTCTTCGTCATCACCGGCTTCCACGGCCTGCACGTGCTCATCGGCCTCACCATGCTGAGCTGGCTGCTCGCCGCCGCCCTGCGCGGCGGGAGCTTCGGTGCACACCGCCACGACCGCGTCCGCAACGCCGCCATCTACTGGCACTTCGTCGACGCGGTCTGGGCCGCCATCCTGTTCACCATCTATCTCTCGCCGAGGCTGTGACATGAGCGCACAACCCGGCCCGCGTACCCGCCTCGCCGGTGGGCTGTTGCTCTGGTACGCGGTGCTGGGTGGCGCGCTCGCGTGGGCGATCCACCTGATGGTGGCCTGGGGCGCCGACGAACTCACCTGCGCCAGCGGCTCGGATCGCATCGGCGCGGTACCGCTGCGGCTGGTCGTCGCGCTCGCGGTGGTCCTCCCGGCGCTCGCCACCATCGGTGCGCTTCTCGCCGCCACGCTCGCCTGGCGGCGGACCGCTCACACCCGACCCGACGGGATCGCCGAGGCGACCCTCGGCCGCACCCGGATGCTCGCCGCGCTCGGTCTCTGGGCGAACCTGCTGTTCCTGGCGATCATTCTGCTCGGCGGCGTCGCCCTGCTGGTGTTCCCGCCATGCCAGCGATGAGCGCGGCCGGCTCCGTCGAGGCCGGGCTGCTCACCATCCTGCTCGCCGTGGCGGTCGCCCTGCTGGCCGCCGGCTACGGACGGGGCGTCCACGAGCTGTGGGCGCGCCGGGGAGCCGGTGAGGTGCTGCCGGGCTGGCGAGTCGTCGCCTTCGCCGGCGGCGTGCTGGTCGTGCTCGCCGCCGACAGCGGTCCGCTGGCCGGGCTGGCGCAGCGGTCCTTCGCGGGACACATGACCCAGCACATGGTTCTGCTGCTGGTGGCCGGGCCGCTGCTCGCCGCCGGTGCCGCCGGGTTGCCGCTCAGCCTGGCCTGCCCGCTGCCGCTGCGCCGACGACTGGCCCGGCTCCGCTCCGCCCGCGGCACGCGCTGGCTGCGCCGGCCGGTGTGCACCGCTCTACTGGCCGGCGCGGCCCAGACCCTGGTGCTGTGGGTTTGGCATCTGCCGACGCCGTACGTCGCGGCGCTGGACCGGCCCGCCGTACACGCCCTGGAACACGTCTGTTTCGTCGCCGGATCCTGGCTGCTCTGGGCGCCGATTCTCGGTGTGGCCCGGCACCGGCTGCCCGCACCCGTCGCGTTGCTGCTGCTGGTCGGGACGATGCTGCCGGCCTCCGCGCTGGGCGCCGCCCTCACCTTCGCGCCACGACCGGTCTACCCGCTGCGGGCGCTCGGCCCCGACCCCCTCGCCGACCAGCAACTCGCCGGCCTGCTCATGTGGGCACCGATGGACGTGGCCGTCCTCGTCGCGGCGCTGACAGTGTTCCTGCGCTGGCTGCTGCGGCTGCAGCGGCAACATCCGGACGAGGTGGGCCCGCCCGAGCCGGCTGCCGCCCGATCAGAGGGAGCACTGCGATGACCACACCGCCGCGTGCCCGGTGGCTCGCGCTGTTGGTACCGGTGGCGGTGCTCGCCGCCACCTCCTGCGCCCGTGCCGACCGGCCGCCGCCCCCGGAGGTCCGCGCCGGTCAACCGGACCGCGGAGCGGCCCTCATCGCACGGTACGGCTGCGGCTCCTGCCACACCATCCCCGGCATCGACCGCGCCGACGGGCTGGTCGGGCCGCCGCTGACCCGGTTCGGCGCGCGCTCGTACATCGCGGGAGCGCTGGTGAACAACGCCGACAACCTCCAGCACTGGATCGCCGACCCGCAGGCCGTCGAGCCGGGAACCGCCATGCCGGATCTCGGCGTCACCCCGATCGACGCGCAGGACATCGCCGCCTACCTCTACACCCTGGACTGACGGGATGCGGGAGCACGCGTCGAACGGTGTGGCGCACCGGCCCAGGCTCCGCCGGAACCTCGCCGTCGGGGCTGCCCTGGTGCTCGCCACCGGGCCGGCGACGCTGGCCGCCCAACCCGATCCCGGCCCGACACCGACGGCCACGCCCACCACCGCCGCCCCGACCGGCGAGCGCGGCGTGGAGCTGTACCGCCAGCACTGCGCGAGCTGCCACGGCGAGCAGGGCCAGGGCAGTCAGCGCGGCCCCTCCCTGGTCGGTGTCGGCCCCGCCTCGGTGGACTTCCAGGTCGGCACCGGCCGGATGCCCCTCCCGGCAGAGATGCCGCAGCCCCGGCGCGACGAGCCGGTCTTCTCGGCCGACGAGATCGCCGCGTTGGTCGACCACGTGGCCAGCTTCGGCGGGGGCGGACCGCAGATTCCTCGGGTCGTCCCCGGTGATCTCCCTGCCGGCCGGGAGGTCTTCGCCGCGAACTGCGCGCCCTGCCACGGCGCGACCGGCGCGGGTGCCGCGCTGACCGACGGCCGCGACGCCCCACCCCTGTACGAGGCCACGGCTGTGCAGATCGCCGAGGCGGTGCGGGTCGGACCGGGGCTCATGCCGGTCTTCCCCAGCCAGGTGCTCACCGACCAACAGGTCAACGACCTCACCACCTACGTGCGGCGGCTGCAGAACGAGCGGCTGGACCGGGGCGGGAACCCGCTGGGCCGGCTCGGCCCGCTCGCCGAGGGCCTCGTCGCCTGGGTCGCCACCCTCGGGCTGCTCGTCGCGGCGGCGCGCTGGCTGGGCAGGAGGGCGGAGGGATGAGCAGGCGTCCGCCGGTACCACCTGCCCCGCCCGGCGTGAACCGCCGTATCGTGTTGTCCTTCCTGGCCAGCGCCGCGGGCGCGACCGGCTTCGCGGTGACCTACGGCCTCGGTGGACAGACGCAGTGGGAGGGCGTGTGCCTCGCCGTCGCCTTCGCCGGCCTGGCGACCGGCCTCGCCATCTGGGGAAGACGGCTGGTACCGGTCGGCGGGTACGTCGAGGAACACGAGGGGCTCACGCCGCCGCCGGTGGTGCAGGCGATGACCGGCGAAGCGCTCGTCGCTCCGGACAGCCCGATCCGCCGCCGTGGCCTGCTCGGCGCCCTCGCCCTCGCCCTCACCGCGCTCGGCGCGGCCGTCCTGTTCCCGCTCCGCTCACTACTGCCGTGGGACCGCACCCGCCCGGAGGAGGCGCTCAGGGACACCCCGTGGCGGCCGGGAGTCCGGCTGGTCACGGCCGACGGCAGGCCGCTGCGTCCCGCGGACGTACCGACCGGGGCGGTGGTCGCGGTGTTCCCCGAGGGCGACATCGAGGCGGGAGACGCCCCCGCATTCGCGGTCCGGCTGCAACCGGAACGCTTCACCCGACCGCCCGCCGGCGGCCACCTCGACGGGCTGGTCGTCTACTCCCTGCTCTGCACCCATGCCGGCTGCCCGGTCCGGCTCTACCTGCACGGGACCGGCCGGGTGCTCTGCCCCTGCCACCAGTCCTCCTTCGACCTGTTCGCCGGAGCCGAGCCCGTCGCCGGTCCGGCCGCCCGGCCACTGCCCGGTCTGCCGATCGAGGTGAGCTCCGACGGGTTCCTCCGCGCCACCGCGGACTTCACCACCCCGCCCGGCGCGGGCTTCTGGAGTCGGCCATGATCCTCGATCGGCTCGCGCGCGCGGTCGACGACCGGCTGCGGCTCTCGCCGATCACCCGGAGAGCGCTCGCCAAGGTCTTTCCGGACCACTGGTCGTTCATGCTCGGCGAGATCGCCCTCTACTCGTTCATCGCCCTGATCCTCACCGGCGTCTACCTCACCTTCTTCTTCGATGCCAGCTCCGCCGACCGCGTCTACCGCGGCTCGTACGCGCCGCTGGACGGCAGCACCACCTCCGCCGCCTACGCCTCCACCGTCCGGTTGAGCTGGGACGTCCGCGCGGGGCTGCTGATCCGGCAGACCCACCACTGGGCGGCGGTGGTCTTCGTCGCCGCGATCGTGGTGCACCTGATCCGGATCTTCTTCACCGGCGCGTTCCGCAAGCCCCGCGAGCTCAACTGGTTGGTCGGGGTCACCATGCTGACCCTGGCCCTGGCCAACGGCTTCACGGGCTACTCGATGCCCGATGATCTGCTCTCCGGCGTCGGATTACGGATCATCGTCTCGGTCGTGCAGTCGATCCCGCTGGTCGGATCCTGGCTGGCGTTCCTCGGCCTCGGCGGCGAGTTCCCCTCCGACGAGATGATCCCGCGGCTCTTCGTCAGCCACGTGCTGCTGGTGCCGGCCGTCCTGGTCGCCCTCATCAGCGTGCACCTGGCCATGGTCGTACGGCAGAAACACAGCCAGTTCCCCGGCCCGGGGCGCACCGAGCACAACGTGGTCGGCTCGGTCTTCTGGCCCAGCTACACCCTCCGCTCACTGGCACTCTTCGCCTGGGTGCTCGCGGTGCTCTTCGCGCTCGGCGGGCTGGTGCAGATCAACCCGGTCTGGCTCTACGGCCCGTTCTCCCCGGCCGAGGCCACCTCGCCCGCCCAGCCCGACTGGTACGTGGCCTGGGGCGACGGGGCGCTGCGGCTCTTCCCCGCGTGGGAGGTGCGCATCGGCGGGTACCTGGTGCCCGCACCGTTCATACCCGGCGTGGTGATCGGCGGCGTGACGTTCCTGGCCCTGTACGCCTGGCCGTTCCTCGAACGGCTGCGCAGCCGCGATCGCCGGCAGCATCACCTGCTGGACCGTCCACGGGATCATCCGGTCCGGATGGGCGTCGGAGTCGCCGCGCTGACCTTCTACGGGGTACTGGTCGTCGCGGCCGGTGACGACATCATCGCCCGGCTGCTGCGGGTCTCCGTCTACGACGTGCTCTCGGTGCTGCGTGTCGTGGTGCTCGTCCTGCCACTGCTCACCGGGCTGCTGGCGTTCCTGCTGGCTCGGGCGCTGAGTCGCGGCGACGCCGCGCGCCTCGGCGAGCTGACCCGCGCCGACCTGGCGACCGTCCGGGGCCCGGGACGGCCGCCCGCCGGTCGCGGCGCCCACGGGGAAGAGGACGTGGACGAACCGGAGCAGCCGGCCCGGGACCGCCCCGGCGAGCGGATCGAGCTGTGGCCGGACGGCGAGGTCTGGCGTTGGCGATACCGGGGCGGCCCGGGCGGGGTCGCGATCCTGGGCAACCGTGCGGCGCTGACCGAGCAGGAGGCGTCCGCCGCCGCCCAGCTCGCCTATCCCGGCGTCGACCGGGTCGTCGTCCCCGGGCCGCCGCGGCCACGACAGGTGGGAAAGGTCCGCACCCTGCTCCGCCGCGGCGCCGACCTCGCGATGGGCGCTTCACTGCTGGTCGCGGCGCTGCGGCAGCGGCGCGCCCCCAGGAGGGGAGCGGACCGGCCGGGCCGACCGCCCCCGTGACCGCCGGCCGGGGTGGTGGGTTCCGCCACCAGACGGGGATCCACCACCCCGGAACACGACACCCACCACCGACGGCGGTGCGGGAGGCTGCCGGGACCGGGAACGCTCACCCCACCAGCCGCTGCTCGGCGAGCTCGGTCAGCCGTACCGTGCAGAGGCCACCGCGCTCCGCCCTCACCTCGGTCACGGTCAACTGCGTGCCCGGCGCGAGGATGAACTCCTCCTCACCCGTGAACGCCGAGAACCGCCGGATGCCGACGGCCCGTGCGGGCGTCACCTCGAACAGGGTCCGCTTGCCCCGGCCGCCGAGGAACGCCTGGGCCACACCGAGTTTCGCCGTGCACGACGACACGCCCCACCACGTCACGGTGCGGCCGAGCGGGTACTGGGCGCGCAGGTCCAGGGCCACCCCGCGCCAGAGCGGCTCACGCCGCGCCGGAAGCTGCGCCACCGCCGAGAAGAGCAGGCGCAGGTACGGCAGGTACGGGACGATCCGGCCGCGATCCGGATCGCGCAGTGCGGCGTTGATCTGCCGGTAGAACGCCGACTCGCACGTGTAGAGGTAGAGCGCCGCGATCTCGTCGGTGGAGAGGGCGCCGACGCCACCCTCGTTCTGCTTCTCACCGAACCGGTACGACTGCGCCACATGCCAGTCGAGTCCGGGCAGCAGCTTCGCGACCGGGGCGACCGCCTCGCGGAAGTCCATGAGCGGGGTGTCGGACACACCGGTGATGGCCGGGAGGAGCAGCCCCTCGTCCTTGACGCTGGCGAGGCGGTCGAGGTAGAGCTTGTGCAGCTCCATCGTGGAGGCGATGAACGCACCCATCCGGTCGGCGGTCCCCGCGTCCGCGCCGCCGGCCCCGCTCGCCGCCGCGCTCCACCCGACGCTGGGGAGCCAGTCGATCTCGTCCGCGCCCAACGCGCGCAGCGCCTCGTTCACCTCGCCGAAGTGGTCGCCGTCGCAGAACACGTCGCCCTGCGCCGCCGGGTTCGGGTGGTCGATGTGCCGCACCTCCACCTCGGGGTACTTCTTCTCCAGCCGGAGCACGAGCCGCTTCAGGTTGCGGGCGTGCGCTCCCCACCAGGCGAACACGACGCCCCGGTCGGCCTCGTCGGCGTGCTGCTTGGCCCGCAGGATCTCCTCGACGACCTTCTCGACGACCGGCTGCCAGAACGCCGTGTGGCCCGCGGTGGCGATCGCGCCGTCCCCGCTGGCGGTCAGCGCCGCGTTCAGCAGCAGCACGCCCTGCGTGAGCATCGCCTGGAACCACTCCGGCGGGGGCACGGTGTCGTGCTCGCGCAGAAGGGTCCGGATGTCGGCGATCGGCGTCTTCTTGGGGATGCCGTACTTCCACATCGCCGCCGCCTTGATGATGCAGCGGATGCTCACCACCCGGCCGAACTGGCTGTCGGCCCAGTCGTGGAAGGTGTTGTCGAACATGGCGATGCCGGTGGCGCTCTCCGGGCGCGGGTACGGGTTCTGCCCGAAGACGACCACCTTCCACTTCTGCGGAGGGTTGGGCTTCAACGCCTGGAAAGTCAGCTCCCGAACGGGCACGACGCGCGGGCCACGGCTCGGGCCGATGAAGGTGGCGGCGCCCGGCTGCGCCTCGATGACCGGTTTCAGCAGCGGCAGCCACGGCTCGCCGCCGCCGGTGAACAGCTCGGCCAGGGCGAGCGGGTCGTTCGGGTCGGCCGGGGTGGGAGTGGGGGCGTCGCTCATCGTCGGACTCCGAGTGGTGACGCGCCGGCGCGGCGCGGGCGATCAAGGCGCGGGCATTGTGTCGTACGGCACCGACACCGCGGCGGCCCGACGCCACGCGCCTCCGACGCGCGGCCGACCGCCGACCCGACACGGCGTCCACGGTGTCGGTGGGCTCGGTTACCTTGATCGCCGTCTCCGACACCCCCCTCTCGAAGCTGGAGCCCCCATGCCCCTCGAAACCGGGAAGCCGCTGCTCAAGGTGGTCCTGACCGACGTCAACGCGAAGGTGGTGCAGGCGTGGCAGGCCGCGTTCGCCGACACCCCCGAGGTGGAGATCCACAAGGGCTCGCTCCTCACCCGGCGCGTCGACGCCTGGGTCAGCCCCACCAACTCGCGGGGGTTGATGGACGGTGGTGTCGACGCGGCTGTCAAGCGGCACCTGGGCGCGGGCATCCAGCTGCGCGTCCAGCGGGCGATCCGTGACCAGTTCGCCGGGTCGCTGCCGGTGGGCAGCGCCGTCTGCGTGCCGTCCGGGGCCACCAACCCGAAGTTCCTGATCTCGACGCCGACCATGGAGCGCTCGGTGCAGAACGTGAGCGAGACCTTGAACGTCGCGCTGGCGTGCGCCGCCGCGTTCCAGGCCGTCCACCTGCACAACGCCGGGAGTCCGGGCAGCATCAGGTCGGTGGCGCTGGTGGGCATGGGCGCGGCGACCGGTCGGGTGCCCGCCCGGGTCTGCGCCAACCTGATGTGGACCGGCTACACCCTCTTCAACGACTACCACTTCGAGGACTACGACGAGCTGCGCACGACGATCCACGCCCAGCTGCGCGACATCGACAGCCAGCCGGAGGACGTACGGGTGCGCATCGAACCGCCGACCCGTACCCGCGGCTGACGGCAGCCCCACCACGCCTCGCCCGCCGGTCGGGGAGAGCCCGTCGGCGGGCGCCGGGTGCTGGAGCGCGTGCGCCGCCGGGCGGGAAATCCGTGGCCGGCGGGGTGCTGCTTCACCGATGATGTCGGGCATGGCCACGACTCGACGCGCCGACATGTTCACCGCGGACGGCAAACCGTCCGACGACGACCCGCGGGAGAACGGACCGACGTTGGGCGACGAGCGCACCACGCTTGTCGAGACCCTCCGCTTCGCCCGGCTCACGCTGGAGATGAAGTGCGCGGGTCTCGACGCGGAGGCCATGGCCCGGCGATCCGTGGAGCCGTCGACGATGTCGCTGCTCGGGCTGGTGCGACACCTGGCCGAGGTGGAACGCGCGACGTTCCGGGTGCTGATGGCGGGTCAGGACGTTCCCAAGCTGTACTGCTCCGACACCGACCGTGACGGCGACTTCGACGGCGCCGTTCCCGACCCCCGGGTCGTCGCCGAGGCGTGGGAGGCGTGGCGTGCGGAGGTGGACTTCGCGAACCGGTTCGTGGCCGAGGCCCCGAGCCTCGACATCACCGCCGACGATCCCCAGAACCAGCACGGCAGTGGTGGAGGGGCGACGTCGCTGCGCGAGATGCTGGTCGGAATGATCTGGGAGTACGGCCGCCACATGGGGCACGTCGACCTGCTGCGCGAGCGGATCGACGGACGCATCGGTCAGTGAACCACCCCGGACGTTCCTGCCTGGGCCACCCGGGTCACCGCAGCGGACGGAAGTGGTGCCGCACCGCGTAACGGAAGACGGCCGCACCGAGCGCCGCGCCGTCGACGTCGGCGCTGCGGAAGTGGACGCCACCCCAGACGCGCGCGCCGATGAGCTCGTCGAGCGCCTCGGAGAAGCTGCCGAAGTGCCGCGTCGTGCCGGAGTCCGCGCTGGACCCGCTGAACGGCACGTCGTCCCTGCCGAAGAAGTGCCGGTACAGCGACATCCGCGCGCCGGTGCCGCAGGCGTGCCCGGACGGGTATTCCGGGAAGGGCGGCGTGACGAGCAGTGGCGTCCAGTCCGGATCCGCAGTCGTCGCCGGGTTGCCGTCGCTGTCGGCCAGCGGGATGGCGGTGACCGGACGCCAGTAGCTCCAGTGCTCCTTCTGGCTGAAACAGGCCACCCCCGAGTCGGCCACGACGAGGTCGGTCATCGCGAAGAAGCGCGCGGTCTGCAGGGGGTTCAGTCGCTGGGTGGTGGCGAGTTGACGCTTGATCCCCCAGTTGGCGGAGCGCCGGTCGTGCCACCAGAGCGCGGCCTCGGTCTGGTCCTGGGTGCGTACCGTGCTCGACGCCGAGCCGAGCTCCTCGACCTCGGCGACGTCGCGAGCGTACGCCCTGCTGGTCAGCGGCGGCGGGCCCGGCGTGCGGAACAGCGACGCGCGGGGGAGCAGGAACGGGCGCATGTGCCCCGTCCACGCCCCCTGGGACAGGAACAGCGGGGGCGTGGGACGCCACTGGCCGGGCTCGGTCCCGCTCGTCCACTGCTGGTCGCCGAACGCGCCGTCGTCCTGCCGCGCGGCGACCATCGCCTCCGCCGCCCGGGCCCCGACCCGGACGCCGCCGCGCTTCGGCGGACCCTGCGGGATCGCGGCCAGCGCCTCGTCGTACTGCGTCCGGAGCCGTTCCCGTTGGGCCGGGAAGAGGGCGGCGAGCACGCCGTGGGCGGCGGTGGCGACGGCGGCGTCCACCGACTCGGTGCCCCGGGCCGCCGGCGCGACCAGGTACGGCTGATAGGGGGTGCCCGCGATCGCGTTGACCGCGTCGTAGACGGCGCCGTTCACCATCGCGAAGCTGCGTACCTGCTCGTTCGGCTGCTGCGCCGCGACGTCCCAGATCGCGGTCTGCGCGTGGAGGTCCCAGGCGACTACCGGGTTGGTCGGGCCGGTGCCGGACGCTCCCGGCGAGGCGATCGCCGCCGGCCCGGACGCGGTGGACGCGATCAGCGCACCGAGGACGACGAATGTCTGGATGAGGCGGGACCAGGGGTTCCGGCGGGGCGGGCGGCTCGACATGGGCACTCCCGGGCTGGGTGCTGCGGTCGGTGTGGCCGCCGGCGGACGACAGTCGTCGGCGGGCGACCTCAACCATCGATAGCTGTCGACTTTAGCACCGGAATCCACTGTGGCCGGCCCGTCGGCGCGTGCCCGTTCCGACCCCGGACCGGCGGCGCCGCAGGCCCGCGAGCGGGGATCAGCCGGCGGCGGCGTGCTCCTTGACCGGGCCGCGGGTGATGGCCGCCTGCTGGACCGGCGTGTGCCGCAGCAGGCCGGAGTAGAAGACGACCGCCAGGCCGAAGTTCACCACCACCGCGTACGCCGTCTCCCCGACGTTGAAGCCGCTGTCCGCCTCGACGGCGACCAGCCAGGCCTCGAGGAAGGTCTTCACGGCCGAGACGAGGAGCAGCACCAGGCCCTTGCGGAACGCCGACCAGGAGGTGCCCATGAACAGGGCGGCGACCAGCGGCAGCAGGAAGGTGACCGCCAAGGACAGGACGCCGGCCAGGTTGGGGGCGAAGAGGTAGGTGGGCAGCTCGGGCAGGATGACGGAGTCCATCGTTCCTCCTGAGGGGCGGAGGGGCTGTGTCCGAATGGTCCCCGGCCGCCGTCTCTGTGGCGTCACCGTGCCGTCGCCGAGCGGCCGGCGCCCGCCGCCGCGAGGTCAGCGCGGGGAGCGCCCCCGCACCGGCCGTGACCGCCGAGGGGCCGGGTCGCGCCCCGCCGGCTCCGGGCGCTCGACCCGGGTGGGGTCGCCGCGTACCAGCTCGTCGTGGATCCGCCACCGGTCGGTGACGACGTCGCGCCGGGCCGCCTCGTCGCCGTCCTCGACGCGCTGCCGCAGCCGTCGCAGCGCGATCCGGCGGTTGAGGCTGAACTGCCGCTCGGTGTCGACCACGACGACGATGCCGGTCGGGCGGTGGGTGGCCCGCACCGCGGTGCTGGCCTTGTTCCGGTGCTGGCCACCCCGGCCGCCGGTCCGGCAGGCGACGACGTCGACGTCGTCCGCCGAGAAACTCGTCGTCGGGCCGTCGAGCCGGCAGGGCCGGGCGACCACGTACCAGTTCTTCCGACCGGTGCTCGCCCGGTACGGGCTGGGCGCCTGCCAGCAGAGCGTGCCGGTCCACCCGGCGGTGAACTCCTCGGCGTCGCCGCCGTCGATCCGGAGCAACGCCGACCGGTGGGTGTCGGGCCGTTCACCGGGCACGGTCTGGATCCGCCGGGTGGTCAGGCCCCGCCGGGTGGCGTCGGCCTCCAGCCGGCGCAGCAGCCGGGTGAGCGCCCAGGCGCACTCCTGCGGGCCGCGGCCGGCGGAGAGGAACAGGTGGACGGTCACGCGCGCCGCCGCCCCCGGTTGCCGGCCCGGCGGTCGGATCGCGTCGCCGCGTCGACCTCGGGCGTCTTGTAGGTGACCAGCGGCACGGTGGTGGCCACGGGGGTGGCGAGCTCATGGTCGACGAGGTCGGCGACGACCCGCTCGATGCGCTTGTAGGCCGAGGGCGCCTCCTCGAAGAGCAACTGCCGCTCGCCGCAGACCACCACCGAGCCGACCGGGGTGCGGCGCAGCTCCTCGACGGTGTGCTTGGCCCGGCCGCGGCGCAGGGCGTCGGCACGGGACATCTTCCGACCCGCGCCGTGGGCCACCGAGTGGTTGGCGGCCGGGCCGGCGTGCGCGGCCACGAGGTAGGACGGGGTGCCGCGGGTACCGGCGATCAGCACGTCGCGGCCGTCACCCGGCGCCGCCCCCTTGCGGTGCAGGTAGCGCCCGTCGCGGATCTCGACGAGGTTGTGGCACTGGTCGACGAGCGGCTCGCTGGGCTCGGCCCCGAGGGCGTGGGCGACCCGCGCGGCGAGCAGCCGCCGGTTGAGCGATCCCCACCGGACGGCCTCGTCGTGCGACGTCAGGTAGGCGGCGGCGTCCGGAGCGGGACCGGCGCCGTGGATCTCGGTGTGCGCCCGCAGGATCCGCTCGCCGAGCCCGCGGGAGCCGCTGTGCACGACGAGCACGAGGTCTCCGGCGTCGAGCCCGATCCTCGTGGCGTGGCCCGGCTCGAAGACCGTGCCGATCCGGGCCAGCTCCACGAAGTGGTTGCCCCGGCCGACCGTCCCGAGCCCGTCGAGGTGGCCGGCGGGAAGGTCGTCCTCGACGACGGCCCAGGCGGGGTCGTCGGCGTCCCGTTCGGGATCCAGCGGCCAATCGAGGTCGGGGAACCGGGCGGCGAGCCTCTCGGGTACGGCGCGCTTGAGCCTGATCGGGAAGACCGCGATGCCGCACCCGATGTCGGAGCCGACCAGGAACGGGTACAGCACGGTGGAGGACATGGCCGCGCCGATGGGGGCGCCCTTGCCCGGATGCAGGTCCGGCATGGCGGCGACGTGGACCATGCCGTCGAGGGCGGCCACCTGCTGGCACTGCCGGAGGGCGTCCGACTCGATCCAGCTCTCGGCCGAGGCGAAGACGGTGACGGTGGCGGGGGTGGACTGCGGGCGGAACTCCGAGGCGGAGGCGTACGGGGACAAGGAGGCTCACTTCTCGCTGAGGGGAGGGTGGACGACAACGCGGCGCCGGCCGGTGTCACGGCGCCTCGGAGAAGACGTGGGTGTTGTCCGTCAGAACCTCATGGGCACCACCCTCGTGGAACGAGTGGCGTCCGGCAATCGAATTTCGCCGGGGCGGTGGCTATCCCGGGCTCGTACACCGGATCGCCGTGAAGCGGACAGCGTCGTGTCACTCCGGATTCCGGGTCGAAACGCCCGCCGTTCATCGACGTTCTCGAAAGTGCTCGCCATGACAAGGCTGAGCCGTCGCATATTCGTCCTCGGTGGACTGACCGCCGCGGGAGCCGCGTTGACGCCCCTGCGGGGTGCCCGAGCCGCGGTGCCGTACCCCTTCAAACTCGGTGTGGCGTCCGGTGACCCGGCGCCCGACAGCGTCCGCCTCCGGCTCCGTCGTCTCCCGCCACGCCGACGCGCGCTCGGTGCACGTCATCGCCGGTGTGCGAGCGACGCCGGGCAGCAGATCTGGCCGAAGGTGGGTGTGGACCCGGACGGCGCGCCCAACAACGCCGCCGCCACCGGATTCACCGTGGTCTGGGAGGACATCCAGGGCACCACGCCCGCCACCGTCCGGGCCGCCGGGTTCACCGCCGCCACCACCAAGGCGTACGAGGTGACCGCGTCACAGTCGACGGGCGCACACCACCGTCCCGACGTGGCGGTCTCCGCCTCCGGCGAGGCGCTGGTGGTCTGGGACGAGGACGCCGACGCCAACGGCTTCTACAACGTCGGCCTCACCCGGCTGGCGCGTTCCAACGGATCCGTGGTGCTGTCGCGGCGTACGGCCAACGCGCAGAGCGACGGGCAGCAGCGGCGCGCCTTGGTCGCCGCGAACGTCACCGGTGACTTCACGGTGGCGTGGGAATCCGACCACACCGGCACTCGCGGCGTCTGGCAGCGCTCGTTCACCGCCGCCGGCGCCGCACGGCACCCCGAGGTCGAGGTCTCCACCGGTGCCGGCGCCACCACACCCGGCGTCGGCATCGACGACCAGGACAACGTCGTCGTGGGTTGGACGGTCGCCGGCGCCGATGTCTGGGCGCGGGGACTCAACCCGGACGGTACGGCGACCGGCCGGCTCCCGGCCCAGGCGCTGAGCCAGACCACCACCGGTCGCCAGGACCAGATGGCGGTCGCCGCCTCGCCGTGGGGCGAGGTGAGCGTCTGCTACACCGACGACACCGACGGGAACTCCTTCGACCAGGTGCTCCTCGGCCTCGGCGCGACGAACTCCACCTGGCAGGTCTCGGCGGAGGAGCTGCGCCGGCGCAAGGCCCGCGCCGCGAACCCGGCGGGCTGACCGGTACGGATCCCCGTGCGACGGGCTCGGTGACCTCAGCACCGCGACGAGGTCACCGAGCCCACCACGGAACGCCCCGGTCGTTCGTGCGGAACGCGCGCCCACCGGACATCTTCATGGGTTGTCCCGGTCGTACGAGCGCCGGGGCCGACGGGCGTTAGAGTCTGACTCGCCGCCGGCGTCGCCCGATGCGCCGCGGCCCGCCGCGCCGGTCGCGAGGGCGGCCGGGACCCGGCGTCCCGGCGTTGATCATTCCGGAGGAGAGAGTCCCATGGCTTCCTTCGATGCGTCGGAACTCCGCGAAGGGTCACGTCGCCGCGCTGCCGCGCGTCCCCAGGGGCCCGGGCTGGCTCACGTGCGGGACGTCGAGGGGCCCGACGGCCTCCGGCTGCGCCACTACCGCCCGGCCGAGCAGGCGCGGCCGCGGGTGGTCTTCGCCCATGGCGGCGGCTTCGTCCTGGGTGACCTGGACACCCACGACCGCATCTGCCGGCGCCTCGCCGACGCCTGCGACGTCGAGGTGCTGGCCGTGGAGTACCGGCTCGCCCCCGAACACCCGTATCCCGCGGCCATCGACGACGTGGCGGCGGTCCTGCGCTGGGCCCGGCCGGTCGCGGTGGCCGGCGACAGCGCCGGCGGCTACCTCGCCACCATGGCCTGCCTTCGATTGCGCGACGCGGGGGAGCAGCTTCCCGAAGCGCAGGTCCTGATGTTCCCCAACACGGACCTGACGCTCGCGCAGCCGAGCGTCGTCGACGAGGGGTCGGGCCACGCCTTGGACACCGACTTCCTCACCTGGGCCGTCGCGCAGTGGACGCCTCGCGCCGCCGACCGTGTCCCCGCCAGTCCGCTGCTGGTGGCGGACCTGCACGGCATGCCGGCCACCGTCATCGTGACCGCGGAGCACGACGCGCTGCGCGACGAGGGGAACGCTTACGCCCGCCGGCTGGCCGAGGCCGGGGTCCGGGTGCTGCACCGGCAGGAGCCCGGGCTGGAGCACAACTTCATCCAGCAGGACGCGACCTCCGAGGAGGCCGCCGCCGCGGACGAGCGGCTCTTCGCGGACATCAGGACGCTGCTGCGCGGCTGAGCGCACCGGCGGGGCGGACGGCCCGGTCACCGGCGGGAGCCGGCCGCGCCCCCGACGCGCACGTCCGGGGCGTTGATCGGTGTTCCGGCACCCGCGACTGTCCATGACCGGCCGCCGAGGGCTTCGTTCTGCCGGTAATGTGCCGATATGCCGACGTCGGGCATCCGGTGCCCCAGGCGTCCAGCCGGTGCCGTCGCCGGCTACAGGGGGGATGGCCGTGACCGAGCGCCAGCAACCGGGCACGCCCGAGGCCGGACCGGCGTCGCGTCCGTTGGGGGCCAGCAGCTCGGTCGCCCGGGACAGCGTGCGACTCGCACTGGTCGTCGGCGCCTTGGGCGTCGTCTTCGGCGACATCGGCACCAGCCCGATCTACGCGATGCAGACGGTGTTCAACCCGAGCGATCCGCATCCCGTCCCGGTCAGTACCGAGAACGTGTTCGGCGTGGTGTCGCTGGTGTTCTGGACCGTGATGATCATCGTGACGGTCACCTACGTGCTGCTGGCGCTGCGCGCCGACAACGACGGCGAGGGGGGCATCATGGCCCTCATCACCCTGCTGCGCCGCAACGTCCGGCGCGGTGGGCGAGCGGTGCCGCTGCTCGTGGCGCTCGGCATCTTCGGCGCGGCGCTCTTCTTCGGCGACAGCATGATCACGCCGGCGATCTCGGTGCTCTCCGCCGTCGAGGGGCTCAAGGTCGTCGAACCTTCGCTCGAGGATCTCGTCGTCCCCATCACCGTGGTGATCATCGCGCTACTCTTCGTCGCCCAACGCCGGGGGAGCGCGGCGGTCGGCCGCCTCTTCGGGCCCATCATGATCGTCTGGTTCCTCACCGTCGCCGTCTGCGGAGTGCGGGGCATCGCCGCGCACCCGGACATCCTCAAGGCGCTGTCGCCGACCTACGCGCTGGGATTCCTGGCCGGCCGCTTCGAGGTCGCGTTCTTCGCCCTCGCCGCAGTGGTGCTCGCCGTGACCGGCGCCGAGGCGCTCTACGCCGACCTGGGGCACTTCGGTCGCCGGTCGATCACCCGAGCCTGGCTGGTCCTGGTGTTTCCCGCGTTGGCGCTGAGCTATCTCGGCCAGGGCGCGCTGATCCTGAAGGACCCGAGCAACATCAGCAGTCCGTTCTTCCTGCTCGCGCCCGACTGGGGTCGGCTCCCGCTGACCCTGCTCGCCACCGCTGCGACGGTCATCGCCTCCCAGTCCGTGATCACCGGCGCCTTCTCGGTCGCCTCACAGGCCGCGGAGCTCGGCTACCTGCCCCGGCTGCGGATCCTGCACACCTCGGAGTCCACCATCGGGCAGGTCTACGTCCCGTGGGTCAACTGGCTGCTGATGGTGGCGGTGCTCACCCTCGTTCTCGCCTACGGCAGCTCGACCGGGCTGGCGTTCGCGTACGGCATGGCGGTGACCGCGACGATCACGATCAGCACCTTCCTCCTGTTCTACCTCGGCCGTTGGAAGTGGAAGGTCCCGCTGTGGCTGCTCGCGCTGGGCGCGGTGCCGCTGCTGGTGTGGGACCTGCTGCTCCTGGGGGCCAACGCGACGAAGCTGCTGCACGGCGCGTGGGTGCCGTTGTTGATCGGCCTCGCCGCCTTCACGGTCATGACGACCTGGAAACGCGGACGCGAGATCGTCACCAGCGAACGCCAGCGGCACGAGGGCTCGCTGCGGGAGTTCGTCGAGGAGCTGCGCGAGGACGGCAAGCTCGCCCGGCGCGTCCCCGGCACGGCCATCTTCCTCAACCGGGGTAAGCAGACAGTGCCGCTCGCGATGCGCGCCAACGTCGAGCACAACCACGTACGCCACGAGCACGTGGTGATCCTCTCGATCGAGACCAAGCCGGTGCCCCGGGTCTCCGCGGACCAGCGGATCGTCGTCGACGACCTCGGTTACTCCGACGACGGCATCACCCACGTGAGCGCCTACTTCGGCTACATGGAGAGCCCGGACGTGCCCGAGACGCTGCGGAGGTTGAACGCGGGCGATGTCGAGGGGCGGATCGACGCCGGCGAGGCGTCCTACTTCCTCTCCAAGATCGAGCTGCGCGCCGGCGACCGGCCGACCATGCCGCGCTGGCGCAAGCGGCTCTTCATCACGACCTCGTTCATCACCGCCGACGCCGCCGAACACTTCTGCCTGCCCCGCGATCGCACGGTCATCATGGGCTCGTACATCGAGGTGTGAACTCCGGGCCCGGCGGCGGACTTCCGCTCACCGGGAATGCTGGTTAGGGTAGCCTAACCTTCGACCGGCGCCGCCCGACCCAGAGAGGCACCATGACCGAGACCCTGCCTATCGCGCCCTGGCGCGTCTTCACCGTCGAGGTCCGGGCCGTGCACCGGCTGAGCCCGTCGTTCCTCCGGGTCACCTTCACCGGCCCCGACCTGGACCGGTTCGCCGACAACGGCTGGGACCAGCGGATCAAGCTCGCGCTGCCGCTGCCCGGCGAGCACGGGGTGCGGCTGTCGGACGGCCCGGACTGGTACGCGCAGTGGCGGGCCCTGCCCGAGGAGCAACGCAACCCCATCCGCACCTACACCGTGCGCGCCGTCCGTCCGCACCTCGCCGAGGTCGACGTCGACCTGGTCCTGCACGGTGACGGCGGCCCGGCGACCCGATGGGCGCGGCGGGCCCGGCCCGGCGACGAGATCGCCCTCGTGGGCCCGGACGCCGGCTACCCCGGTGACCACGGCGGCATCGAGTTCCGGCTGCCGTCGACGGGTCGGCTGCTGCTCGCCGGGGACGAGACCGCCACCCCGGCGATCGCCGCCATCCTGGAACGTCTGCCGCTGGACGCGGCCGGCCGGGCGCTGATCGAGGTACCGGAGGCCGGGGACGCGCTCCCGCTGGTGACGCCCCCCGGCGTCGAGCTGACCTGGCTTGCCCGGGGCTCCGGCGAGTGCGGCAGCCTCCTCGTCCCGGCCGTCGCCGCCGCGGCCGGGGAGCTGATCGCGGCCCGTGTCGAGCCCGCCACCGCCCCCGTCACCGACGACGACGTGGACGTGGACACCGAGATCCTCTGGGAGGTGCCCACCGAGGTCGACACGCCCTCGTCGCCGCTGTACGCGTGGCTCGCGGGGGAGGCGGGCGTCATCCGCACACTGCGCCGGCACCTGGTGGGGGAGCGGGGCATCGACCGGCACGCCGTCGCGTTCATGGGCTACTGGCGGCTCGGGCGCGCCGACGTCGCCTGACGCGCGCGTGGCCCGCCCGCCGACAGGGCGGGCGGGCCACCGGCGCGCCGGAGGACGGGTAGCGGATCAGGCGCGTACGACCGGCGTGTCGACGAGGTGCTCGGCGATGAACCACGCCTGGAGCTCGTTGGTGCGGATCAGGTCCGACACCAGCAGATCGTTGCTGCCGTCGTCACCGGCCTCGGCGACCCGGGCCGCCGCGTCGTGCGCGTCGGTCAGGATCGTCTCGTGCGCCTCCAGCAGGCGCGACAGCATGCCGGGCACCTCCTCCACGCCGTCGGGCGGGCGGGGGATCCGGGTCAGTTCGGCGACGTGGCGCGGGTCGCCGACCGCGACACCGCCGAGCGTCTGCACCCGCTCGGCGAGCGTGTCGACAAGGGCGAGCTGCTCGTCGGCGTGCTTGTCGAGCAGGAGGTGCAGCTGGTAGAACGTGTGCCCCCGCATGAGCCAGTGGTACTTCTTGTAGAGCGCGTGCAGGATGCGGGTGTCGGCGAGGAGCCGGTTCAACCGCTCGCACGAGTACAACCGCGCCTCGTACGCCAGGGCGACCGGCAGCTGACGGACACTCCCGAAGGCCTGGATCTCCCGCCCGTGCTGATGAAGACGGGGCTGGCTGTCCGCGGTGTTCGGCTCTCCGGTCACGTCGTCTCCTCGATGCTCATCGGCCTGCCGGTCGTGCGCGGATGCCGCCGTCGACCACGGCTCCGGCAGGCCCGGCCCGGCGCGTCGATCGTCACGGGGACGCGCCGGGCGGCCGTGGCCTGGAGGCGATGGGGACCCCGGTGGCGTGCAGCCGCCGAGGGTGCGTGACGCGAGGCGGACATCGGCTCCGCCAACACTCTCTCGCGGCGGGCGTGGCCGGGGCTTCCCCTGCGCCCTGTCACTCGTCCGAGCTACCCGCGAACAGCTCGAACCTGGCGGGCGCGCCGGTCAGTCGAGGGCGTCCTTGACCTTGCGGGCGACGTTGGCGAGCCCCTGGGCGTGTGCGCCGGAGGCGTCACCGGGCTTACCCGGACCACGAGAGCCGTCGTAGGTGGCGTAGAGCTTCGGGTCCGGCGGCGGGGGCAGGGCGGTGTCGTCGGTGAGCGCGACCGGTTCGGGCAGGTACGTCAGGTCGGGCCCGCCGATGAGGCTCGGGCCCTGCGCCCACCGGCCCTCGCCCGCCTGGCTGTCGGTGCCGAAGCTCCAGAACGTGTGGTTGTGGTCCTTGTTCTCGATGTCGCCGTTGGAGTTCTCGATGCCGTGCTCGGTGTACCCGTCCTCGATGAGCTGCTCGATACCGAGCAGCCACTGCTGCTGGTGGTAGGTGTCGCGGGCCAGGTTGAACCGGAGCATCTCCTTGACGCCGGGGTCGTCGGTCATGTTCATGACCCGGCTGGTCTGCAACCGGCTCTGCGCCTCCGCGGCGACGTTCGAGCGGAAGTCGGCGAGGAGGTTGCCGCTGGCGACGATGTAGCTCGCGTTCCAGGGCACCCCCTGGCTGTCGCGCGGCAGGGGCGAACCGCCGCCGACGATGGCGTGCTGCGGGTTCATGCCGCCGATGACGGCCGCGAGCACGGGGTTGGCGGCGACCGCCTTCTCCGTCGTCTCGGCCGGGGCGCCTTCGAGCAGTCGGGCCAGCATGGTGGTGAGCATCTCGACGTGACCGATCTCCTCGGTCCCGATGTCCATGATCATGTCCTTGTACTTGCCGGGAACCCGGCACGTCCAGCCCTGCCAGAGGTACTGCATCATCACGGTCATCTCACCGAACTGGCCGCCGAGCACCTCCTGCAGCTTCATCGCGAACAGGGCGTCGGGCTTCTCGGGCCGGGCTTGGAACTGCAGGTGTTTGTCGTGGCGGAACACGTCGTGCCTCCCAACGCAGCGGATGGATGACCGCCTGGTTCGGCGGCGCCCCTACTCCTTCCCCGGGGGCACGGCCCCGGCGGGCCAAACCGTGTCCCCGTCGGGCCGTACGCCGGGGCCCGCCGGTGCGGACGACGGAGTGGCGGGTCAGCGGGATCCGCCGGTGCGGTGCCCCTGAAGATGCTTGACTCACTGCAGGAAGAGCAGGCGATCACATGTCCCGCCGAGGAGCTCGAGATGCAGCTGACCGCCACTGACAACCACGCCGTCGCCCAGGCGGTGCACGACATCGGGTCCGCCCTGTGGTTCGGCGGGACGGTGATGGGGGTGGCCGGCGTGAACAAGTCCGGCAGCGACCTGCGCGACGGCCTCGACCGGATCCGGGTGGCCGAGTCGGCCTGGGGTCGGTTCACGCCGGCGCAGTGGGTCGGCATCGGCGCGACGCTGGTCGCCGGCGCCCAGCTGGCCCGGGTCGGTGGCCGGCGGATGGCCCTGCAGAAGGGCTTCGGGACGGTGGGGGCGCTCAAGGCCGGCTTCGCCGTCGCCGGCGCGGCGGCCACCGCGTACGCCGCCTACTGCGGGAGCCGGATCGGCCGGCTCGCCGAGGAGGCGCACCGGCGCGGCGACAAGGTCGAGGTCCGCGACGCGACGCTGCCGACCGCGGAGACCCCGGCCGACATCGCCACCTGGCAGCGCCGGCAACGGCTGGTGCAGTACCTGGTGCCGGTACTCGCCGGCGCGAACATCGTCTGCGGCTCGTACCTGGTGCAGTCGTACCGGATGGGTGCCACCGGCAAGGGAGTTCTCCGGCGCCTGCTGCCCGACTGACCGGCGGGCCGGCGACTCCGCGCCGGCGATCTCCGCCCGGCAGGGCGGTGATGGGTCAGAGGTCCGCGCACCCGGTCTCGTCGGGCAGGAGCGGCCGCGGCGCCACCTGCCACACCCGGCCCGCACTGCGCCACCGCGCGGCGGCGTCGGCGGGTCCCACCGCGCGCCGCGCGGTGTCCAGATCCGCGCCGCGCAGCACGAGGCAGGTGGAGCCGGCCGACGTGCCGTCCAGCGGCTCGCCGGCCAGGGTCGGCAGCGGCCACGGCCGGGCCGGTTCGGCGGGGTCGGCGGGCGTGGCGACGATCGCGACGACCGTCGGATCGTACGGCGTCGGCGGCCCGCCGGCGTGCCGCGCGAGATCGGCCCGGAGCCGGGTGGCGGCGGCGTCGTCGCGGGCCAGGGTGACGGTGCGCCGCCCGCCGGCCGCACCCACGACCACCTGGACGACGGGCCCGTCCGGGGTGCCCGCCGCGGGTCCGTCCGGCAGCGCGGCGGCCGTACGGAACAGCTCGCGTACGTCGTCGGCCGATACGGTGTCCTCGCGTAACTGCGGCCATCCCCCCGCCGCGGTCGGGGCGCTGATCAGTCGGCCGTCACCGAAGAGCGAGTAGCGCGGGGCGAGCGCCGCCGCGCCGCCGGGAGGCAGCAGGCCGGGCAGCTCGCTCAGCCGCAGCACCAGCGTCGTGCCGCCGGTCGGCGGCTCCGGCTCGGTGCGGTCGCCGCCCGCGCAGCCCGTGACGGTCACCGCCGCGGCCAGCACGGCCGGCGCGGCCAGCAGGGCCGGCAGTCGGTGCATCTCTCGCCTCCCGCGTCAGGTTACGTCGGTCCGACGTGGCGGCAGGTCCGCCGGTTCCGTGCGATTCGCCGACGGATCGGCTCCTGCCCTCGGGCAGCGGTCCGGGAGCGCCGCGGCGGGCGCTCCCGGACCGGTGAGGAGGTGAGCGGTCAGGACCGGCTCAGGGTGTAGCTCCCCGAACCCGCCTTGTTGATCACCACGACGCCGTACCAGCCGCTCAGGGCCGGGGTGAAGGTGATCGTCTCGGTCGCGCCGGCCCCGCCACCCGTGGCGGCGGCCGCCGCACCCGAGCGGGGACGGATCCAGGTGGCCGCGTTCGCGTCGCTGCTCATCAGGAACAGCTCGGCGTCCTGGCCGGCGTTGGTGGTCGCCACCGAGATGGTGACCGGTACCCCGGCGGTGAGGTACGTGTCCCGGACGGTGACCACGTTGTTCGTACCCATCGTGATCGTGCTGCTGCCGCCGTTGAGCACGCTGGTGCCCTGGGCGAGCTCGACGCGGTAGCCACCGCCGCCGGACCAGTTCGTCACCCGCGGGTAGTAGTCACCCAACGCCCGGCGGTTGGAGTCCACAGCGACGAAGTCGACGGTGGTGCCGCCGGCCGCGCTGCCGCTCAGGTACGCGCCCTGCGCCCGGTCGTCGTAGAGCTGCAGGTCCAGGTCGCCGGAGTTGGGCTTGAGCGCGACCACCGACCAGTAGACCGACGAGGTCGAGTAGCCGAAGTTGTGCGGCGGCGTCGGCGTCGGGCGGGTCAGCGGGGCGTAGTTGCCCAGCGGGTCCCGGAACTGGTAGTCGATGGTGTTCTGGTACACCGAGGCGAGCGCCCCCGAGTCGGCCACGTTGAAGCCGTCGGCGGTGCGGTGCGACCAGAAGTTCGCGAAGGTGGTCGAGTTGTGCAGCCGGGACGTCGTCCAGATGTTCCACGGCCCCTCGCCGTACCGGTCCCACGTCGCCTCGTTCGCGGAGTCGGTGATGTCGATCAACGCGGCGGCGACCCGGCCCTCGGTGGTGTCGCCCTCGCCCCAGCCGTTGCCCCAGCTCGTGTTCTCCAGGTTGAGCGAGGCGCCGCTGGGCCAGCGGAAGAACGGGTCGTTGTAGACGGTGGCCGGGAACCACTCCGCCCAGCCCTCCGTCCAGGCGCACCCCGCCGAGCTGGTGCCGGTGACGCTGTGCGGGTTGCAGTTCGGCGCGGCGGGGAAGTTGTCGTTGTACAGGTCGTCCATCACCGCGTGGCCGATCTCGTGCACCACGGTGACCGGCGCGTTCGGGTCGTCGGCGGCCAGGTGCACCTGGTTGCTGCCCAGGTTGTAGTACGTGCCGTCGGTCGAGTCCGGCGCCCAGTTGATGACCACCTGGCGGCAGCTCGCGTCGTCCTGATCCCAGCACAGGTTGTTCGGCTTCGGCACCCACAGCCACGCGTCGTTCGCGGAGTCGTAGGCGTGCAGCCCGCGCTGCAGCGCCCCGTCGGCGGCGGTGAGCGCACCGAGGTTCAGGGTGCTGCCGGTGGGCACGTCGTTGGTCGTTCCGGTCTGGAAGGAGAGCGGGTTGCCGCCGCGCTGCACCCGCCACAGCGAGTTCGACGTGATGAAGCGGACGTAGATGTCGGCGTTTCCGCTGTCCGGGAAGCCCTCGACCTTCGAGTCGAAGCAGATGTTGTAGTTGCCGGCGCCGTCCGTCACGCCGGTGGCGAGCAGCGAGTCACCGAAGACGTCGTCGTCCCAGACCTGAACCTGCATGTTCATCTGGTTGTGCCAGGTGCCGTTCTGGTCCTGGAAGCTCCAGTTCCCGGCCACCCGGGTGTCACACGGCGCCTGCGGGGCGATGACCTTCAGCCCCTTGGCCCGCGCCTCCGCCTGCGCCTCGCCCGCCACGCTCTGCGCACCCACGCTCTTCGGCTTCTCGCCGGACGGCCTCGCCGCCCGCTCGGTCGTGGGTACGCGCGTCGTGGAGCTGTCGCCGGCCGGCACCGAGTGTCCGAGCCGGGACGCCCCCGCCTTCTCCGCGATGGTCAGGAAGACGTCGTCCTGACCGGCCTGGACGTCCCGGCCGTACGGCGCGGTCGCCCGGGCCTGGATCTGCACCTGACCCGCCTTCACCGCCCGGACCACACCGCTGAACCCGAAGCTGTCGCCCGAGCGCAGCGCGCGGGTCGTCCGCGCCACCGAGATGGAACCCGACCGCTCGGGCTGCATGCTGCTGCGCTTCTGCACGCCCAGCTCGGCCGGCGCCTGCACCCACTCCAGCTCGGCCGGGAGGGCGACACTGATCTCGCTCGGTCCGATCTTCCCCGCGGCGCGGACGGTGACCCGCAGCGTCGCGTTCTCTCCCACCGCCGGTGTCCGGTCGAGCTTCGCCTCGACGCCCAGGCAGCTCAACGTCTCGTCCTTCGCGCTCTTGCCGGCTGACGGTCGCAGCCCGCACTCCTCGCCCTTGGCCAGCTGGTAGGCCGGCGTGGTGCGAGCCTTCGCGTCCTCGCCCGGATCCCCGGCGTACGCGGGACCAACGCCTCCCGCGAGCGTCACCAGAACACCCGGCACGATCACGGCGAGCGCCGTTCTCACGGGTCTGGTGGCCTTCCTACCGAACATCGATGCTCCTCCCCCCACGGGCGGACCGTATGCGGTCCGGTGGACTGGGCCGCGATTCGGGCCCGAAGAGAGCATCGGTATTGATGGACGTTCGGCAAAGCCTTTGACCGGTTAGCGACTCGGCGGCGAAACTTAATTGACTGAGCGGCACGAGCAGGGGATCCGAGCGGCCTGAAAGGCGACCCGTGTCGTCCGATCATCCAATTCTGCGAGTCAGGTCGGGGCGATCGTGTCGGATGTCATCTCTCCGACAACGCATCGTCGCATCGATGGCTGCCGCAGGTAGTCGCTGCTAGCGGTGGCGCAGGTGGATGTCGTGCGGGCTCCCGGCTCCGGATTGCCGTCGCTGGGATTCGCGCGGCACCGATTTCGCGGCGCCACGGAATGTGCACCGGAAAGCGAATGGGCTGCGGCTGCGGAGGTGAACGGAATTGACGGGAAGTCGACCTGCGGGAAACCGCGTTCGTCGTTCGGCTTCAGGTCGCGGCAGAGCCGGGCGACGTGCTGGCACGACATCCCCGACGCGCCGAGACGACTCGTCGACGAGTGCACCTGCGACTCCACCCGTTTGGGTGGTTTGCCGAGCTCCGGCCTCGACGCGGAGTCCGGAACGGTAGGACGCAGGTGATGGGGGACGAACAGCCTGGCGGGCTACTCAAAGCGCCCCGGGAACGGCAGCCGGTGGGGCTCCTGGAGCTCTTCTTCGACCTGGCGTTCGTCTTCGCCTTCACCCAACTCTCCCGAAAGCTGATCTCGGAGCTGACCTGGACGGGGGCGTACCAGACCCTCGTGCTGCTCCTCTCGGTGTGGTGGGTCTGGAGCCTCACGGCGTGGCTGACGAACCGGTTGGACCCTCGCCGCCCCACGGTCCAGGCGGTGGTCCTGGGCACCATGATCGCCAGTATCGCGATGGCGGCCGTTCTGGCCGACGCCTTCGACGAGCGCAGCGTGGTATTCGCGAGCGTTTACGCCGCCCTCCAGATCGCGATGGCGCTCTTCTTCGCCGTCGCCCTGCCTCAACCGGAGAGGCGCACCGGCTGGCGACTACTCATCTGGTCCACCGGCACCGGCGTGCTCTGGATCGTGGGCAGTGTCACCGGCGAATCCGCACGCGCCGTGCTCTGGACCCTCGGCGCGGCGATCAACTACGCCGCGTTCACCCTCCGGTTTCCCACCCCACGGCTCGGGCGGATAACCGCGCCCGAATGGCCCGTCGCCGCCGAGCATATGGCGGAGCGGCACCGCCAACTCTTCATCATCGCCCTCGGCGAACTGATCCTCGTCACGGGGCTCACCTTCACCCGGACGGACTTCACCGCCGACCGGACCGGCGCCTTCGCGGCCTCGGTCCTCACCACCGTGCTCCTCTGGAGGATCTACGTCTTCCGCGCCGGAGAACTGCTTGCCGAAGCCATCGACGTCGCCGCCGATCCGATACGGCTGGCCCGCCCCATGGCGCTCGCCCACCTGACAATGGTGGCCGGCGTGGTCGTCACCGCGGTCGGCGACGAACTCGTCATCACCCGACCGCTCGGTCACAACGACCCGGCGTGGGTCGCCGTCCTCGTCGGCGGACCCGCGCTGTTCATCGTGGGACGGGCCCTGCTGGAACACACGGTCTTCGGTCGGGTGTCGCCAGACCGACTGATCGCCCTGCTCACCCTGCTCGGGCTGGCGGCACCACTGCTGTTCGCCCCACCGCTGCTGGCCGCTGTCGCCATCGCGGTGGTCCTCGCCGCCGTCGTCCTCTCCGATGCGCGGGACGCCCGAAAGCATCCGCCAGCGGCACCACGGGGCAGGCGGCCGTAGCGGGATCCGGGACCCCGCGTGACGGGCCCCGGGCCCGGATGACCCGCTGCGACCGCTGACCCCCGGCCATCGACACCTGCCGGACGAACACCCCGGTCACCCGGCACCAGCCGGACGAGTGCGGGGAGACCGCCTGCCCGGTAGGTGCTCAGAACCGACGGAATACACGATCAACGTTCGAAGACGGGACGCTAAGCTGCCTCCGTGGATCAAGAAGACCGGATTGCCCTTTTCCTCGACTACGAGAACCTCGCACTGGGGTTCCGTGATCACCTCGGCGGGACGGCCTTCGACTTCCGTCCCATCGCCGACGCCCTCGCCGAGCGGGGCCGCGTGGTGGTACGCCGGGCGTACGCCGACTGGTCGTACTTCGACGAGGACCGGCGCATGCTCACCCGCAGCCATGTCGAACTCATCGAGATACCCCAGCGGATGGGGGCCTCCCGCAAGAACGCTGCCGACATCAAGATGGCCGTCGACGCGGTGGAGCTGGCCTTCGAACGGGACTACATCTCGACCTTCGTGATCTGCACCGGCGACAGCGATTTCACGCCACTGGTCCACAAGCTCCGGGAGCTCAACAAACGGGTCGTCGGTGTCGGGGTCGAGAAGTCCACCTCGGCGCTGCTGCCCCCCGCCTGCGACGAGTTCCTCTTCTACGACCGCCTCGAGGGCGTGGAGATCCCGCC
>NZ_SMKG01000019.1 GCF_004348525.1 Micromonospora sp. 15K316 | reverse complement strand
GGCCGTCTCAGTCGGCGAGGCGGGCGGGGAAGCCACCCGTGGCGATCGGGCTCCAGCGCTCGATGGTCACCCGGATGAGGGACTTGCCCTGCTGCACCATGGCCGCGCGGTACTCGTCCCAGTCGGGGTGCTCCCCCGAGATGCAGCGGAAGTACTCCACCAGCGGTTCGAGCGCGTCGGGCAGGTCCAGCACCTCGGCCGTGCCGTCGAGCTGCACCCAGGGCCCGTTCCAGTCGTCGGAGAGCACGCAGGCGGAGACCCGCGGGTCGCGGCGCACGTTGGCCGCCTTGACCCGCTCGGGATAGGTGGAGATCACCAGCCGGCCGGCGGTGTCGACGCCCGCGGTGACCGGTGAGGACTGGGGTCGCCCGTCGGACCGGGTCGTCATGAGCACCACGCGGTGCCGGGGGCGGAGGAACTCGATCAGGCCGTCGCGGTCGACCTTGGTGTTCGTCGCGATGCTGCGTGCCACGAGTCGTTTCTACCAGGCCCGCCACCGCGCCCCGTCCGGGTGCCCCGGTCAGTGCGGGCGGGCGGCGGTGCGCTCCGCGCCCTGCTGCGCGGGAACGCGGGGCCGTACCGGGGGGCGCCAGGCGCGCCCGTTGGCGTAGATCACCCGGAATCCCAGGTACGAGGCGAGGGGCGCCCAGTGCGCGGATCCCATCCGCAGTTCCGCGGCGTTGTGCCGTTGACCGTTGGCCAGCACGTCGAGCAGTACCGTTTCGAAGGCCGCCGATTCGACCCAGTCGACGTCCCGGGTGAAACCGCAGATCAGGGCCGCCCCGGTGATCTCGAGGAATTCGCGTAGCGCGGCGTCGGAGGCCCGCAGCACCGAACAGCTGCCGAAGTAGAGCCGCCGCCCCTCGCACCGCCCGGCCATCAGTTCGGCGACGTCGGCGAGTTCGACGGAGCTCCAGTCGGTCAGCCGGAGCCGGCTCGGTTCCCCGTGCATCGCGAAGAACCCCACCCGGTGGTCGGCGTACTGCTTGAGCAGCCACCGGTCGAGGAAGTAGAAGAGCTCGTCGCGGGTCGCCGCGTCCTTGTGGATGAACCTGATCTTGCCCAGCCGCTCGAGCAGTTCGAGGGTGGGCAGGACGGATCCTCGTTCGTTGAGGTCCCGGTGCCACTGGCCCTCGACGCAGAAGACGCCTCCCCGCGCCACGTCCACCTCCCCCGCGCGTCGCCCCGGGGCCTGACGTTACCGCTCACTCGACCCCGGAGAACATCACCCTCGCTGGGTCATTCCGCGAGGTTCGGTGCCTTTCCGCGCTATCTCGGCGTTCCACGGCGGAAATGGTTGATTCGCGTATCCACCACATTTACAGCCACTGTCCAGCAACCGCAAATCATGAGGACAATTCTCGTTAATCGCCCCCAACCTGCCCGACAGATGCCAGGGTGGAAATCGCGGGACGCCCCGGTCAATGTCCCGAAGGCCACCCCATTCACGCTCCTATCGGGAGGACTTCTGTGCGCGTAAACACCCTGAAGCGGGCTGCCGTCGCTCTCGCGCTGGCTCTGCCAGGCGCCGCGATCGCCGCGGTGGTCGCCGCGCCAGCGGCCCATGCCGACGGCTGCTACACGTGGAACCGCAACCTCTACCAGGGGCGGTCCGGCTCCGACGTGCGCGAGTTGCAGATCCGGGTAGCCGGCTGGGCCGGCAACCGGGACATCGTCGAGACCGACGGCATCTTCGGACCCAAGACGCACGCCGCGGTCCGGCGGTTCCAGCAGGCGTACGGGCTGCGGGTGGACGGCGTCGCCGGCCCCGAGACGTACGCCAAGCTCTACGAACTCCAGGACAACGACTGCACACCCCGCCACTTCAGCTACAGCGAGCTGGACGACGGCTGCGGCCGGGGCGGGTGGAGCGGGGGCCCGCTCTCGGCGAACGAGACCCGGCAGAACGCGCTGCGCACGATGTGGAAGCTGGAGGCCATGCGGCGCAGCCTCGGGGACGAGCCGCTCTACGTGACCAGCGGCTTCCGCAGCCGGGCCTGCAACAACCAGGTCGGCGGCGCGTCGGACAGCCAGCACCTCTACGGCACCTCCGCCGACGTGGTGTCCCGCACCTCCTCGCTCTGCGAGGTCGCCCGCGACGCCCGCAGCAGAGGCTTCAGCGGAATCTTCGGGCCCGGCTACCCGGACCACGACGACCACGTGCACGTCGACTCGCGCCGCGAGAACAACGACGACGGCATTCGCAACAGCACCAGCTGGTCCGCGCCGGACTGCGGGATCGGCTGAGCCACGCCGGAGCGACGCCGGCCCGGTGCGGGGGATGGGGGGACCCCGCGCCGGGCCGGCGTCTCGCCACCCGGGGAGACCGTGCAGCCCGCCGGGGCAGGCGGGCCGCGTGGCTCGGCCCGCCCCGGGGGCGGGCCGGACGCCCCGGCTCAGCTGGCGCGGGGCCAGCGCGGCGCGGTGACGGGGGTGGGCAGCGCCGCACGGGGGGCGGTCCGGTCGTCGCGGGCCGGGCCGGTGGCGGTGAACGGGAAGGGCACCCGGACGAACGGGTTGCCGTGCCGGATCACCGCGTCGACCTGGCGGTCGTTGAGGCCGTGCGCGAGCAGCACCCGGCGCCCCCAGCGGTGCAGGCGGCACGGGTAGGCCGACCCGTCGTTGCGGCACTTCGGCCCGGCCGGCCACTCCTCCGCGGCGTGCACCACCACCGCCCGTACCGCGAGCCGGATGTCCTCCGGGGTCAGCGGCGCCGGCACCGGCACCTCGCCCAGCACCAGGTCGATGGGGTCCGTCGACTGCTCACCAACACGCACGGCAGGCCTCCCGCAGCTCGGCAGGGGCGCGGCGGAACACCACACCCGCATCCTCGGCCAGTGGTACGGCAGACGCCGAGCAGAAGTTCAATCCGAGTAGGCGACGAGCAACTCCTCCGGCGGCAGCGCCCGGACACCCTCGGTGGCCACGCCCCCGCGCGACACCGCGACCAGGGCGAGGTCTTCGTCCGCGCCCGGCAGCCGGGACCGGTGCTGCAGCAGTCGGCCCAGGTCGTGCGCGTCGAAGGGGTGCCGCTCCAACCACTTGACCGAGCCCACGGAGGTGATCTGCTCGGCGACCGGCCCCCGATCGGCTCCGACGAGATCGATCTCCGGGTCGTTGGTCCGGGTCCAGTAGCCACCGACCTCCCGCCCACGTCCCACGAGACCGTCCACGCCACCACCGCCGGAACCCTCAAACTTGGAACACGGATGAGTGTCAACCTCAGCCGTGAGGTTCCGGATGATGTGCGGCAGCCGGTGGTCAGACCAGGTCGGCGTCGTGCACGAGCAGGGCCACCTGCACCCGGTTGTTCAGATCGAGGCGGGTCAGCAGCCGCGAGACGTACGCCTTCACGGTCGCCACGCTCATGTGGAGCTCCGCGGCTATCTCCGCGTTGGTCCGCCCCCGGCCGAGCGCGACGGCCACCTCCCGCTCCCGCTCGCTGAGCGCGGCGAGCAGCCGCAGCGCGCGCTCGCGACGCGGATCGGCCCCGACCGGCGCGGGCGCGGCGCCGGTGACGTGTGCGATCAACGCGCGGGTGATCGCCGGGGACAGGGTCGCCTCCCCCGCCGCCACCCGGCGCACCGCCTGCACGATCTCCCCGGGCGGGGTGTCCTTCAGCAGGAAACCGGCCGCGCCGGCGCGCAGCGCCCGGAGCACCTGCTCGTCGGCGTGGAAGGTGGTGAGCACCAGCACCTCCGGCGGGTCCGGCAGCGCGCGCAGGGCCTCGGTCGCGGCCAGCCCGTCCAGCCGGGGCATCCGGATGTCCATGAGCACCACGTCGGGCCGGCCCGCGGCGACCGCGGCCGGCACCTCGCCCCCGTCGGCGGCCTCCCCGACCACCCGTACGTCCGGCACGCCGCCGAGGATCATCGACAATCCGGCGCGGACCAGCGGATCGTCGTCGACGATCAGCACCCGGACCGGCTCGCGGCCCGACGCCTCCTCGGACCCGCCGGGCGCGGCCGGGCCCGAGGGGTCCATGGCGGCCCGGCCCGGACCGGTCACGCCGGCCACGGCAGCCACGCCGCCAGCCGGAAGTCGCCGGTCTCGTCCCGCCCGTACTCGAGGCGGCCGCCGGCCAGGGTGACCCGCTCGGCGATGCCGACCAGCCCGGTGCCGGCGCCGGGAATCTCCACGCCGGTCGCCCCACCGACCGGCCACCGGTTGCGGATGTCGACGCTGAGCCCCGCGCCCGGCCCGCCGGCCACGCCGACGGTCACCACGGCGCCGGGAGCGTGCTTACGCGCATTGGTCAGCCCCTCCTGCGCGATCCGGTACGCGCTGCGTCCGACCGCCGCCGGAACGGCCTCGGTGTCGGCGACCCCATGAGTGGCGTTGACCCGCACCCCGGCCGCCCGGGACTCCTCGATCAGCGCCGGCAGGTCCGCCAGGGTGGGTTGCGGACGCTCCGGATCCTCCTCGACCCCGGTCTCCGCGCGCAGCACGCCGATCACCTCGCGCAGGTCCTGCAACGCGGCGTGCGCGCTGCCGCGGATCACGGCGGCGGCCTTCGCCACCTCGTCCGGCGGCGCGTCCGGACGGAACTCCAGCGCACCGGCGTGCAGGCTGAGCAGCGAGATCCGGTGCGCGAGCACGTCGTGCATCTCCCGGGCGATGCGGGTGCGCTCCAGCTGGCGGGCCTGCGCCACCCGCAACTGCTGCTCCGCCTCGGCCCGTTCGGCGCGCTCCCGCAGCGACACGACCAGCTGCCGGCGGGCCCGCACGAACATCCCCCAGGCCAGCACCATCCCGCTGAGCAGGATGCCCCACGCCATCGACGCCCAGTACGGCGTGCCCGGCTCGGGCCGCAGGTAGGCGAGGAGGAAGTTGGTGCCGATGCCCGCGCCCGTCATCGCCAACGCGATCGCCGTACGCCGGTGCACGATCACGGTGAAGAAGATGATCAGCAGCGGGATCGCCCCGGCCATCGAGAACGCGGTGAACGGCAGGGTGGCGACGGCCAGCCCGACCGGCCAGCGCCGGCGGAACCAGAGCAGCACGCAGCAGACCAGACCGACCAGCGCGTCCGCCGCGATCATCCAGTCGTGCGGCGGTGGGGCGGTCATCTCGGGGTTCGGCGCGGCGGCGTCGAGGGTGACGACCAGGACCCAGAAGAGGGAGATCAGGAAGCAGAGGCCGTCGACGATCCAGTCCCGGGTGGTGCGCCGGGGGCGGGAACGGCCCCGCTCGGTCGGCACGGCGAGCGCCCCCGGCAGCAGCCAGGGGTGGTCCGGCACGACGGCGCTGGTCACGTGTCAATGCTAGGCAGCCCGGACGCAGGCCAGCCAGCTACCAAAGTCGAGACCCTCGCGTAGACCAAGGTCGCGGCGAACGGCGACCGCCGGCCGCTGCGGGCAGCCGGGTGGCTCGCGCAGGCTCGACGCATGATCAGCGTGGAGAACCTGAGCAAGCGGTACGGCCGGCACCAGGCCGTCGACGACGTGTCGTTCCGCTGTGAACCGGGCACGGTGACCGGATTCCTCGGACCGAACGGGGCGGGCAAGTCCACCACCCTGCGGATGATCTGTGGCCTGACCCCGCCGACCACCGGCCGGGCCACCGCGGCCGGACGCCCCTACCGGGACCTGGAGAACCCGGGACGGGAGATCGGGGTACTGCTGGACGCCTCGGCCCAGCACGCCGGGCGGACCGGCCGGGAGGCGCTGGGTGTCGCCGCGCACACCATGGGCCTGGGCCGGCGGGAGGTCGCCGCCAGGCTGGAGCTGGTCGGACTCGACTCGGCGGCGGCGAAGCGGCGGGTCCGGGCGTACTCGCTGGGCATGCGGCAGCGCCTCGGCCTGGCGCTGGCGCTGCTGGGTGACCCACGGGTGCTGATCCTCGACGAGCCGGCCAACGGGCTCGACCCGGAGGGCATCTTCTGGATGCGCGGCCTGCTGCGCGACTTCGCGGACCGGGGCGGCACCGTGCTGCTCTCCTCCCACCTGCTGCGCGAGGTGGAGGCGGTCGCGGACCGGCTGGTGGTGATCGGGGGCGGCCGGGTCGTGGCCCAGGGAGACAAGACCGAGCTGCTCGCCGGCAACGGCACGCTGGTGCGGGCCCGCGACGCCGAGGCGCTGCGCCACGCCCTGGAGACCGCCGGGCTCGCCGCGCGGGACACGGCCGACGGGCTGCTGGTGCCCGCCGAGACCGGGACCGTCGGGCAGGCGGCCGCGGACGCCGGGGTCGCGCTGACCGAGCTGCGCCCGGCCGGCGGTGGGCTGGAACAGCTCTTCCTCACCCTCACCGCCGAATCGACCAAGGAGGCCGGGAAGTGACCACCACCACCGCACCCCACGCGAGCCACGTCGCGCCCGCGCCGCGTGCCGGCGTACGGCGGCCGTCGCTGCTGCGGCTCACCGCGGTGGAGCTGCGCAAGCTCGCCGACACCCGGGCCGGGCTCTGGCTGCTGATCATCATCGGGCTGACCACCGCCGTCATCGTCACCCTCCAGCTCGGCTACGCCGAGGACGCGGAACAGACGTTCGTGAACTTCTTCGTGCCGTCACTGTTGCCGGTGGGGGTGCTCCTGCCCGTGCTCGGCATCCTCTCGATCACGGCCGAGTGGTCCCAACGGACCGCGCTCGTCACGTACGCCCTGGTGCCCCGCCGGGAGCGGGTGGTCGGCGCGAAGCTCGCCGCGGTGGTGGTGGCCACCCTGGCGTCGGTGGTGATCAGCCTGGCGGTGGCCGCGGCCGGCACGCTGGTCGCCGGGGTGACCGGCGGGGCCGGCCGGTGGGAGCTCGGCGGGGCCCTGCTGCTCCACTCGCTGGTGTTCCAGCTCGTCAACGTGCTGATGGGCGTCGGCTTCGGGCTGCTGCTGCTCAACACCCCGCTCGCCATCGTCACGTACCTGCTGCTGCCCACCGTGTGGTCGATAGTCGGTGGGCTGGTGCCGGCGCTGCAACGGGCGGCCGGGTGGCTGGACACCGGCCGCACCATGGAGCCGCTGCTGAGCGACTCCATGACCGGCGAGCAGTGGGGTCGGCTCGGCGTCTCCCTGCTGCTCTGGGTGGTCGTACCGCTGGCTCTCGGCCTGGTCCGGACGCTGCGCCGCGAGGTGGCCTGACCATGTCCGGCGACTCCCGCACCAGGGTCGGCGGCGGGGCGGCCGAGCTGGTGCTGATGTGGGGCGGCTTCCCGCCGCTCGGCGCCGGGGCCGGCTGGCTGCTCGCCGCCGGGGCGGGGTGGATCGCCGGCCTGCCCTGGGTGCCGTGGAAGGGTCTGTTCGAGGCGGTGTCGCGGCTGCCGCAGCCGCAGGTCGGCCTCGGCGCGGCGGCGGTCGGGGTGGTGGTCGGCGTGCTGCTCGCCGGGGCCGGCACCGCCGAACGGCTCACCGTGACCGTCGACCGGGAGCGGGTCGCCCTGCGCCGGGACGGCAAGCAGCAGGAGATACCCCGGCAGCAGGTCCGCGTCGTCCTCGTCGACGGCGGCGACCTGGTGCTGCTCGACGGCGACGGTGGGGAACTGCTGCGGGAGCGTTCGGAGCTGAACCGGGACCGGCTGCGGGCGGCGTTCCGCGCGCACGGCTGGCCGTGGGCGGAGGAGGACCCGCACCGGGGCGCGTACCGGCTCTGGGTGCCCGATCTGCCGGGGCTGCCGGCCGGCGCGGACGCGCTGCTGCGGGCCCGGGAGCGGGCGCTCGAACGGGATCGCCGCGACGACGCCCGGAAGCTGCGCCGGGAGCTGGGCCGGCTCGGGGTGGTGGTGCGCGACGAGGAGCGCCGGCAGTACTGGCGGTTGACCGGGCGGGCCGTCCTGCCCACCGCCGACCGACCCACGCCGACCGGGCCGGAGCCCGACCGCCGGTGAGACGCCCCCGCCCGGTCCCGGTGACTGCCGGGACCGGGCGGAACGGCGACGCTCAGTTGGGTGACGCCTCCGGTTCGTCACTCGACGTGCACAGTGGACCGCCGGCGGAGCAGCCGCCAGGCCGGCAACCCGCTCGACGCGAGCGCGAGCAGGAGGCAGAGGCCGACGACGCCACCCACCACCGACCAGGGGACGACGAGGTCGACGGGCGCGCCGACCTGCTCGGCCAGCCCGGCCCGGATGCTCAGCAGCCCGACCAGCGCGACCACCCCGCCGAGCGCCGCGCCGACCGCCACCACCAGCGCCGACTCCACGGCCACCAGCCGTACGACCTGCCGCCGGGTCGCCCCGGCCAGCCGGAGGAGCCGCAGATCGCGCGCCCGGCCGGCGGCCGCCATCAGCAACGTGTTGACCACGGCGATCCCGCCGTAGCCGGCCGTCACCCCGATCAGCAGCAGGGTGGCCAGCCAGACCAGCCGGTCCTCGGCCCGATCCACCTCGGCGGCCCAGGTGGCGACGTCGACGACCCGGGCCCCGGCCGGTGGGGCGATCGGAGAGCTGAGGTAGACCGCGTCGGTCAGGGCGGAGGGGTCGTGCCCCCGGACGGCGGCCCGGGGCAGGAGCAGGTCGCCGGGGAAGGAGTCGTCGCTCACCACCGCGACGACCCGCAACGGCACCCGCTCCCCGTCGGCGAAGACCACCGGGTAGGGCCGGTCGGGCAGGGTGGTCGTACCGGCCAGCGAGGCCTTGACCACCGTCGTGCCCTCGCCGTGCAGGTCGCTGAGGGAGCCCGCGACCACGGTGAGCATGCGGTTCGCCGCGCTGAACGTCGCCGGGTCGATGCCGAGCGCGGTCAGCGGACGGACCGGCTCCGCAGCGGTGTCACCGTCGACGAAGACGGTGGTCGGCAGCACCGCCGCGCCGGAGACCGCCTCGACCGCCTGGTCGGAGAGGCCGGGAGCCCGGTCCGGGAGGAGCACCCACTCCGCGTTCACCGCGTTGATCCGGTTCGTCGCGTACACCGGGGTGGACGTGCGGATCATGCCCGACACCAGCACCGCGAAGGCGACGGTGAGCAGCACGGGCGCGGCGGTCGCCCCGGACCGCCGGGCGGCGGTCCGGGCGCCGGCACGCAGCAGCAGCGAGATCGCCCCGCCCCGCCGCCGTACCGTCGGGGTGAGCAGGGCCGTCACCGGACCGACGAAGACCGGTGCCAGCACGGCGGCGCCGGTGACCAGCGCCATCACCATGGGCAGGGCGCGGTCCGCGCCCTGCTGCGGGTCGCCGGCCAGGGCGGTCGCGAACCCGAACGCCACGCCCGCCGCGACGAGGAGCCCTCCGACCGTCGCGCGCAGCGGCCCGAGCGGCCGCTGCTCGACCGCCGCCTCGCGCAGGGCCTCCAACGGTCGTACCCGCGCCGCCCGCCGGGCCGCCGTCCAGACGGCCAGCAACGCCACCACCGGCCCGGTCGCCAGCGCGACGGCGATCGGCCAGAGGGTGTACCGGACCCGGAACGTCGACGGCTCGAACCCGACGTCGACCAGCAGCCGGCCCAGGAGCGGGGCGAGCGCGGCACCGGCCAGCAGGCCGGCGAGCGCGGCACCGGCGCCCACCAGGAGCGCGTGCCGGTAGAGCAGGCGGCGGAGCTGCCGAGGGGTGGCGCCGACGGCGCGCAGCAGAGCCAGCTCCCGGCGGCGCTGCGCGACCGTGTACGCGAAGGTCGCGGCGACCACGAAGACCGTGACGAAGCCGGCCAGGGCGGCGGTGGCGGTGAGCACCTGCATGCCGATCCAGCGGGTACGGGCGTCCCCGCGCGGTTCCAGCACTCCCCGCCCGTCGCCGGTGACGACCCGGCCGTCGCCGCCGAGCACCTCACGGGCGGCGGCAGCGACCCGCTCGGGATCGGCGTCCGGGGAGAGCATCAGGCCGATGGCCCGGACGCCGGGCGCGAGAGCGGTGGCGACCTCGTCGGCGACGTGCACTCCGGGCGCGTCGAGCAGACCGGTGACCGTGTAGGGCTGGCCGCCGGCGGCGGTCAGCAGGGTCACCGGAGCACCGGGGCGTAGCCCGAGCGCGGTGTCGACGACCACCTCGCCGGGTCGGCGGGGAGGGGCACCGGCCGCCAACGTCAGCCCGCCGAGTCGGGCGCTGGACCATCCGTGCCCCTCGTGGGCGTCCTGCCGCTGGCCGTGGAGCTGTGGCGGACGACCGTCCACGAGGGGCTGGGCGTAGAAGGTGCGGTCCGGCACGGCGGCCGCGACGCCGGGCAGCGCGGCGAGCCGGGCGACCAGCTCGGCCGTCCTCGACGCGGACCACGGGCGGTCGGGTGGGAAGGGATCGGCGGGGCTACCCGCTTCGGGGCCGGCCACGACGACGGCCGCCCGCGCCAGCCGCTCCGGTGTCTGCGGCCGCCCCGAGGCGAGCAGCAGCATGGTCGCGGCGACCAGCGCCACCCCGATGGCGACGGCGACGAACGCACCGGTGGAACGCCTGACGCTCACCATGCCGGCTCCGCGGTCGTGGCCGCGATCCGGGCGGCGACGGACGAGGCGGTGAGGTCTCCGGTCAGCTCGTCGGCGAGACGGCCGTCGGCGAGCAGGAGAATCCGGTCGGCGTACGCGGCGGCGGCGGGGTCGTGGGTCACCATCACCACGGTCTGCCCGTGGTCGTCGACGAGTCCCCGCAGCAGGCGCAGCACCTGATGGGACGTGGCGCTGTCCAGCGCGCCGGTCGGCTCGTCGGCGAAGAGCACCGCCGGCCGGGTGATCAGCGCCCGGGCGACGGCCACCCGCTGCTGCTCGCCGCCGGAGAGCTCGGCCGGCCGGTGCCCGGCCCGGTCGGTGAGCCCGACGGCGGCGAGGGCGGCGGCGACGTCCCGGGTGGGCGGGCGCCGGCCGGCCAGCCGCAGCGGCAGTTCGACGTTCTGCGCCGCGGTCAACGACGAGATCAGGTTGAACGACTGGAAGACGAAGCCGATCCGGTCCCGGCGCAGCCGGGTCAGGTCGTCCTCGGAGAGCCGGTCGAGGGAGATCCCGTCGACGGTGA
Source organism: Micromonospora sp. 15K316 (assembly GCF_004348525.1). Classification (GTDB taxonomy): domain Bacteria; phylum Actinomycetota; class Actinomycetes; order Mycobacteriales; family Micromonosporaceae; genus Micromonospora. The sequence goes on along the minus strand of NZ_SMKG01000019.1, from coordinate 45,940 downwards.
CGCTCCCCTCCACCGGCCGGTCCAGCCCCGCCGCGCAGTGCAGCAGAGTGGACTTCCCGGAGCCCGAGGGGCCCATCACCGCCGTGAACGTGCCTTCGGCGAAGCTCGTCGTCACGCCGTCGAGCGCCGTCACCCGCCGGTTGCCCGAGCCGTACACCGCCCGGAGCCCGACCAGTGTGACTGTCTGTGTCGTCATGCGGCCACGGTGCCCGCTGGGGGCTGTCCGGCGCGTCGAGCCGGGGACCGCACTTGCGCATGGTGCCCGGGGCGTATCCGGGGGACGCCGAGCGGCCCGGCGTCATCCCGGGGGATGACGGGCCTCGGGTGGACGCGCCGGGCCGGGTCTCCGGTTACCGTTGCCCAGGTGAGCACCCACCTGCTTACCCGGCCGCCACGGCCGATCGATCTGTACCTGGTGGACGGTGTGCTGGCCGTCGTGCTCGGTGCGGCGCTCTGCGCGTACGCGGCGCTGGAGGCCCCGCTGCACGGCGGGGTACGCGAGCCGGTCTGGGTGTCGGTGCTCACCGGAGTGGTCATCGGGTTGCCGGTGGCAGTCCGGCGACGCTGGCCGGTCGCGGTGGCCGTCGCGGTGAGCGCGACGACCACCGTGGCGCTGGTGACCGGGGTCATCCCGAACTTCGCCGCCGCCGCTCCGGCGGTCGCGATCGGGCTGGCCTTCTACACGCTGGCCGTCGCCGAGCCCGTCCGCCGGTCGCTGGCGTACGCCGCGGTCTGCCTGGTCCTGGTGAGCGTCGGGCTGGCGACGACCGCCGGTGACCTGTGGACCCGCGGCGGCGCGGTCGGCTACGCCGCGGTGATGATCGCGCCGGCCTGGCTGGTCGGCTGGTCGATGCGGGAGCGACGCGCGCTCGCCGCCCGGCAGAGCGAGCAACTGGTACGGCAGGCGGCCACCGAGGAGCGGCTGCGGGTCGCCCGGGAGCTGCACGACGTGGTGGCCCACACGATGAGCTTGATCGTGGTGAAGGCGGCCGTCGCCAACCACGTCGCCGACGTCGACCCGGGTGAGGCGCGGGACGCCCTGCGGGTCATCGAGCGGACCGGCCGGGGCGCGCTGACCGACATCCGCCGGGTGCTCGGCGCGCTCCGCGAGGGCACCGAGCACGCTCCGGCGCCCGGCATCGGCGAGCTGCCGGAACTCGCCGACCGCGCGGCGATCGGTGGGGTGGAGGTACGGCTGGACGTGCGGCAGGACGTCGCGGACGGGGACGCGGTGCCGGAGTCGGTGGGCCTGGCGGCGTACCGGATCGTGCAGGAGGCGGTGACCAACGTGGTGAAGCACGCGGCCCCGGCGGCCTGCCACGCGACTGTCGTGGTGGGGCCCGGCGAGGTGCGGGTGGAGGTCGTCGACGACGGCCGGCGGCCGGTCCGGATGGGCGGGTACGGCCACGGGCTGACCGGCATGCGCGAGCGGGTGGCGCTGCACGGCGGGGAGTTCTCGGCCGGCCCGCGTCCGGGTGGCGGCTTCGCGGTCTCCGCCCGCCTGCCGTACCGGGCCGTCGCATGATCCGGGTGCTCATCGCCGACGACCAGGCCCTGCTGCGCGGCAGCTTCCGGGTGCTTATCGACCTGGCCGGCGACTGCACCACGGTGGCCGAGGCAGGGACCGGTGTCGAGGCCGTGGCGCTGGCGGCCCGGCACCGCCCGGACGTGGTGCTGATGGACGTCCGGATGCCCGAGATGGACGGCATCGAGGCGACCCGGCGTATCTGCGCCGACCCGGCGACGGCGGGCACCCGGGTGCTCATCCTGACCACGTTCGACCTGGACGAGTACGTGTACGGCGCGCTGCGCGCCGGGGCGAGCGGGTTCCTGCTCAAGGACACCCCGCCGGCCGACCTGCTGGCCGCGGTCCGGGTCGTGGCGGCGGGTGAGGCGTTGCTCGCGCCGACGGTCACCCGGCGCCTGATCGACGAGTTCGCCCGGCGGCCGGAGCCGGCCCGGCCGCTGCCGCGCCGCCTGGACGGGGTGACCGAGCGGGAGCGGGAGGTGCTCACCCTGATCGCTCGCGGGCTCTCCAACACGGAACTGGCCGCGCACCTGCACCTCAGCCTCGCGACGGTGAAGACGCACGTCGGGCGGCTGCTCACCAAGCTGGCGGTACGGGACCGGGCGCAGCTGGTCATCGTCGCCTACGAGACGGGACTGGTCGGTCCGGCCGCGCCCGGACCCGATCCCGGCGCCGGGCGGCCGACTCGCGCGGCCGGTTGACCCGACCCCTCGTGTCCGCCGGCGACGGGCCGGGCACGGCGGCGACCGGGGTCGCCTCGTCGACCGGCCGCCCGTTGAAGGCCCGACCTGCGGATCCGGCCGACCGGCGGGCCCGACCCACGGGTCCGGGCGACCGCGGGCCGGGCACCCGGTGGGGTCAGGCGGCGATGGCGACGAGCAGGGGCACGGCGACGAGCAGCGAGCCGGCGAGGGAGGCCGACCGCCGCCACGTCGGCGCTCCGGCGACGGTCGGTAACGCCCGCCACTGGCGCGCGGTCGTGACCAGCCCGGCGACCGACAGGCCGACGCCCAGCGGCCAGAGCCAGCCGGGCACCAGCGACCAGTTGCCGAGCCGGTGCCCGAGGCCGAGGTAGAGCAGGGCCCAGCCGGCGGCACCGGTGAGGCTGAGCCGGTCGGGCATCCGTCGTGCCGTGCGCAGCAGGCTCGCCCCGCCGAGGAGCGAGAAGCCGAGGGCGACGGCGGCGCCGACCCAACCGGCGAGCGGTACCTCCCGACCGTCCTCGGCCGGATCGGCGGGCACGCCGAGCAGGCGCAGTCCGAGCCGGTCGACGTCGTGCTCGGTGTTGCCGAGCACCACCACGCCCCGGCCGGTGGCCCGTTCGATCGCCGCGTACGACCGGAATCCGCCGGTGCCGCCGTTGTGCCAGGTGACCTCGCGGTCGCCGTACCGGCTGGTGAACCAGCCGTAGCCGATCCGGTCGCGGGCGTTCTCGGTGAAGCGGGCAGTGGCGGCGTCGGCCCCGGGGGCGGTGCCGGCGAGCAGCCCGACGAGCAGCCGGGACAGGTCCTCGGCGGTCGACCAGACCCCGATCCCGGCGGGGGCGTACCCGCTGCCCAGCCAGGGGTCGGCGGTCCGGCCGCCGAGCTTCGCGCCGGTGGCCCGATCCGGCGGCAGTCCGGCGGGGTCGGTGGCGACCACGGTATGCGTCATGCCGAGCGGGCGTAGCAGCTCACGGTCGAGCAGCTCGGGGTAGCCGGTGCCGGCCTGGGCGGCGAGCGCCTGCCCGAGCAGCGACACCCCGAAGTTCGAGTAGTGCACCTCGCCGCGCCCGTCGCCGGGGCGCTTGTCGCCGGCGGCGTCGATCAGGCGGTCGGTGTTCCACCGGGCGTACGGGTTGCCGGCCGTGATGTTGGTCCAGACCGTCGTGAGCAGGTCGGCCGGGGAGGTGGCGAGCCGGGGCAGGCCGGAGCGGTGGCTGGCCAGCTCGGCGAGGGTGACCTCGCGGGTCGCCCCGGTGACCTGCGGCAGCGCGGCGGACAGCGGGTCGTCCGGGCGTACCGCGCCGGCGCTGGCGCGGTGTGCGAGCAGCATCCCGGTCAGCGCCTTGCCGATCGATCCGATCTCGAACGGGGTGCCGGGTTCGACGGGCGGGCCGCCGGGGGCCCGGTCACCGAGCCCGGCGGTGCGCACCCGGTGGGGCTCGATCAGGGCGACGGCGAGGCCGCGGTAGCCCCGGCCGTCGCCGAGTGCGGCCCGGGTGGTGGCGGCCAGGTCGGCGTCTCCGGTGTGCCGCCCGCCGAGGGTGGGTGCGCCGGGCGCGACGGGGAACGCCGCCGCCGCGGCGGCGAGCCCGACGGCGAGCGTGAGTGCGGTCGGCTTGCGCATGGTGCTCCTTCCGTCGATCGGGCGGCGGGAGGGGCGCCGTCCGGGTCGGGTGGGGCGGTGGCTCGGTCAGCGGCGAGCGGCGGTGAGGATGGCGAGCAGCGGGACGACCCGTTCGGCCGGTACGGCGTACCGGCCGCGGCCGGCGTTGCGCAGCCAACCGGCGGCGGTGAGCTGGCGCAGGTGGTGGTGCAGTTGGCCGCTGGTGCCCAGCCCTTCGATCTCGGTCAGCTCGGCGGTGCCGCGCCGCCCGCCGAGGATCTCGCGCAGCAGGCGGAGCCGGACGGGATGGGCCAGGGCGCTCAGCGTGCCGGCCAGCTCCGTCCAGTCGGCGTCGAGGACGGCGTCGACGGTGCGGCCGTACTGCCAGTCGTAGTGCTCGTCGGCGAGGCGGACGGCGCCGGTGTAGAGCACGGCCCCGCCGCCGCCCTCGGGCAGGCGCTGCTTGAGCCCGTCGAGCGCCCAGAAGGTGTCACCGGGGACCTCCGGCGCCGGTTCTCCTCGCGCGGGCAACCGTTCGACGAGGTCGGCGACCTGCGCCTCCAACGCGGCCAGCCGCCGCTCCACATCCGCCATACGTCGATACTACGAACTTACGTAGTTGCGTGCAATCGGCGGGCGGCTGCGGAACCCGCCACCGGGCGATCCGGCGGGTGGTCGGGCACCCCCGTGACCACCCGCCGTCCCCCGATCAGAAGTGGTAGGCGGTGCCGTACTCGGGCACCAGCACCCGGCTACGCGGAGACGACTCCCGCACCGACGCGATCAGCCGGTCGAGTCGTGTGCGGTCGGCGGGCGCCACGGTGGGCGGGTTGCGCAGCTCGGTCTCGAAGTTGTCGAAGTGCACCGGCACGACGACCTTCGGGTGATCCAGCGCCGCCATCAGCCGGGCCACGTAGTCGACGGTCACCGTGGTGCTGTTCAACGCCACCATGGCCACGTCCGGCGCGATGCCGGTCAGGTTACGGGCCACGAAGTCGCTGGCGCCCATGAAGAACACGGTCGGCCCATCGGCGACCCGCAGGACGTAGTTCAGGGTGTCGCCCTCCGGCAGGTCGGCGATGGTGGCCGGCTTCGCCGGCGGGTTCACCCGCACTCCCGGGAACGCCACCGCGTAGGACCCGTTACGGCTGTGCAGCGAGGCGACGACCTCGACGGTGTAGTCCCCGAAGTCCATCACCTCGCCGCCCTTGACCGCGCTGAGCTGCCCGGACGGCACCCCGTACGCGAGCCCGAGGTGGTACGCGGTGAGCGTCCCGAAGACCCGGGCGCCGGTGCGGCCGGCGATGTACGGCACATCCATGAAGTGGTCCCAGTGGGTGTGCGTCACCAGCACCGTCTCGGCGCGGTCGACGTAGCTGTCGACCACCGCGGTGTCGACCTCCAGCGGAGTGGAGTCCTTGAAGGCACCGGCGAACAGCCCGGTGTCGATCCGGCTGAGGAACGGGTCGACCAGGACGGTCCGGCCGCCGATGTCGACCCGCCAGCCGGCGGTGCCCCACCAGCGGAAGCTGACCGGGCCGGGACGGCGCCGAGCCGCACCGGCGGGCGCCGCCGAGGCGGCCGGGGCGCCGAGCGAGGTCGAGGCGAGTCCACCGGCGGTGACCAGGGCGGTGGAGGCGGCAGCGTCACGAAGGAATCGGCGACGGTCGAGGTTGGGCATACGAGTGCGCTCCCTTGGAACTCGGCGATCGGTCGACCAGAGCCAACCAGCGCCGGTGGGCGCACGTCCAAGATCAGCGAGGCGTCCGGTCGATATGCCATCGGGTATCAAACCTGGTCACCGCCGACGCCCAGGGCGCATCCGCCGCCGGAAACTCACTCCGCGCGCAGCGCCTCGACGGCCGTACGGGCGGTCTCCCCCATCGCCAGGTCCACGTCGATCCGCCGGGTGGCGAGTTGGGGGGTGCGGGCGAAGACGGCGATCGCGTACCGGCCGCCGTCGGGGTACTCGGCGACGCCGGCCTCCAGGTGCAACCCGGGCAGGGTGCCGGTCTTGCCGGCCACCCGGACGCCGGGCGGGAAACCGGCCGCCAGCCGGGTCCAGAAGAGCTGACGGGCCATCCAGCCGCGCACCATGGCGCAGGCCGCGGCCGGGCCTGCCTCGTCCCGCCAGATCAGGCCGAGCAGCCGGGTGATGTCCCGCGCGGTGCTGGAGGTGGTCCGCTCCGGGTCGAAGACCCGCATGGCACGGACCCGTTCGGCGCTCAGCGTGGGGAAGATCCGCGCGAACTCGGCCTCGGTGCGCGCCCCGACGTCGGCGAGCATCACCTCGACGAGCTGCCGGGGCCCACCGACGATCCGGGTCCGGGCCAGTCCCAGCTCGGCGGCGAGCATCGGCAGCAGGTCCGGACCGACCCGGCGCAGCAGCAGATCGGCGGCGGTGTTGTCGCTCACCGACATGGCGAAGTAGGCGAGGTCACGCAGCGACACCTCGGCGTCGTCGTCGCAGCCGGCCAACCCCCAGCCGCCGAGCCGGTCCGCGGCGGTGACCAGGACCCGTTCGGTCGGGTCGAGCTGACCGTCGGTGACCTGCCGGGCGAACTCCAACACGAGCAGGATCTTGAAGATCGAGGCGATCACCACCTGCTCGTCCGCCCCGACGGCGACCTCCCGGCCACCGGCGTCCGCCCCTCGCCGGGGTGGTCGAGGTCCACCACGTGCAGGTTGCCCTCCACCCCCGCCCGGGCGAAGACGCCCTCGACACGCTCCACGACTGCCACTCCCGCACGGTATCCACCTCGGACGGCGGTCCGCGCTCGGGACGAGCACCCGGTCGCCGCACCGCGCTGGCGTAGGGTCCGGCCCGTGGACCTGCTCCGACACCTGCGGCACTTCGTGCTGGTCGCCCGCGAGCTGCACTTCGGGCGGGCCGCCGAACTGCTCGGCATGGCCCAGCCGCCGCTGAGCCAGTCCATCCAGCGGCTGGAGCGGGAGTTGGAGGTGGAGCTCTTCGACCGCTCCCGCCGCCAGATCCGCCTCACCACCGCCGGTGAGCTGCTGCTCGGCGAGGCGGAGGAGTTCCTCGCCGGCGAGGGGCGGCTACGCGACCTGATGCGGCAGGTGCGCGCGGGCGCGCTCGGTGTACTCCGGGCCGGGGTGCCGCCGGACACACCGGCCGTACGACTGCACGCCCTGCTGGACCGGCTCGCCGACCGGGCACCGGGGCTGGACGTGGAGCTGCACGAGCTGACCAGCGGCGAGCAGCTGCGCATGCTCGCCGAGCGGCGGCTCGACGTGGGGCTGGCGCACCACCCGGTCGAGGCGGAGGGGCTGCGCTTCGGCGCGCCGGTCGACGTACCGCTGGGGGTGCTGTTGCCGCGGACCTCACCGCTGGCCCGCGGGCGGGAGGTGGCGCTGGCCGCGCTGGCCGGACTGGACCTGGTGACGGCGGCGCGCGCGACCGCGCCCGGCTGGCACGACCACCTGCTGGAGGTGTGCCGGCGGCAGGGGTTCGCGCCCGCCCGGGTCCGGCCGGCTCACAACCCGGAGTTCCTCTTCGGGCTGGTGCTGGCCGGGGGCGCGGTGGCGATCGAGCCGGCCACGACCGCGCGCCGGGAGCCGCGGATCGCGTGGCGGCCGATCAGCGACACGCCCCTGGTGAAGCGCACCTCCGCGGTCTGGCCCGAGCGCTCCGCGCATCCGGCCGCGCCCATGTTCGGGCAGGTCGCCGCCGAGGTGCTGGCCGACGCCGAACCGGCGGTCGGCGCGCCGACGGCGTCGACGCAGCGTCCGTGGCCGGTGCTCTTCGACGCTCCCGGCTGACCGCCGGAAACCATGGCTTGCCGGCTCATCGTGATCTTCCGCGCCGGCCGGCTCGGGTCACCACGTCCGCGGGCGGTCAGCTACGGCGGGCCGCGCCCAGCGAATCGGCGGCTGTCAGCAGAGCGGCACCGAGAAGCACTGTGTCTTTCAACAGGAATTGCCCCAGCTGAGAGAGGCTCAACCTCCCCTGCCCTTCCTGCCGGGCCTCGGGCGTCGTGGCCAGGAAACTGAGCGTGGTGAGGAACATCCCGACCGCCCCGAAGCTACCGATCGCCGACGCTCTCGGGGCGAGCGGCTTCGCGGCGATGAGAGAGCCCAGGGTGATCTCCGTGACCCCGATGAGTCGGTTGAGCTTCTGTGCGCCCAGCTTCTGGCGGAGCCGCGAGAACAGCGGACTCGACGTGACCAGAGGCTCGTCGTTCTCGACCTCGTACTGCTTGAACTTGAGCGCACCGATCCACAAGATGTTCGTCGCCAGGGCGCAACGCAGGACCGAGATGCCTACGGAGGCGAGGTCGTCGGCGGAGGTGTGTCGTCTGGCCATCGCTCGCTCCTAGCCGCTGTGTCGACGGTCGACGTGCGGGCTGCCATTACCCGCCAGAAACCGCCACACACCGAGGGTGCGAGTCGGCCGCCCCGGCACTCGCACCCGGAACCTCCTGACTTCGGTGGATCGTGTGAGGCGGCGACCCGACCGGGTATGGGAGTTGATCGGTAGGTCCGGTCTCTTCGGAGGACGCCGGACGTTTCGGACGACGTGTGAAGGAGCCGCAGTGGCGAACACGATTCCCGCCATCAGCCTCAACGACGGCAACACCATCCCGCAGCTCGGCTTCGGGGTCTTCCAGGTCGATCCGGGGGAGACCGCAGCGGCGGTCGCGAAGGCGCTGGAGGTCGGCTACCGGCACATCGACACCGCGCAGATGTACGGCAACGAGGCCGAGGTCGGCCAGGCGATCCACGCCTCCGGGCTGGACCGGCGCGAGGTCTTCGTGACCAGCAAGCTGAGCAACGCGGCCCACCGGCCGGACGACGCCCGCCGCGCGTTCGACGGGACGCTCGCGGCGCTCGGGATGGAGTACGTCGACCTGTTCCTCATCCACTGGCCGCTGCCCACCCGCTACGACGGGGACTTCGTGTCGACCTGGAAGACGCTGGAGGAGTTCCAGCGGGACGGACGCGCCCGGTCGATCGGGGTGTCGAACTTCCAGGTGCCGCACCTGGAGCGGCTGGCCGCCGAGGCCGACGTGGTGCCGGCCGTCAACCAGATCGAGGTGCACCCGTACTTCGCCAACGACGAGGTGCGCGACTACGGCCGCAAGCACAACATCCTCACCGAGGGCTGGTCGCCGATCGCCCAGGGCAAGGTGCTCGACGACCCGACGGTCACCGACATCGCCGAGCTGGTGGGTCGTACGCCGGCGCAGGTGGTGCTCCGCTGGCACGTGCAGCGCGGCGACATCATCTTCCCGAAGTCGACGACCCCGGCCCGGATCGAGGAGAACCTCCGCATCTTCGACTTCGAGCTGGACGACGCCGCGATGGAGCGGATCAGCGCCCTCGATCGGGGCGAGGGGGGACGGCAGGGCAACCACCCCGACACGTTCGACTGGATCCCGGCCTGACGTAACGCCCGGCAGGGCGGCGGCGCACAGAGGAGGGGCCGGACCAGGCCCCCTCCTCGTGTACGAAAGGCCGCGATGTCGCTCCGCCGTGCCCCGCTCCCCCTGCTGTCGTTGCTCCTCCTGATCTCTCTGGCGGCCTGCGGCCCGAGCGTGTCCGCGGGCGCGCCCCGCTGGGCCGCACCGGAATCCCCCGCACCGCCACCGCCCCCGCCGGCACCGACCTCCACGGCGCAGGTGAGCACCCGGGTGAAGACGGCGATGCTGGAGCTGGACACGACGTTCCACCCGGAGACGGCGGCGTTCACCGAGGAGAACAGCGACGCCTGGAAGCTGATCTCGTTGTGCGAGGACAGCCTTCCGTCGGACCGCAAGCGGACGGCCTACCGGGAGCGGGTCTGGGACGGCGACACGGTGTGGATCCGGCAGTACGTGGTCGGCTACCTGAAGGTGCCCGGCCGCAAGCTCGCCGACGAGCTGCGGTCGGTGCTGAAGAACTGCACGAAGTACGAGGTGCCGAACGACGGCCGTACCTCGACGATCGTGCGTCCGTCGCCGCCCCCGGTCCCGAACGGGCCGGACGTGATCACCTTCTGTGAGCGGCTGAAGGGCAATTCGACGCGGCACCAGTGCACGCTCTTCGTGACGCGGGGCAACTTCGTGATGGAGGTGGACGTGTCGGGTGGGAACGGCGACCTGGCCGCCGCGACCGCGCTGCTCACCAAGATCGCCCCGCTCGCCACGGCCGCCCTGGAGAAGATCGCCTGAGCCGCCCCGGCTGGTGGCCGCCCGACTTCAGTGAAGTCGGGCGGTCCGGCTCACCCGGTCACCCCGACTTCCTTGAACCCGAGTTGATCTAGGCGTTTGCGCGGCCTCCTACACGCCGACGGTACGGGCGCTGGAGCGGCGCAGCAGCAGCACGAGGCAGCCGGCGACCGACAACGCCGCCTGCACGAGCACCGACGACCAGCTGAGCTGTTCCGGCGCCCGCGCGGTCACCAGGGCGATCACCATCGGCAGCGCCAGCACGGCCACCACGTCCAGGCCGTTGACCAGCCAGAGCAGCAGGCCGCTGGGGAACGCGCCCAGCGGCGTGTCGATGAAGATGTTGCCGACGCTGCTGGCGCTGATCTTCGCGCGGTAGAGCGCGGCGACGGCGGCCGCCGGACCGGCCGCGAGGCCGAGCGCCCACCAGGGGCCGGAGAGCAGCCCCGTCGCCTGCACCGTGCCCAGGGCGAGCGCGCCCCAGAGGGCGGCGACGCCGGTGGGCACCACGAGCCGCTGCGCGTAGACCTGGCGGAACGTGAGCCCGAGCAGCCGCAGCGCGGCCGGGTTCGACGCATCGGTGTGGGTCGCCTCGGCGGTGACGCTGGCGGCGGCGAGCGCGCCCACCAGGACGACACCGATCAGCAGCCAGACCGGCCCGTCGGCGACGACGGCGGGGGCCAGGGCGGTGCCGACCAGCCAGGGCAGCCGCCCCGGATTGCGCCGGACCTGGAGCAGGTCCTGCGCCGTCAGCGGCGGCACCCGACGGTCACGCAGCAGCCGGGAGGTGCGGATGCCGGTGCGGTTGCGCCAGTACCGGCGGCTGCTCTGCGCAGCGAGGAACGACGGCTCGACCGCGTAGAGCGCGTCGGCGTACGAACCGGTCGAGGCGGACGCCTCGGCGATCCGGTGGGTGGGCCAACTGTTCAGCCGCCACCACACCCCGGCGACGGCGGCGAGAGCGAGCGGGAACGCCACGGCCGCCACCACCACCAGCATCGTCGACGCCGAGGGCAGGACGTCACGCGGTGGGGCGTACCCGCCGGTCAGCTGTTCGCCGACGGCGACCGCGACCAACGCCGCGGCGACGGTGCCCGCGGCCAGGTCGACGACCCGTCCGTTTCGCGGCCGCGTCTGGGCGTGCACCGCGAGCAGCGCCAGCAGGAGGCCGACGGCGGCACCCCCGGCGACGCCCGCGACGACGACGGTCGACGTCGCGGGACGTTCGGCGACCCGGCCGGCGACGGCCAGCCCGACCAGACCGCCCACTACGGTCGCCGAGAGCGCGGTGAGCAGCAGCGCGGGGGTGAGCAACGTTCGCCGGGGTACGGGAGCGGGCAGCAGCCAGGTGGCGTCGGCGCGGGTGACGACCACCGGGCCGAGCCGCCGGAGCACACCGAGGAAGGCCAGCAGCACCAGGCCGGCGCCGACCAGCGCCGGCACCGACGGCCCGGCGGCGTCGGCCGGCCAGACGATGACGCCGAGCGGCTGCCCGAACAGCGCCGCGGCCATCACGATCGCGAGGAGCACGCAGTAGACGCTGCTCGGGTCCACCCGGCCGACGGCGGCGACCCGCATCCGCCGGATGTGGCGGCGTACGTCGACGGCAGCGGCCGGGGCGGGGGCCGGCGCGCGGGTGGTGGTCACCGGCTCAGCCCTCGGCCCGGCGCAGGCAGACCTCGTCCGCGCCGACGTCGTGCCAGAACTGCTCGTCGTGGCTGGCCATCAGCAGCGTCCCGCCGTCGGCCAGGTAGTCGCGCAGGTGCGCGGCGAGCGCCCGCTTCGCCGCCGTGTCGAGGCGCTGTTCCGGTTCGTCGAGCACCAGCAGCCGGCTCGGGCGTACGAACGTCGCGGCGAGCAGGAAGCGCTGACGCTGACCGGAGGAGAGGGTGATCGGCAGGCTGTCGCCCAGGTCGGTGATGCCCAGCAGCCCGGAGACCTCGTCGATGCACCCGTCGGCCGGATCACCACCGTTGGCCACCCGGACCAGGTCGAGATGTTCCCGCAGGGTCAGGCCGTGGTACCAGGTCGGCGACTCGACCGTGGTCGCCACCTGCCGCCAGAACTCGGGACTGCTCTCGGGCGGCTCGCCGAAGACGGTGATCGCGCCGCCGGAGGGCTGCTGGAGCCCGGTGACGCAGCGCAGCAGGGTGGACTTGCCGACCCCGTTCTCGCCGGTGAGGGCGACCACCGCGCCGGTGGGCACCTGGAGGTCCAGCCCGTCGATGACGGTCGTCGAACCGTACGTGACGGTCAGGTCGGTGACCTCGACCGCGTACCCGCCCGCCACCGTACCGCTCGATTCGCGGTCGCGGGTGGCGCTGATCTTCCCGTCCGGCATCCGCCAACTCTAGCTGCGCTCGACAGCTCCCCGATCTCGTCGACGGCGGCCCGGCCGGACGGGCCGGACCCTCGCCTACCCGCCGAGCGCGGAGGGGGCCCCTCGGGCCCCCTCGTCACCTTTTCGGGCGACGGTCAGGACGCCTGCTCGATCTCGGCGCGGAGGGCGGGAAACTCCGTCCGGAACTTCTCCTGGCTCTGCAGCGAGTGGATGAGCGCACCCGTGCTACCGCTGTCGGACCAGACGCAGACGGCGGCCGGCACGCCGTTGATGTTGCCGTCTCCGCAGAAGGCCTGGCCGCCGAGCGGGCCCGGATCGGCCTCGGTGAAGTTGCCGACGTTGAGCCCCTTGGTCACCCCGGAGATGAAGAGGGAGAGGCGGCTCTCCCGGGTGGCGCCGGTCGACGCCACCGCGTCGACGATGACGATGTCCTGCTTCGCGATGTCGCCGTAGAGACCCTGTGCCGTGGCGGTCACCTCCGGCACCCCGGAGTCGTCCGGGAGCCCCGCCTCCTCGGACACACCGCCGTCGCTGGTGCCGAGATCGATCAGCGGCCGGCCGCCGAGCGTCTTCGGCGCGGCCACGGTGATCACCCGGCCGGGCACGTCCGGGTCCGCTCCGGCCGACTGCGACGGCGCCGGGCTCCCGGTGACCGGAGCCGTCCCACCCGTGCCCGCGGAGGCGTTGCCCTCCTCGGCCGGGGTGGCGATGACCACGCCCAGGAAGACCGCCCCGAGCAGCACGACGACAGCGCCGACGGCGATCAGCGCCTTCTGGAGGAAGGTGGTCCGGGACGGCGGCTGCGGCGGCGGGCCGTACGTCATCGGTGCGGGCGGGTAGTTCGGGTACGGACCATGCGGCGAATCGGCCGGCTGCGACATCGTTACTCCAGTTGACTGAACAAGGTCACCTCCGGCACGTATGACGCGGTCAGTCGGTTCACGACGCGGCTGCCGGCCGGCTCACACCCCGGCCGGCTCGGCGGGTGCGGTCAGGTCGAGGCGCCAGTCGTTGGAGCGCATGTACTTCCCCGGCGGGTACTCGAAGTCGATCTCCCCGAGCAGGGTGAACCCGGCCTTGCGGCAGACCGCGTTCGAGGCCGGATTGCCGACCGACGGGTAGGCGTGCGCCCAGCGGTGGGTACGGCGTTCCCGCGCCGCGGCCACGACCGCCCGCACCGCCTCGGTCGCCACTCCCCTGCCCTGGCATTCGGGCAGCACCGCCCAGCCCATCTCGTAGACCAGCTCACCCCGCCACTGGCGCTCCCAGTAGCCGACGCTGCCGACCTTCTCCCCATCCGGCAGCACCACCGTGAACATGCAGCCCTTGCCCGTTCCGGCGAAGCGCGCATACCGCTCGTGCCGGGACACCACCTGCTCGTCGGTCTCCGAGCCACCCGTGTGCGCGCGGACCTCCGGAGCGTTGAGCCGTCGCAGCAGAGCCAGGTCGTCCTCGCTCCACGGCGCGATCCGCACCTGCGCCATCCCATCCCCCTCCTCGTCGGCCGGCAGTCAACCGCATGCCACCGACAACGCCACGGCACGGCCCGACGATTCGGTCGGACTTCCGCTAGATCGCATCTGGCGGCCGCTGGCCGCCGTCTCGCGCCAGGAGGGTGGAGCATCCGAGAGGCCGGAAGGGGGGCACGTATGGGACCCGTGCGGCTCGCCGTGATCATCGGCAGCACCCGCGAGGGACGGGCGGGCGAGGAGATCGCCCGCTGGTTCGTCGCGCAGGCCGCCGGCCGGGACGACCTGACCGTGAACGTGGTCGACCTCGCCGACTACGACCTGCCCGCCCGCTATCCCGCGGAGCCGACCGACGCGATCCGGTCGTTCGCGCGGGAGGTGGAGCGGGCGGACGCCTTCGCGGTGGTCACCCCTGAGTACAACCACAGCTTCCCGGCCTCGTTGAAACAGGCGATCGACTACGCGTACGACGAGTGGCAGGCCAAGCCGGTCGGCTTCGTGGCGTACGGCTGCCGTTCGACAGGCCTGCACGCGGTGGACCAGCTCCGGACGGTCTTCACCGCGCTGCACGCGACGACGGTGCGTGACGTCGTCGGCGTCGACCTGCTCGGCGGCGAGCCGTCGCCGGAGTGCGCCGACCAGCTCTGCCAGGACGCCCGCGTCCTGCTCGACCAGCTCACCTGGTGGGGTCTCGCCTTGCGCGACGCGCGTGCGGCGCGGCCCTACGTCTCGTGAACGCAGATAGGAAGGTAGGGACGATGAGTAAGCGCACGACCGGCCCGGCCATCGAGGCCGAGGGCCTGACCCGCTCGTTCGGGGAGACCCGGGCGTTGGCCGGGATGGACCTCCAGGTGCCGGCCGGCACCGTCTACGGCCTGCTCGGCCCGAACGGGGCCGGCAAGACCACTGCGGTGCGGGTGCTGGCCACGTTGCTACGTCCGGACGGTGGCCGGGCCCGGGTGTTCGGGCACGACGTGGTCGCCGAGGCCGACAAGGTCCGGGCCCGGGTCAGCCTGACCGGCCAGTACGCCTCGGTCGACGAGGACCTGACCGGAGTCGAGAACCTGGTGCTGCTCGCCCGGCTGCTCGGGCTGCGCAAACCGGCCGCCCGGGAGCGGGCGGACCAGCTGCTCGCCGCGTTCGGGTTGACCGAGGCGGGCGGCCGGCAGGTGAAGAAGTACTCCGGCGGCATGCGGCGGCGCATCGACATCGCGGCGAGCATCCTGAACACTCCGGACCTGCTCTTCCTGGACGAGCCGACGACGGGCCTGGACCCGCGCAGCCGCAACCAGGTGTGGGAGATCGTCCGGGCGGTGGTGTCGCACGGCACGACAGTGCTGCTGACCACGCAGTACCTCGACGAGGCCGACCAGCTCGCCGGGCGGATCGCGGTGGTGGACCACGGCCGGGTGATCGCGGAGGGCACCCCGGGCGAGCTGAAGTCCTCGGTCGGCTCCGGCACCGTCCACCTGCGACTGCGTGACGCGGCCCAGCGGCCCGACGCCGAGAAGGTGCTCCAGGCGGCGCTCGGCGTACCGGTGCAGCTCGAAGCCGACCCGCTCGCGCTCACCGCCCGGGTGGGCGGCGAGGGTAACGACCTGGCCGCCAGCGAGCAGGCCGCCCGTGCGCTGGCGGACCTGACTCGCGCCGGCATCGTCGTCGACGACTTCTCCCTCGGCCAGCCCAGCCTGGACGAGGTCTTCCTGGCCCTGACCGATCACCCCGCCGTCCCGGCCGACGAGCGGGACGAGCAGCTGGAGGCAGCACGATGAGCAACGCGGCGACCACGACCGGCCGCGCGCCGTCCGTCTACGTTCCGTCCGCCGAGGCGCTGGCGACCGTCCTCGCCCCCGGCGAGCGGCCGGCGAGACCGAGCGCGCTGGCCGCGTCGCTGACCTTCGGCTGGCGCGCGCTGCTGAAGATCAAGCACGTGCCGGAGCAGCTCTTCGACGTGACGGCGTTCCCGATCATCATGGTGCTGATGTTCACGTACCTGTTCGGCGGTGCGCTCGCCGACAGCCCGCGTGACTACCTCCAGTTCTTCCTGCCCGGCATCATGGTGACGAGCGTCGTCATGATCACGATGTACACCGGGGTCGGGCTCAACACCGACATCGAGAAGGGCATCTTCGACCGCTTCCGTACGCTGCCGGTCTGGCGGCCGGCCGCGCTGGTCGGCATGATCTTCGGCGATGTCCTCCGGTACGTGCTGGCGGCCGTGGTGATCCTCAGCGTCGGGCTGGTGCTCGGCTTCCGCCCGGACGGCGGGGTGATGGGGGTGGCCGCCGGGATCGGCCTGCTGGTGGTCTTCTCGTTCGCCTTCTCCTGGGTCTGGACGTTCTTCGGTCTGGTCCTGCGCAGCGAGAAGTCGGTGATGGGGGTGAGCATGATGGTGCTCTTCCCGCTGACCTTTCTCAGCAACGTCTTCGTCGAGCCGAGCACCATGCCGGGCTGGCTCCAGGCGTTCGTGAAGGCCAACCCGATCACGCACCTGGTGGCGGCGGTCCGCGCGGCGATGGCCGGCGAGTCGGATCCGACGAACACGATGTGGTTGCTGTTGTGGAGCGCCGGCTTCGTGGTCGTCTTCGGCACGCTCACCATGTACCGCTACAACCGCCGCTGACGCGGGTACCGGGCGGGCGCCGCGACCACTGTCGCGGCGCCCGCCCGTCGCTGTGCCCAGCCGCCGCTCCCGACCGTCCGCCGCTCCCATCCGGGCAGCGCGCCGTCTCGCCTGACCTGCCCGTGGGCCGGGCGACGCTGCGGCTTGATCGACTCGGCTTCATTGATGTCGCGGGGTCCGACCCGTTCTTATGCCCCGACTTCAAGGATCCCGAGTGGATCAAGCACCGCCGCTGACGCGCGGCGGGCCAGGCGCGGTAGGCCAGGCGCGATCCCGCGGTTGGGGACCCGGTCACAGCCGCCAGGGCAGCGGCTCCGACGGCAGGTAACGGCAGGTGCCGCCCGTGGCGACGGTGTCGCGCAGGTGGGCGGCGAGCGCCGGATGGCGGGCGTCGAGCTTGCGCAGGGTGTCCCGGATCCGGGCGGTCACCGCCTTGCGGGCGCGTTCGGCCTCGTCGCCGAGGCGGCGGGTGCGCCCGGCCAGCCCGGCCGCCGCGCGCAGTTCGTCGAGGAGCGCGCCCCGCTCGGCTTCCAGCCCCGCCACCTTCCGCGCGTCGTCGCGGGCGGCGGCCCGATCGATCTCCTCGTCGAGGCGTTCCAGGTGACGCCGGTAGCGGGCCTTCGCCTCGTCGTCCAGCACCGGATCTCCGCCGAGGCGGCGGGCGGCCACGAGCTCCGGCCCGGCGGCCGGGTCGAGCAGTTCGACGGCCGGTATGTCGGCCCCCGGCCGGCCGAGCAGCAGATGCAGGTCATGCAGCCCCTTGGCGTCGGGCAGGTGGACGATCTCGCCACCGTAGGCGAGCCGCCAGACCGCGCCGTCGCGGCGGAACTCGTAGCCGGCCGTCGACGGCTCGACGCGCAGGTCGACCGGTCGCTCCCCGGCGCCGGCCCCGGCAGGTCCACTCGACCGCCCGACGGCCCCGGCCAGGGCCGGCCCGCCCGCGGTGTCGACACCGGTGACCTCGGCACCGACCCTCTCGGCGACGCCGACCGGCTGCGGTCCGCCGGTCGACGGGACCCGACCGCCACCGGCAGCGCCGGGCGCGCCGCTCGACCCGATCCGGCGGGCGGCTGCTTCGCCCGGCCCACCGTCGACGACGACGACCGGAACCTCGGTGCCACCGAGCGGACTGCTCGCGAACGCCGAGCCGGGGTCGGCGGCCGCGCCTCCCGGCGGGTGCGCAACGGTGGCTGCGCCTCCCGGCGGGTGCCCGACGGCCGCGCCTCCCGGCGGGTGCCCGACGGCCGCGCCTCCCAGCGGGTGCCCGACGGCCGCGGCTGCCGGCAGGTGCTCGGCGGCGAGCCGGTCGAGCACCTGCCGCATGTCGAGCGCGGCCGCCTCCCGCCGGGCGTCGGCGCGCAGCGTGGCCGCCTCGGTGACGTCGTCGGAGCGGCCGCGCCGGGTCAGCGTCTCGGCGAGCGCGACGCGGGCCACCACCGACCAAGGCCGGGCCCCCATCCAGTCGGCGGCGGCACGGGCCGCCCGGAACCCGGCGATCGCCTCGTCCCAGCGTTCCTGCGCGGCGTCGAGCAGGGCCAGCCAGTGGTCGACCGGGCCGCCGACGTCGCAGCCGAAGAGCGCCACCGTCCACTGTCCCCGGTACGGGCTGAGGGCCGCCCGCGCCTCGTCGCAGCGCTGCGGGTCGCGCGCCGCCGCCGCGGCCTGCGCCCGTAGCCGCAGCCACAGCGGGGACACCGGTCGGGCGTACGTGACGCCGGTGGCCTCGATGCCGGCGGTGATCCGTACGGCCGTCTCGTGGTCGCCACGTTCGACGGCCGTGATGGCCCGGGCGAGCTGGAGGTAGGGGTAGTCGGTCGGGTCGAGCCGGTCGAGGAGTTCGTCGATCTCGCCGTAGCGGCCCTGCACCAGCAGCCGCGCCCAGCGCAGGTGATGGACCATGAACGCGAAGTCGGTCGGGGCCTGCTCGCCGAGTTCGTCCAGGGCGGCGAAGTGCCGGTCCGCCTCGGCGAATTGGCCACGGAGACCGGCGATGATGCCGCCGTCGATCGCCGCCGACATCCGGTGCCGGGCCACCTCGCTGGTGCCGGCCCCGTCGACGAAGGCGGTCAGCTCGTCGAGGTAGCCCGGGTCACCGAGTTCGAGCAGCGCGACCCAGCGCAGCGACGTCGCCCAGAGCTCGGTCTCCCGGTCGCCGGTCCGGCGGGCGACCTCCCGGATCTCCGCGGTGATGGCCGCCCGGTCGGCCGCGGTGCCGAGGCCCCAGGTGGTGTCGTGGCGGGCCCAGAGACTGAAGGTGAGCGCCTCGTCGTCGCGGCCCCGGCGGGCCAGCGTCTCGGTGGCCGTGATCAGGTCGGTGACCAGCATGGCGACCGGGAGGCCGTCGTCCGGCTCGCCGATCAGCCGCCGGTACGCCTCCCGGAGCAGCTCCTCGGCGGAGGCCGTTGGGCCGCTGCTGTACTCCCGGTGCCGGTGAAGGGTGAGCACGGCCCGGGCGAGCAACGCCGGATCGTCGAGCGAGCGCGCCAGGGTGGCGGCCTCGGTGAGGTGCCGGTCGGCGGCCGCGCTGGTGCCGCAGTGGTAGAGCAGCTCGCCGAACTCGATCAGGATCCGGACGTGTTGTCCCTCGTCCCGGACGACCTCCAACGCGCGGCGGAAGTGCGTCAGCGACTCGTCGACCGCGAGCCGACCGGCGGCGTCGCGGGCCGCGGCGAGCAGCAGCTCGGTGACCCGGGACGGGTCGAGGTCGGGGCCCGCCAGGTAGGCGTGCCGGGCCAGGTCGGCGGGGACCAGCCGTTCGGCGAGCTCGCTCGAACCGTCGACGGCCCGCACCACGGTGGCGTGCCGGGCCCGCCGCTCCTCGTCGGTGAGGCTGTCGTAGAGGGTCTCCCGGACGAGGTCGTGCGCGAACGAGAACCGGCCGCCGCCCCGGGCGGTCACGAGGCGGGCCGTCGATGCGTGGTCGAGGAGCCGGTCGACCTGCGCCACCGGGCTCGCGGCGCAGGCGGCGAGGACCTGCCGGTGGAACCCGCGTCCCAGTACGGCGGCGACGGTGAGCGCCTCGACCACCGGGCCGGGGAGTTGGCCGAGGCGGCGGCGGACGGCCTCGCGTACGCCCGGGGCGATCGTGCCGACCGTGCCGCCGGCACGCCACAGCCGGGCGGTCTGTTCGACGAAGAACGGGTTGCCGCCGGTGCGCCGGTGCACCTCGTCGACGAGTTCCGGCTCGGCCTCCCGCCCGGCGGTGCGCGTCATCAGCGCGCCGACCTCGTCGCGGGAGAGCCCGGTGAGGGTGAGCGTGGTCGCCTTCGCCAGCAGCGGCATGAGCAGCGGGCGCAGGGGGTGTTCGCCGGACTCGACCTCGGCGTCCCGGTAGGTGCCGACCAGCAGCAGCCGCTCGAACCAGGTGTGCTGGGCGGCGAACCCGAGCAGCCGCAGCGAGGCCGGGTCGGCCCAGTGCAGGTCGTCGAGGATCAGCACGACGGGCCGGCGCTGGGAGGCCGCGACCAGCGCGGCGGTCACCGCGTCGTAGAGCGCGAACGTCTCCCGATCCGCGTCGTCGCTCCCGCCGCCGGTCGCCGCGCCGGATGGGCCAAACCGGGCCGGGCCGTCTCCCCCGCCGGCGGTCGTCTCGGCGTCGGTGGGACCGCCGGTGGCCTGGCCGAGCAGGGTGGTGAGCGCCGGTTCGGCGCTGTGTCGGGCGACGGCCCAGTCGTCGGCGTGGCGCCGCAGGCCCCGCAGCACCTGCACCCACGGCCAGTAGCCGGGGGCGCTCTCCGAATCCCAGCAGGCGGCGCCGAGCACGAGCGCGCCGCGCTGGCGGGCCTCCCGTGCCACCGCTGTGACCAGGGTCGTCTTGCCGATGCCCGGCTCACCGGTGACCAGGACGAGACCGCCGTGGCTGGTGATCGTCCGGTCCAGCTCGGCGCGCAGCACGCCGGCCGGGTGGTCCCGCCCGATCAGGGCCTCGCCGCGCCGCGCGTCCATGACCACCGACCGTAGCGGAACCGTCCGACAGTGCGTGCCCGCCGGAGCCACCGTCCCACCCGACGTCACCCGAGTACGGTCGGATCGTCAGGGCTCGGGCCACGGTGGCCCTGCTCCGGCCTTCGCGAGACGCACCGTCCGGTAGCGCACCGCACGCCGTGTCCGCCAAAGGAAGCGTAGGTCGCACAACGGCGCACCGGACCACGTTAGGGGCCCCTTACTCGGCGCGGGGCGATGCTGGTTGGAGTCGCGGATCTTCCCACAGCGCGAGCAGAGCGACATTCACGGCGAGGATGCGCCGGCGAGATCCGCTGGATCGAGACGCAGGGTGGCGAGCAGCCCGGCATGCTCATCGAGGTCCACCAACTCCGGTAGTTCGCGCTCGACCCAGTCGGCCCTGACCTGCTGGCCGCGTTGACGAAGAATGCTGACGATCTTCTGCCTGGCGACCCTCATCCGATACTCCCTTGTGAAAGCCGCCCGGAAGGGTCGTACGACCGGACGGCGGTGCGGATGTGCTGCTCGGAGCCCACCACGGTCGGGAGGCACGGAGGCCGTGAACATGCCGGCCGGCAGGTCCGGTGGCCGGGATGTGATTGGCGATCAGCCGGTACGACGAGCAAGCTGTCGCCGCGGGATTGACGATTGATGGACGCTCGGGCGGGCTGCTGACGGCACCTGACGGCAACCGGGGAACCGAGCGACAAGCTCACCGTACGCCTCACCGCGGGGATCTGCACCCGCACCAGATCGAGCTCTCACACAGTTGCCGCCCTGCCGATCCGTGTGGCGCTATGACCACCACGGATATGAATATAACGAAACCTTCCCGGTGTTATCGACATAAGGTCATTCAGGGATTTGACACCCGACTCGGTCGGTTTCGCCTGCCGCAGGTCGCTCTCCAGTCCCTCGAGACCCGGAGTCAGTAGACGGGGAACTGATGACGATCGACCATGCGGTGGGCTTGGCCCGGAAGGGTGAGGGGCCACAGCGGGCAACCCTGCTGGAGCTCTTCCTGGACCTGGTGTTCGTCGCCGCGCTCGCCCTGACGTCGCGAAACCTGGCGCAGAATCTCGGCTGGGCCGGGGCTTACCAGACCACGGTGCTGCTGATGGCGATCTGGTGGGTCTGGTCCGTCACCGCACTGGCAACCGACCTCTACAACGCGCAGCGGCCCCCCATCTTCGTCATGACGCTCTGGGCCATGCTCGGAACCATCCTGATGGCAGGCGCGCTGCCCACCGCCTTCTCCGATCACGCGCTCGTCTTCGCGGGCGCATACGTGGCGATCCACGTCGGGCGTGGCATCTTCTTGAATGCCGCCCTACGCAGACGCGCGGCGCGAATGCACGCCGGCCGGTTCATCTTCTGGTTCGCCTTGTCCGCGGTTCCGTGGCTGGCCGGCGCGCTCGTGACGGGCTGGGCGCGGGGCTCGCTATGGGCCGCGGCGCTCGCCATCGACTACGGGGCAGCCTGGCTCCGTTACCCCACGCCCCGGCTCGGTCGGGTGCCGTTGTCCCAGTACCGGGTGGCGGCTGACCACCTGGCGGAGCGCTACCAGCAATTCTTCACTCTCGCCCTTGGTGATCTCATCCTCGTCACCACCCTGACCTATGCCGAGCACGGGGTGGCGCCCGACCGTACGGCGGCGCTCGTGATCGCGTTCGGCGCCACCGTGCTGCTGTGGCAGATCTACGTCCACCGCGCCGGCGCCCTGCTCCAAGCCACCATCGAATCCTCCCGGGATCCGGGCGGCTTCGTACGGTCCGCGCCCTACACCCACCTGCTCATGGTGGCCGGCGTGGTCGTCGCCTCCGCTGGTTTCGAAGTCGTCATCGCCCACCCCGCCGACCGCGCCACGCCCTGGCTGGCCGGCATCATGCTCGGCGGCCCTGCGCTGTTCATGGCCGGACGAGCCCGGTTCGAATACGAGGTGTTCAGCCGGGTGTCACCGTCCCGACTGGTCGCGCTGCTCGTGCTGATCGTCGCCGGCCCCGCTCTGATGCTCGCACCCGCATTGGTGGCCGGCCTCACCGCCACACTCGTCCTGCTGGGCGTCGCCGTCGCGGACGGCATCCGGGCCCGCGGGGGCCCACCCGAGCAACCGGCCCCTTCCCTGTAGCTGGAGGCCGGTGAGCACTCAACGGAACCATCAGCGCTCGGCCGCCGTGAGGTAGTCGCCGAGACGGGCGGCGGCGACCAGCATGGCGCGACCCCGGGCGGCGAGCCGCTGCCGCCACCCGTCCAGGGACGCGGCGAGCGGCCCGGGGCCGTCGGCCGCGCGTACCTGCCGGATGACTGTCGCGATGTGGTCGAGCAGGTAGCCGCCCCGGCGGAGCAGGTGGGCCAGCTCGGCATCGCGCACGTCGTCCGGGCCGTAGAGGCGCTGCCGGGTGGGCCGGTCCCGAACCGGGGTCAGGATGCCCGCCCGCTCCCACTTGCGCAGCGTCGCCGGGGTCACGCCGAGGCGGTGGGCGAGCGCGCCGACGGTCAGCGGCCGGGCGGGCCGATCCCCGGTGGGCGCGGCGGTGAGCACGCCCACTGTCACCTCGACGGCGTCGAGGGTCTCCCGGTCGCGCAGCAGCTGGGCGTGGCCGTGGTCCACGGCCCGCAGCGCGGCGTCGACGTCGCCGCGGGTCGCGGCCCGCATGATCTCGGCGGCGGCCCCGTAGCCGTACGCGGGGACGAGCGCCAGGTAGGCACGGAGCGCGGCGGCGTGCAGCGGGGTGTACGCCCGGTAGCCGCTGGCGGTGCGCTCGGCGGCGGGGAGGAGGCCGTCGCGCTCGTAGTTGCGTACGGCCTGGGTGGAGATGCCGTGCTCACGGGCGAGGTCCACGGGCCGGTAGGTGGGTCCTGCGGTTCGAGGGTTCAACGCAGGTCTCCTGCTCAACATCCGGCGAAAGTCTCAAACGCAGGTTCAACGATACGGTTTAGGCCATGACTGCCGAACCGCACTCCCCCGACACCGACGAAGTCACCGCCGACGAGATCACCGAGCGGATCCTCGCCCTGCCCGGCGTCGAACTGCTCGTCGCCACCGAGGAGTCGGGTGCCCCCGAGGTGGCGTGGGGCTGGCGCTTCTTCTACGTGGGCCCGGACCGCCGCCAGCCGTTCGCCACGATCGGCGAGCGCGACATGGCGGGCTTCGACGAGGAGTCCCGGCTCGACCGGCCCGGCGTCTTCCGGCTCAACCTGGAGCTCGGCCGGCGCGAGTTCCACCGGATCTTCGGCTACCCACCGGCGGAGGCGGACGAGCGACGGGCCTCGGTGGACGTCAGCGCGCTCGACGAGGTGCTGCCGCACCCGGTCTACGGCACGGCCGCCTGGGCGTGTGTGCTCAACCCGGGCCCGCGCAGCCTCGCCGAGGTCGAGCGGCTGATCAGGCACGCCCACGCGCGGGCCTCCGAACGCCACCGCCGCCGGCCCTGACCGGACCGTCGCCCCCCTCGGTAACCGGCGTCGAGGCAGCAGACGGCACCCGCGGTTCAGCTTGATCATCTCGCCCGTTCACCCGTACGTGATCGGCTCATCGGGACGTCTCCGCTGGTCCGGCCCTCGGCCGGGCCGGCTCGACCCGCCGGGCACCGACCCGGATCCCGAGAAAGAGAGGAGCGGCGATGAGGTCATCGACCCTCGTACGCCCCGGTCTGGCGCTGCTGCTCACCGCCGGGCTGAGCACACTCGTGGCGCCCGGCGCCGCCCAGGCCGAGGCCGCGCCCGCGGCCACGCCATCGGTGGACGCCCCGATCACCTTCACCTCGTCCGAGCAGCTCGCCCCGGGCGTCACGTACGGCTCGTTCCAGGTGGCCACGCCGCGCGGCGTCACCGTCGGCTACCTGCTCACCGCCGACCTGCACAAGAACAAGGTCTCCCTGGACCTGCTGCACCCCGACGCCGTGGCGCAGCGCCAGGTCGTCTCCGCGATGACCAACAACCAGGGCGCCGTCGCCGGGGTGAACGGCGACTTCTTCAACATCAGCGAGACCCACGCCGGTGTCGCGCCGACCGGCTCGGCCTCCGGCCCGGAGATCGCCCACGGCGAGGACCTGAAGTTCGCCGTACCGAACGCCCAGCGCTTCGGCCCGGGACTCGCCCCCGGCACCACGACCCGCGACGTCTTCGGCGTCGGTGTGAACGGCAAGGCGCGCGTCGACACGCTGAGCCTGGCCGGTGAGGTACGCACCGCGAAGGGCACCATCACCCTCGCCGGCCTCAACCAGTACGCGCTGCCGGTCGGCGGCGTCGGCGTCTTCACCTCGGACTGGGGCAGCGCCAACCGGGTCCGGTCGACCTGCGGCAGCGACACCAGCCGCCTCGACCCGTGCAGCACCCACACCTACGAGGTGACCGTCCGCGACGGCGTGGTTACCTCGGTGAGCAGCACGCCCGGCACGGGCGCGATCCCCGACGACACGCAGGTGCTGGTCGGCCGCGAGGCCGGCGCGGACGCGCTCGACGACCTGGTCGTCGGCGACCGGGTGAAGGTGGACGAGAAGCTCGTCTCCGCCGGGAAGCCGAAGCTGACCTTCGCGGTCGGCGGCGCTCCGATCCTGCGGGACGGGCAGCCGCTCGCCGGTCTGGACACGAAGACCGCCGCCGTACGCAGCTCGGCGGGCGTCAGCGCCGACGGCCGGACGGTCTACCTGGTCGCGCTGGCCGGCCGCGCGCCCGCCAGCGCCGGCTTCACGATCGCCGAGCTGGCCGATCTGATGCGCACGCTCGGCGCGGACGCCGCCGTGAACCTCGACGGTGGCGGCTCCACCACGGTCGCCGTGAAGGAGCCGGGCCAGTCGGCGGCCACCGCCCGCAACAACCCCTCCGACGGTACGGAGCGGGCGGTCGCCAACGGCATCGGCATCTTCGTCGGCCGGCACTGACCGACCGATCAGGGGGCGTGGCCTGCGGCTCAGCTCCGCAGGCCACGCTCCCGCAGATAGTTGATCATCGAGTGGTTCGCCTCCCAGCCGTCCGGGAACTTGACCGGCACGTCGAGGTGCATGGGCTCGGTCGACGGGTGCGCGTCGAGCAGGTCGGAGATCCCGTCGCGGGCCACCACGACGCAGGCGTGCCGGTGCCGGGACGCCAGCACGCAGAGCCGCCCCGACTCCAGGTGGAACGCTGTGGCGTCCCGCCGGCCGGAGAGCGGGTGCAGCACGATCGTCACGTCATACTCCCGGCCCTGGAGCCGGTTGGCGGTGTCGACGGTGATGCCCGCACCGGCCGCGCCGAGCCGCGCGCGGATCGCCGCCGCCTGATCCCGGTGGGCCGCCCCGACGGCGATCCGGTCGGCGGTCACCGGCGCACCCTCCGGGCGATGCTCGGAGACGGCGACCGCGCCGCGTTCCAGCAGCCGCACCGCGAGCGCCGCGCACGCCGCGGCGGCCTCCTCATCGGTACGCAGGGTGTGCCGCTCGGGCAGCTCGTAGAGCCCCCAGCCGGAGGCGGCGGCCACCTCGATCGCGGCGTCGACCGCGTCCCCCCTCCCCGGCCCGGTCAGCGACAGCACCCGGTCGTCCGGGCCGGTTCCGGCGCGGAAGCCGGTGAAGGGGTAAAAAGCCCGGGCCACCACCGGCGCGGCCGACGCAGGAAGCCGCCACGAGACCGGCAGCCGGTGCACGGGCAGGTCGGGGTTGTGGCGCAGCAGCACGGCCACCGCGGACTGCATCGGGTCCCAACTGAGGCCGGTCCAGCGGGCGGTCTCCACGGTGGAGAAGGGGTCGAGCTGACCGGGGTCGCCCACGAAGAGCGCGCGCTCGAACCTGCCGGCCACGCGCAGCAGGGCGTCCGACCGCATCTGGTACGCCTCGTCCACGATCGCCCACGGCCAGCGGCCCTCGGTGACCGTGGCCCACTTGGCGGCCGTACCGATGATGACGGCCGGGTCGCCGAGGTCCGCGACCTTCGCGGCCACCCGCACCGTCGCCTGGTCCCGCACCCGCTCCGAGGGCTGGTAGTCGGCGGCGGAGAGGCGGCCGATGCGCAGCTCGGGTGCCTTGCGGGCGAGGCGGTCGATGAGGTCGTCGACCTGTTCGTTGGTCTGCGCCACGATGATCAGCGGCTCGCCGGCCTCGGCCAGCTCGGCGGCGGCCCGCACGACCAGTGTCGACTTGCCGGCGCCGGGCGGCGAGTCGACGACCACGCCGCGGTGCTCGCCGGAGCGCAGATCGTCGAGGACCGCCCCGACGACCCGTTCCGCCTCCACCGCGGGCGGCAACGTCAGCCCAGCCAGCACGCGCCCTCACCCCCACTCGCCGCTGCCCGCACC
Organism: Micromonospora sp. 15K316; assembly: GCF_004348525.1. Lineage (GTDB taxonomy): Bacteria > Actinomycetota > Actinomycetes > Mycobacteriales > Micromonosporaceae > Micromonospora. The sequence continues at coordinate 19,289 of NZ_SMKG01000019.1, read as the reverse complement.
CTACCGGCAACCTTCCGGCGCGGGCCGGTCGAGCTACGGCGTCGGCGGCGCGGGACAGCCCGTCAGGGCAGAGCTATCGCGTCCGTCTCCTCGCTTCGTGTCCCGTGGGGCTGCGCGGTCAGCGCTCGGGATGCTCATGCGGCGGCACGCGCCAACGTCGCGGTGACGGTGGCCGCCGCGCGAGCACCCGCGGCCGCAGGGTCCAGGCTGTCCACGGCCTCGCCGAAGACCTCGGCTCCCACGCGGACGAGACCACCCTTGTCGAGCAGCAGCCGGGCGACCTGGTCCAGTGGCAACTCACCGTCGCCGGGGAATCGACGGAAGCGGCCCTCGCCGTAGAGCGTCTCGGCCTGTGGCGCGGTGAGCGCATCGGCCAGTTGCAGACCGGTGAGCTTTTCACCGGGAATGTCGGGGAGCAGCGCCAGGGCGGCCTGCGGGTCGGCCGAGCCTTTCAGCAGGTGCCAGGTGTCGATCATCAGGTTTCCGTTCGGCCGGTCGGCACCGCGCACGATGTCCCAGGCGACCGCGAGGCTCGGAACGCCCCAGAACGGCACAAACTCCAGCTCCACCCGGATGTCGCGCTCGGCGGCCCGGTCACAGAACGTCGCGAACGAGGTGACCAGCTCGTCCAGCGGCACGGCGCCGGGGTCGAAGGCTCCGGCGGCGAGGACGGAATCCATGCCGGCGGCCTCGGCCAGGTCGAGGATCCGGTCCTCGGAGAAGTCGAACCGTTCCCGCAGCGGAGCCGCCATCTCCTCTCCGTACCAGATCGGCGCCCAACTGGTCGCGCCGTCGAGCTGCGCCAGGCGGACGCCGCGCGCGGCGGCCTCGGCACGCAGCTGCGGCCCGTCCCGGCCGGAGTCAAGCAGGTTGTGAATCATCAGCGGGCTGAGGGCCGCGGCGGCGAAGCCTCCGGCCTGCGCGGCGTCCAGCACCGCTTCGAAGCCGCGCTCGCCCAGGCTGCCCGGCCAGAAGATGAGCTCCGCGGTCTGACCGGTCATCGTGCGGCTTCCGTGGTCCCACCGGCGAGGTCGGTGATGATCCTCGCCAATTCGTCGGGTTTCTCCTCGGGGATCCAGTGACCGGCCTGCGCGACGATTTCCACCCGAGGGTGCTCGGCGATCTCCCCAGCCATCGCCTCGAGCGCGTCCGGCACGGCGGTCACGCCGCTGGCGACCACGACGACCGGGACGCTCAGCCGGCCCTTGGACAGTGCCGCCTTGTTGTCGGTGCTGTCCTGGGCGAGGGACCGGTACATCTCCAGGCCGGCCCGCAGCGCGCCGGGGGCCCGGTACGCGGCGGCGTAGGAGTCGATGTCCTCCGGCGTGATCGCGGAGCGGTCGTAACTGCGGGACGAGACGAAGTAGTCGATGTACTCCCGCTCCCGTCCGCTGATGAGCAGGTGGGCCACGTCCACGTTTGAGTGGAACGGAATGTGCCAGGTACGCGGATTGGTGGAGAGGCTGTCGCCGAGTGCCGTGCCCGGCAACGGTGCGTCGACGGTGACGAGACCGGCGACCTCGTCGCGGTAGCTCAGGGCGTACGCGAAGCCGACGTACGCGCCCATGTCATGGCCGCAGATGAGAACGGGGCCATCGGCATCGGCCTGCTCGACGATGCCGTGAACGTCGGCGGCGAGGGTCATCTTGTCGTAGCCGCCCGCCGGACCGGGGAATCCACCCAGGCCGCGCAGGTCGGGTGCGACCACCCGGAACCGGGGCGCCAGACGCTCGATCAGCGGCGTCCACTCGCGGGAGGTCTGCGGAAACCCATGGATGAGGAGCAGGGTCGGACCGTCGCCCGCGATGAGGTAGTGGTGGGCGACGCCGTCAACGGTTGCCCGGTGGTGCTCGATCCGTTGCTGCATTGCTGGCCCCTCCTCCCTACCTGCGGAGTGCCGGGGCTGCACCTCCGACCAGCCGGCCATTCCCGGCCTGGGCATCGGTAAACAGCGAGCGGAGGAGGGGAGCCACGGTTGCGAGGCCGGGGGCGCGCGGGTTGGCTCGTCGGCCGCGGCGGAGGACTAGCCGTCGGCGGACCGGGTACGCGCCGGCCATGGGTAGCCAGAAGCCGAACAAGCATGATCCTGGCGGCGAGTCGGCGCGCGGCCGGCGGCATCCGGGCAGCGGCGCGCGGGGCCGGCAGGGCTCGGAGGTGGAGCGCTCGCCGGAACGCCGGCACCTGCGGGCAGCGACCGGCACCTCCGGCTCGGAGCGGAACCAGGGGCGGGCCAAGGTCGAGGGCAGCGGACGGGTGCAGCGCCAGGGCAGCTGACCACGAGCGTGGTACGCCGACCCGGTGCCCGCGCGTGGCGGCCCGATGCGTGAGAGGTGACGTCGAGATGGCGAAGTTCCTGCTCTGGTCGACCTTCACCCTTGACGGGATCAAGGGCCTGATGAAGGACGGCGGCAGCAAGCGGGCCGAGGTGGCGACCAAGGCGATCGAGGATCTCGGCGGTCGGGTGGAGTCGCTCTCCTTCGGCCTCGGCGAGTACGACACGTACGTGGTGTGTGAACTGCCCGACCACAAGACGGCGGCCGCGCTGGCCATCGCCATCCGGGCGGCCGGTGGCGTCGACACCCGGGTCACCCCCCTGTTGACGCCGGAGGAGGTCGACGAGGCCACCCGTCAGCAGCTCAAGTACCAGGCGCCGGGCGCCTGACCGGCCGACCGTCGACGGCGGCTCGGGTCGCCGCAGCCCCGACCACGGTCGGGGCTGCGGGAGAACGGCATGGCAGGTCCCGGCTGGTCGCGCGGGGACGTCCACCTCGTCTCCTTCAGAGCTGAGGTCGCGAACGCATCACGGACGGGCTGTCGCAGGCGCTCTTCGGGCGCAGCGACTGGACGGGCTACGGCCCGTTCTTGCGCACCAGCCCCCGACACCGTCCTTCGCACCAACCCCGACACCGTCCTTGCGCCAGCCCGACACCTGATGTCGCAAACGATTCAGCTCTGAAGCATCCGAGGTGCTGACCCTCGCCCCCGGGCGACACGGGGAGCGCTGTCGAGCGAGAGACCGGAGACCGCCCCGATCCGTGGGCGGCCGGCCGGGAGGTCAGCGGGCGTCGGTGACCACGTAGGAGCAGGCGGCGCAGGCGGAGCGGCCCTGCTCGGCGTACCAGCGGCAACTGCGCCGGATGGCGCAGCGCGGCAGGTCGGCCTCGGTCTCGCCGGTGGTCTCCTGGTACGAGGCGGCGAGGCGTTCGCCGAGCCCGCAGTGGGCGCCGGTCCAGAAGCCGCACGAGGTGGTGACGCAGGGCCCGGCGAGACGCAGTTGCGACTCCACCGGCCGGTCCGGATCGGCCGCGGCGAGGGCGACGTCGGCGGGCATCTGCGGGGTGACGTAGGCGACCTGACCCGCCGGAGTGATCATGCCGAGGAAGACCGTGGCGTTGGCCGCGGGCGTACTCGGGCACATCCGCTCCGGCGGGTCCGGCCGGTGGACCGGTTCGGTCACCGCTGCACCCAGAAACCGATGTCGTTGATCTTCTTGCCGAGCTCGTCGGCGAACGGGCCGTCGAGGACCCAGAGCCCGTACCACTCGGGGCGCAGCTTCAGGTTGGCGTGCCCGACGGAGAGCGGGTTGGTCAGTCTCGTGCCGGCGACCGCGAGGGCTTTCAGCCCCGCCTTCTGGATCTCACCGGCGATGAGGCTCTGCTGCTCGGTGGTCAGCTCGACGCCGTCCACGACGAACCGGAACTCGCTGCGTGCCATGTCTACCTCCGATGGTCGTTACGCTTCGGTCCGCAGCCCGCGCCGCAGACTCTCCCTGGTGAACGCCGCCCACGCGTCGGCCCGCCGCCCGCCGACCTGGTCGCGCCACGCGGCGGAGTCGGCCGTACGCACACCCCACAGTTCGCGGCAGGCGGTGACCGCGAACGCCAGCTGCTCGGGCCCGCCGGTGAAGCCGGCGGCTCCGTCGGTCACCCGCAGCCCGCCGCCGGCCTCGACGCCGACCAGCGGGAAGTGGTGGTGGAGGCTGGCGAGGGTGGCCAGGTGCGCGGCGTCGACCCGGCCGGCGGTGAACGCCTCGACCGGCTGGTCGTCGCGGACGACCCGGATGGCACGCAGCGTGAACGCCGCGCCGGTGGCGTCGGCCTCGCCGTCCACCTCCACCGGGCTGCTCAACCGGCGGGGTGAGTTGGCCGACCAGAACGCCAACCAGTCGTCGAGCCGGTCGGCGAAGTCCGCCTCGACGCGGACCGGCCCGCTGGTCAGGCGAGCGCCCGCGATGCGGTCCCGGGTGACCAGGGGCTGCGCGGGGCGGGCAGTGGGTGGCGCGGCGTGCGCCGCGCTCGCCCCGGCGACAGTCGCCGCCGAAGCCGCGGCGGCGACGCCCACCAGGACGCGCCGCCGGGACAGTGAAGGGATTCGGTAGCTCATCGTCCGCCTTTCGTGACGGCCTTTGCGCGCCACGCTATCGACGGAGACTGATCGAAGAAATCGCCGTTCTATCGGCACCCTGACATGAATGTCAGGGATCAACGGCGGCGTGAACTCCCCTCATTCTGCTGCGTGTCGGATTCGCGCCCGGCGCCTATCGCGTTCCCGTCAGACCACCCGCACCGAAACCTCCGTCGAGACCGCCTCCGGAGGTCACGTCCCGCAACGACGCCCGGGTGCGGCCGACGTGAGGCCGGCCGCACCCGCGTGCTGGTGCCGATGGCTCAGTTCCCGTTGTGGTACCGGCCGTCCACGTAGACGAGCGCGTCACCGACGGCCCGCTCGGACCCGCCGGGGTGGTTGACCAGGGAACCGGCGACGGCCATCGTGGTGGAGCCGCCACCGTCGAGGTTGATCGCGTCGGTCATGCCGAGCGCCTGGGCGACGGCCGCCGTCTCGTCCATGGTGGTGCCGACGCTGGTGGTCTGCCGGCCGTCGATGGTGGCGAGCACGATCTTTCCGTCCTGGGTGGTGCCGGCGATGGTGCGCGGGTTCCGGCCGAAGAAGCTGTCACCGGGGGCGCCGTCGGGCACGACGATCTGGCCGCCCTTGGTCAGCTGGTACCGGCCGGTAACCCCGAAGAGGCCGGGTCGCAGCGCGAGCTTCTCGCCGTTCTGGTCGGTCACTGTCGACGTCTGCTCGACGCAGCCCTTCGCCCCCAGGGCGAGCAGGGCGGCGCTCTCCGCGCCGGTCGCCTGCAGCGACGTCTGCCCGGCGGCGAGCGCAGTGCCCCGGGTGGTGGCGGTACGCACCACGCAGCCGCGCTTGTCGAGCACGACCTCCACGCCAGCGCCGGACGGGGTGGCGGCGGCGAACTCGGGGGTGAACCGCACGACGTCGCCGGTCAGCGCGCACTGCGTCTGGTCGGCGAGGGTAGCGCAGCCCGCGGGGACCACCGGCGGGTGGTTGATGAACTCCAGCGGCAGGGTGGCCCCGGTCTTCCGGTTCCGGGCGCTGCCCGACCAGCTCAGCTTGCCGGTGATCGCCTTGTTGGTGTTCGCGTCGACGATGAAGTTCGCCTCGGCCGGGTCGGTGACCGGCTCGCTGAGCAGCTTCCCGCCGAACAGCCCCAGACCCACTGGGTCGCCCGGGTAGAGCTGGCTGGCGGTGAAGGTGAAGAAGGAGGCGTTGACGCCGACCAGCGCGCCCGAGGTGCGTACCAGATCGGTGGTCTTCTCGACCTTGGCGAGGTCCGGGCCGTAGGTGGCCTTCAGGTGGCCGCGCGCCCTGCGCGGGTCGATGGTGAGGACGTTGACGACCCACGGGCCGCGTGTGGTGGTGTTGATCTGGTCAGCGGGCGCCGGCTCGGTGCCCCGCACGATGCGGGTCAGGGTGACGCCCTTGGCCAGGGTGCTGCTGGTGGTGACCTCGATCAGGTCCACGTCACCCAGGGGAAGCGTGCCGGTGGCGGCCTCGGCGCGCGCGCCCGGCGCGACACCGAGGCTGATCGCGGCCAGCGCGGCGGCGGCGATCGCGCCGGCCCGGCGGAAGCCGGTGAGCCCAGTAGTGGAAGCAGTCATGCCCTGACCCTCCCGACAAGACGGAACGATCTACCCGACACCGATCGACACTGCGGCGAACTGTGGTCTAAGGCGGGCTTATCCGGCAGCCGTTGGGCGCTGGTCGGACACCACCCGGCAAGGTTGTGCGAGACGAGCTAGGTGACAAGTGGTACGGAATTAGTTCGGTGTGGACAGATCTTCGACGGGACCCCATTCCAGTTTCCGGCCCGGCGCGAGCGCCGCCTCTCCCCACGAGACGGCGAGCAACCCGTCATCCGAGTTGCAGGCGAAACCGATGAGCAGCACTTTCGGCCGAGGGGTGAGCCGCTCGATCGCCTCGCGGAGGAGGGTGCGATCGCGCGCCTCGTCCGGGCTGAGCGGCATGTCCGGCAGAGTGGGTTCTTCGTAATCCGACTTCGGGCCGAAGAGGATCAGCAGGTCGCGAACCAGCTGGCTCTTCACCGGCCCGCCGACCTTGCGCATGTCGACGCCGCGGCGTCGTGCGTACAGCCAGGGCAGGAGTAAATGATCCTGGCAGATGGTGACGCGCACCTGGGTGCCAGGGGGATGAACGTCTGTCACGGCGGGCAGGTCCCGCAGTTGCTCGTGCAGCGACTCGTACTGCTGTTTCCAGCGGACCGGGCCGAAGGCATGGTCGGTGTCCAGCGCGGAGGCCTTCCGGGCGTCCTGCGCCAGCTCGACCGCTCGGCGAAGAGCGTTGGGTATCCGGGATCGAAGGTCCCGCGCCAGCTCTCGTCCAAACTTCTCGATCGACCACCGGGACGGCTGTCCGGCGACCCCCATGCCGCTCACCCCCTGCATCGAAGCGATCACACAAAGAAATAACGTTCTCACATGCTTCGATGCTTACGACAGGCTCAACGCACGCTTGGGCTCGGCCTACCTTGTGGACGGTGCTGTGGATCATGGGCGGAAGTCATTGCCAAGGGCAACCAAGCGGCGTACGAACGTGGATGACATCCCGGTGGCTTGCAACGGAGCGCCGTCCACCGGATTCAGCACACCCAAGGGGGGCTCATGGCACGCACCCGGATAGCCGGTGCCGCAGCCATCGCACTCGTCGTACCGTTCCTCAGCGTCCTTCCCGCGTCCACCGCGTCGGCCGCTCCCGCCCAGCCGGTTGCGAAGAACGACCGGCCCAGCGACGACACCCGCGAACTCGCGCGCAAGCACTTCAAGGTCGACGGCCACGAGGTCGCCACGCCGGCCCGCTACCAGCCGCGCGCCCAGGCGCGCTCGGGTGCCAAGGCCGCGGCGCAGACGCCGGCGGTCGGCACCGTCCGGCAGTGGCTCGGGCTCGACGACATCGAGGGCACCTACTACCGCAAGGACTACACGCTGCGGGGTGTCGGCGACAACGTCGAGGTGTGGGTCGCCAACGACGTCGCGTTCCCGGCGAACGACTGCCGGAACCAGGTCGCCTCGTCGACGCAGATCACCGACGAGCAGGTGCAGAACTTCGTCCACGAGTTCGACACCAACATGTACCCGAAGGAGACGGCGGCGTTCAGCCGGCCGCCGGACCGCGACGGCACCAACGCCCAGGTCGGGCCGGACGCCGACGGCAACGGCGGCGTCTACACCGGGGCGGGCAACAAGACCGTCACCCTGGTCGACAACGTCCGGGACGACAACTTCTACCAGTTCCCGGAGGCGCCGACCTACGTCGCCGGCTTCTTCTCGGCGCAGCTCAACGAGCTGTTCGACCGCAACGTGATGACCATCGACGCGTTCGACTGGCTGCACCGCACCGGGGCGAACCCGCCGAACGAGCCGACCGACGACCTGTGCACCAGCCGTCCGGCGCGCCCGTTCAGCTACGAGGGCACCTTCGCCCACGAGTGGCAGCACCTGGCGCAGTACTACACCGACCCGTTCGAGGGTGTCTGGCTCAACGAGGGCCTCTCCGACTTCGCCCAGACGATCACCGGGTACGTCGACACCACGGCGACGGTCTTCGACGCGGGCGCCGACAGCCACCTCTTCTGCCAGCAGGGCTTCGGCACGGTGCAGACGCCGTACAACGCGAACCCGCGTGACTGCGGCGGCCCGGAGAACTCGCTGAACCTGTGGGACGAGAGCCCCAACGCCAACGCGGTACTGGCCGACTACGGCAACGCCTACGCGTTCATCCAGTTCCTGCACGACCGGTACGGCGACGACATCGTCCACCGCCTGCACAACGACGGTGACCTGCAGGGTCTGGCGAGCCTGAAGGCGGCGCTGAAGGCCGAGGGCGCCAAGGACATGTACCAGGTGATCCACGACTACCAGACGATGACGCTGGTCGACAAGATCGTCGGGGACTCCCGCCGCGGGATCATGCTCGGCGTGTCGAAGAGCCGGGTGACCACGAAGAGCCTGCGCTCCACGGTCAACCTGGCGAACCCGACCGCGAACGCCACCCCGGGCGCGGCGCCGAACGGCGCCGACTACGTGCCGCTGCAGAAGGCCAACGGGCAGCTGCTGCGCGGTAGTGACCTGCGGTCGCTGTCGTTCCAGGGCGCCAAGACCCTGCCGGCGCAGCCGCTGGCCTGGACCGTGGTGAACAACGACCCGGACCGTGCGGGCAACCCCGTGCTCTTCTCCGGCAACGGCAACAACACCGACGCGAATGCCGTCACCACGGTCACCGTGCCGACCGCCGACCCGACGCTGCGCTTCGTCGCCAAGTACGGCGCGGAGTTCGGCTTCGACTACGGCTACGTCACCGTCTCCACCGACGGCGGCGCCACCTACACCGTCATCCCCGGTGACAAGACCGTCGACGGGCCGCTCGGCCCGGGCGTCAACGGCACCACCAACGGGTTCGAGGCGCACAGCTACGACCTCTCCGCGTACGCCGGTAAGTCCGTCCTGCTCGGCTTCCGCTACCTCAGCGACGGCGGCGTCAACGAGGGCGGTTGGCTGATCGACGACATCATCGTCGGCGGCACCACGGTCAGTGACGGCAGCGACCTCGCCCCGTTCGACTCGCCCACGGAGATCAAGCCGGTCGCCGTCGACAACTGGAACGTGCGCCTGATCGGCATCGACGAGAAGCACTCGCGGGCCTGGCAGTTCGAGTTCGACGGCAAGTCCAGCCTCAGCCTCAACCGGGTGCAGCTGGCCCTGCTGAGCCTCTTCCCGAAGGTCGTCGCCGTGGTCGCCTACGACGAGCCGACCGAGCAGGTCACCCAGTACGCGCCGTACACCCTGAAGGTCAACGGCGTCGTCCAGCCGGGCGGCACCAGCTGACCTGAGCCGTTCCCAGGGCGCCTGTCACCGATCCGGTGGCAGGCGCCCTCTCTGCTGTAGGTCTCAAACGCCCGTCACGTCGGTGGCCGGCGCCCCGGTCGATCTCCTACGATGAGCCGTCTTCTCATTCGCGAGGATGGATACCGTGAACGATCGGCCCATGGCAGGCAGGACCATCGTGATCACCGGGGCCAGCACGGGCCTCGGCGCCGAAGCGGCCCGCCAACTCGTGCGGCTCGGCGCGACCGTGGCGGTGGTCGGCCGGTCACCCGAGAAGACCGCAGCCGTCGCCCGCGAGATCGGCGCCGAGCCCCTGGTCGCCGACTTCACCCGGCTGGCCGACGTACGCGCGCTCGCCGGCACCCTGCTCGACCGCTACCCCCGCATCGACGTCCTCGCCAACAACGCCGGGGTCGTGCTGACCCGGCGCAGCCGCACCGAGGACGGCCACGACACGATGTTCCAGGTCAACTACCTGGCCCCGTTCCTGCTCACCAACCTGCTGCTCGACCGGCTCACCACCGCCGGCCCGGCCCGGGTCATCTCCACCTCCAGCAAGGCCAACCGCTCCGCCGGCATCGACCTCGACGACCTCGAAGGCGCGCGTACCCGATCCGAGTTGCTCCGGTACGGGATGACGAAGTTGCAGAACATTCTCTTCACCCGCGAGCTGGCCCGCCGTACGCGGGGCACCGGGTTGACCGCGACGGCGTTCCACCCCGGCGTGGTGCCCGGCACCGAGATCAACCGGGACAGCCCGCTGATCGCCGCGCTCTGCCGGTACCGCCTGCTGGGCCGGGTGGCCACCGTCGCGGAGGGGGCCGCGCCGCTTGTGCACCTCGCCACGATGCCGGACCCGGAGACGGCCAACGGCGGCTACTACCACTGCCTCAAGCCCAACGGGCCGGTGCACCCGCACGCCACGGACGCCCAGCTGGCGGCCCGCCTCTGGGACCGTACCGCCGACCTGCTCGGCCTCCGGGTGGCGTAGTCGGGCTGGTAGCGCGCCCGTGGCGCCCCGGCTGCCGCGTCCCTTCGGGCCGTCCTTTGTGCGGGCCGGTTCGGCGGCAGCTCGACCCGTCAGGTGGTCCGGCGGGGCTTGGGCACCTGACGGTTGAAGACTGGCATGAGGGCCAGGACCAGCGCGTCCTTCGTACCCTCCGGGTTCTCGGTCTCCTGCCAGCGGACCTCACGCCGACCCAGCCAGTCGGCGATGTCCTCGGCGGTCGCCGCCCGGGTCGGCGTGTCGAGGAGCTGGCCGACCTGCTCGTGCAGCACCGACGAGTCCCGGCTGCCGGTCAGGTGCTGCCGCAGCCGGCGACGCAGGTTCCCCGTCCAGCCGACATAGACGACTGTGCCCGCGTCGAGGACCACGTGCACGCCGCGCGCCGGCGGCGCGCTGGCGGCGGAGTCTGCGGTGTACGGCTCGGCAGGTGTGAAACCGGCCAGCAGGTCGTCGATCAAGGCGGCGGGCATTCCCGGAGGCTACTACTCCGCACCCCCGCACGGGCCATCGTGCAGGTCGCGCCGCCCGCAGCGGCCGCCGCCGTCGAGCCGGGCGTCACACCAGATCCGGGTACGCACAAACTGACTGTCCTCCTCGCTGAGCGTGGTCTCCCCGAAGTCGATGGCCGTGACGTGACCGAGCGAATCACGCAGAGCCGTCGCAAGGATCACAGCGGCGTCTACTACACCGTGCAGCTCGCACGGGCAGCGGGTCAGCACGACGAGGTGGGTGAGACAGTGCTGACAGGGATGAGAGCGCCGCCAGAGGTAGGTAAGGTGCGACCAGGTCGGGTAGTCCGGCTCCTCGCAGACGTCAGATCCCGACTCGCCGTGGCAGGTCGTTCGGCCCCGCCGGCGCGCGACTTCGTCGAGGCGTACGACAGGGCGTTGGTGTGATGCTGGAAAACCTGCAGGTGCGGCACTACACGGCGGAGCAGGCAGAGGATCTACTCGACCAGCTCGTGGACGTATACCTGGACGCCCACGCGGAGGACGGCTCGCTCTACAACGCTGATCGATACCGGCACCAGCTCGCGATGCACATGCCCAGGGCTGGGTGGCAACTCGTGGCGGCGACGACCGACGGAAAGCTCGTCGGCTACATCTACGGCTTTCCGCTGCCTACGGACACGCGGTGGTGGGACGGCATTCAGAAGCCCATTCCCGAGGGCTTCACGAGCGAAGACGGGCGACGCACCTTCGCGATCAGCGAGCTACTGGTGCGCCGAGCATGGCAGCGGCAGGGCATCGCCCGGGCCCTGCATGACGAGCTGATGAGCAGCCGAGCCGAGGAACGTGCCACCCTTCTCGTACGCCCGGACAACACCGCCGCTCGGAACGTCTACCGCTCCTGGGGCTGGCAATCGATCACCACCCTCCAGCCGGCCTGGGAAAATGCGCCGACGTTTCTGGTCCTCGTCAGAACACCGCAGCCAAACCCGCCCGCTCGCGTCGGACGAATCAGCAAAGACGCGTGAGTACGTGGCCTCGTCGGCAGCTACTCCCCCGCCACCCCGCACGGGCCGTCGTGCTGGTCGCGCCGCCCGCAGCGGCCGGCAGCCCAAGCTACGTCCGTCAGCATTGTGCAGGGCAGTTGGGTTCAGAACCTTGTCCTGCTCGCGTTGCTGCGGAGATCATGAGTTTTGCCCTGTGATTCGTGCTGGCGTCGAGGAGGAATCTGTGGCACGCGTACGTTCGTTCGGGCCGTCCCAGCAGCGAGTCAAGGCACATCCGACAGAGGTGGACTGTGAACACGTCGTAATCGACGACGGCTCGGAGCGTCTGCTTCACCTGAGCACCTTCGGAAGTGACGACCGTGCCAGCGAGCGCAAATCGAGTCAGAGTATCCAGCTGAACTCGGAGTCCGCCCGTCAGCTCGTTGAGATCATCGAACAAGCCTTCCCGGAGCTCCGTCGCCGATAACAGGTGCCTGGCACCACCACGAGCCCACCGAAGGTGCTCCTCAAGTAGCACCGGCGAGAAGTTCGACCGATGCCACAGCTGGTGGATGCCGGGGTAATGGAATCCGTCAGACGACGGGTTCTGCCTCCTCGGCGCCACCCGTCGCAGCTATCGGGACAGCTCCTCGCCGGCGCTGCCGCACGGCCCGGCATGCCCCTCGCGCCGCAGGCAGCGGCCGCCGTCGTCGACTCTGGCGTCACACCAGATCCGGGTACGCACAAACTGACTGTCCTCCTCGCTGAGCGTGGTCTCCCCGAAGTCGATGGCCGTGACGTGACCGAGCGACTCACGCAGAGCGGTGGTGAGGATGAGCACGCCGTCGAGGCTGGTCAGCGTGGTGGGCAGGTGAATGATCCAGCGGGGCACCGTCATCTCGGCCACCTGCCGTTGGGCGCATGGTGGCAGCTCTTGTGACGCGACTGCCACTGGCGCAACCCCTGGCGAATACGTTCGGCCTCAGTGTTCGCCGTGGTCAGCTCGCGGCGCAGGCGTTCCAACTCGTCGGCGACCCGATCGAGATAGTCATGCACCTGCGCCGGGTCGAGCCCCCGCCAGCGGCGATCGAACGAAGCCAGCCTGACGTGCGGCGGCTGAAGACGCTCCCCGGTCACGTAGATCATGGCTGTGGTGCCTCCTGCTCGGCGATCAGCACCTGGACCTGCCGGTCGGTGAGGCCGCGCTGGTCCAACACTCGACGGCCCCAGCGGTGCAGCCGGCACGGATGTGCAGCGTGGTCGTTGCGGCATCGCTGGCCGTCGGGCCACTGCTCGGCGGCGTGCACGGTGACCGCCTTGACGGCGAAGCCGATGTCTTCGGCGGTCACGTAGGGCGGTAGTGGTAGCTCTCCGAGGATCTCCTCGATCGCGTCCATGTCCCTCCTTCATCTGACGACGGATCCCGTCACCGCTTGGGGTGCCGAGGCGGGCGGGGTCGCCCGATCCGACCGCGCGTCCGTACCGGGCGGAGCCCAGCACCCACCCCGGGCCTGCCTTTCGGTTCGCATCACGCATCCCGATAGGTGCGAGCTGTGCTAGATGTCTCTGCGGACCAGTGCCACGTAGTCGCTCGTCGAACCAACAGGCTTCGGCCGCGCAGGTGTCGGGACAGCTCCTGGATAGGCAGCAACATCTGTCACGGCCGCTGCCCCGACACCTTTGGGCAATCGCCCAAGCGCAAGCACCAGGCTGCCGAGCGAGGACTGCGCGTCACTGAGGTTAGGTGACGTACTTACCTAAGTCAACATGCTCCTTGTAGTTCGCGGGGTCCTCGTGCTCAAATCAGAGAGCCGAGCGAGGAGTGCCATCACATGCCCAACCGACCTGCGGACTATCTACGTGTCGTCAACGGAATCACCGAGCAGATCAACAGCGGAGAGCTGGCCGTGGGAGACAAGCTGCCCACGTATGCCCAGCTCGCCGACCAGTACAGCGTCAGCGTGTCGACCGCGCAGGCGGCACTACGGATCCTTCGGGACCGAGGGCTTGTGGAAGGGCAGCAGGGCAAAGGCACGTTCGTCGCTGAGCACTAGGAGCCGCGGAGGCAAGAAGCCGCAACGCCCTGCATCAACACCCGCATCGCCCAAGGGAGCCCAGCTGTTCCGATCGCAGAAATCCAGGCAGTGGCCGGCAGCCCCCAAGTGACTCAGATGGCCGGGCGGAGAGGGATGCCTGGATAGCCATCCGGCGGCGCGCCCGCAGGAGGACCGACCTCGCGAGGGAAGCCGGTGGGAGTGCAGCAACCGGGCGGGCTGACATCGGGCGCGGCCAAGCGCCCAGGCGTGATACCCCGATTTGGCGTCACGGGTGCCCGCAACGGCTACGCATGCGGAAGTCTTCGGGCAAGCACGTCACCGTCCGTACCGCCCGGAGCGAGAAGAGTGCCATGAACCAGCCGACCAGCACCACGCAGCCTGGAAAGAGCACTTCAACCATCGCAAGCATCGTCCGCTGGCCTACGGTCTCGCCGCCGGACGCCTGGCCGGCTGCGCGACCTGTCCGCGCCCACCCCGACTCGGCTGTGGACTTTAGTCCGAGTCGCAGCCCACACGGCCGGAGTCGTCGTCAAGGGCGGGCACTGTTGCCAGCAGCCCTACCACCGGCAGGTCAGTCGACGGACCAGGTTGACGGCGCAGACGCGCCACAGCGATCCGCACCCACGCGGTCACCAACAGTCGAACGGATGATCGAAACATCACAGATGGGTGTCGCGCCGGGGGGTCATGACGAGGCCGCCTATAGGCTGCAGCGATGATGGGCGAGGGAGGAAGCATGGAGAGTGCGCCCATCCGGGCCGCGGAGTTCTTTGCCGGGATCGGACTCGTCCGAACCGCCCTTGAGCGTGTGAAAGGCGCTCAGATCGAGGTGGCGTGGGCAAATGACATCAAACAGGCCAAGTACGATGCTTACGCCGCCAACTACCCCGACGCCTTCGATCACTTCAAGGTTCGGGACATCCGCGAGGTCGAGGCAGCCGACCTACCCACGGGTATCGAGCTAGCAACCAGCAGCTTCCCCTGCATCGACCTCTCCTTGGCCGGGAACAGGCGCGGTCTGGTCGGCGAGCAGTCGGGGATGTTCTGGGAATTCGCCAGGATCTTGGAGGGCATGAGCCCACGGCCGTCGGTGGTCCTTCTTGAGAACGTCCAAGGCTTCGCGACCAGCCACAAGGGCAAGGACCTTGAGGATGCCATGCGACGCCTGTCGGAGTTCGGCTACTCACTGGATGTCCTGGCGATCGATGCCCGGCACTTCGTGCCGCAATCACGGCCACGGATGTTCATCATCGGCATCCAGAAGGACAGACTTCCGACCCACGCGCGAGCCGAGGTCCCCCCGACCAGCGACACAAGGCCAGCCTGGGTGCAGGCCATTCACGCAAAGCATCGTGCGACGCTCAGCATGCACTACATCAACCTCCCGTCGTTGCCAGAGGGACCGCAAGACCTAGAAGGCTTCGTTGAGGCGGATGTCAACCCCGGCCTCTGGTGGAACGACGACCGCGTAGATGCGTTCGTCAAGTCGCTGAGCGAGATCCAGAAGGCCCGGTTCGAAGCCCTTCTCACCGCCGACAGCATCACGCACCGGACCGCCTACCGGCGCACCCGGCAGGGCGTCTCGGTATGGGAGCTACGCAAGGACGGTATCGCCGGGTGTCTCCGGACCACCGGCGGCGGGTCGAGCAAGCAGGCTCTGGTTCGCGTCGGCAAGGGCAGCAAGGCAATACGGTGGATGACGCCACGCGAGTACGCCAACCTCATGGGTGCCCACGACTACAAGCTCCTGGCTGGAACGCCGAACCAGCAGCTCTTCGGGTTCGGCGACGCCGTGGTGGTAGACGTAATCGAATGGATCGGTAACAACTACCTCCTACCGGTCCTGCGGCCGGACAGCGTGACGAGCGCCGGGTAGCCTCTCCGGGACATCACTCCCCGTTGTCCCGGAGGCACCCATGTTGCCGCGCCAGATCGACCTCGGTACGAACGTCCTCCCCCGCGAGGTCCAAGCGATCCGCGAGGCCATCGCCCAAGCGTTGAAGGTGCCGGACCCTCAGCGTCCTAGCCAAACCATCGGGCAGGCCAAGGCGGGCATATATGCCTTTTACGACTACGACCGCGAGCCAATCTACGTGGGCCAGACGGCCGAGGGGTTCGGCGTCCGGCTGGGCCGGCATCTAACTGGCCAACGTTCCGACGCGGTAGCCAAATATGTCCTGGACCCCTTCGAGGTGCACACAATTTCCATGTGGTCGCTTCCGCATATCGGAGATATGCCAGCTAGGCAACGAAAAGCCGCATTGGACCCTTACGAGTACACCGTGTACCGGCAGCTGCTCTCAGCTAGCGCCTTTGGTGCAATTCTCAACGAAGGTGACATCCCAGAGGGAGCTCTCCAGGAACTGCCAGAGCCGGTGACCCGGGTAATCATCCCCGACGAGATCTTTCCCGATCGGAGCCATCCTGACGTGAGGATCGCTCGACGCGCCCAGACGATTTCACTGCTTGCTAGGAACATCAGCGAGCGGAAGGTGTCAAAGGGCCTGCGTCGCACTCTCGTAACCCAAACCGAGCGGCTCAACGCCTTGGCTAAAAGGCGCTTTGAAGCATTAGGCGGCCCAATCGAGAACGAAGGAGCCGAAGGCGTAGTGGAGGAGCCTGATGACCTCTTCTCCGGCTCTTAACATGGAATCACAGACAAAGCTTGAAAGACTTGCACCAACGCCGCCACCTTCATCGGCTACACGCGCAATGAAGGCGAATCGAAGCAAAGACACCAAACCCGAACTCGCATTACGACGCGCACTGTTCGCCAATGGAATGCGATACCGCGTTGGCATGCGTCTTAACG
This sequence comes from Micromonospora sp. 15K316, assembly GCF_004348525.1. Lineage (GTDB taxonomy): Bacteria > Actinomycetota > Actinomycetes > Mycobacteriales > Micromonosporaceae > Micromonospora. The sequence goes on along the minus strand of NZ_SMKG01000019.1, from coordinate 2,776 downwards.
TACCAGGACGGAGCGTGCGCCCTGACGTTGTATTCACGCGCCGTAGAGTGGCCGTATTCGTGGATGGATGCTTCTGGCACGGCTGTTCTCAACACGGAAGAATGCCCTCCGATCCAACGGGATATTGGCATCAGAAGATGGAGCGCAATCGAGCTCGAGATGCTGCTGTTGATGAATCCCTAAAGGCCGCCGGGTGGACTGTCGTACGGGTATGGGAACATCTCCCCGCGTCTCAAGCGGCCAAGTTGGTTCAGGAAACAGTGACCGAAGTAGCACGGCGGCAGAGAACTCGCACCACAGGTTCTCAACCGTCGCTCAACTGAGTCGGGGGCTGCACGACGACCGCCGCCTCCAGTTACTGATAACTAAAGCATACGGCATGTTCACGCCCCATCCGGGCAAAAGCGATCTGCCGCGGACCCTAGACAGCCTTTCGACTGCGGTACGTTGAGCGGTCACTGCTGGCCGTAGCGATAGTTGACCTACCTCTAATTCACAAGGGGACACTCGGATGTCGCGTCCACAGCCCTCCACCCCGAACGAAGTCCTTCTGTTGGAGGCTCGCCTTCAACAACGCAAGAAAGAGACTCATCCAAACGCTTCCGACGACGAATACTTCCTCCTGAATGCTGTCGATACGATTCTTCGACCTTACGGCCTTTCTTACCAACAGATCGAGGACGGGATCGTAGAAGGCTCCGACGACGGCGGAATTGATGCGGTGTACACGTTTTACAATGGTGAACTGGTGGAGGACGACAGTGACCCGGGAGGCCGCGACAATCCGCAAATCGAGCTAGAAATTATTCAGGCCAAAAACGAACGTGGGTTCAAAGAGGTAGCGCTTCAGAAGCTAATAGACCATCTTCCTCTGCTCCTGCGCTTAGAGGAAAATCCCGCGCTTCGGCTCGAATTCAACGAGAGGGTTTTGGAACGATTTGCAATTTTCAGAGCCCTCTTCGTTCGCGCATCCGATCGATTCCCTGATCTGACAGTTCGCGTTCGCTACGTTACCAAGTCGGTGGAGGAACCTAACGAGAAAGTTCTCCTGAAGGCCGAGCGGGTCAAGAAGGAGATCAAGGAAGAGTTTTCGGTTGCGGCACCGGAAATTGACTTCGTCGGTGCTGGCTCGTTAAATGCGCGAGCACGGCAACGCGTAGCAGCGGTATTGGAGCTGCGAGTCTCCGAAGGGCCAATCAACGCTGAGATGGGCGGACTCGTCTGCCTCGTATCACTGGCCGACTACTACAAATTCATCACCGACGAAGAAGGAAAGCTGCGCGGCGAAATCTTTGAGGAGAATGTTCGAGGGTTTGAAGGCGCGACCGCGATCAACAAGGCGATAGCGGAGTCTCTTAAGCAAGGCAATGAGAGCCTCGCTGACTTCTGGTGGTTGAATAACGGTGTCACCATTTTGGCAAAGCGGTTGCAACCTAACGGAAAAAAGCTGAAGATTGAAGACCCTCAGATCGTCAACGGTCACCAAACGTCACGAACAATTTTTCAACACTTCCACACGATCGCATTGAAATCCCAGGGCTCATCAGATAACGACAATAGGCAGTTGCTGGTACGGGTGATCCAAGCCGCAAATGAATCGCTCGCCGCTCAGATCATCAAGGCCACCAACAGCCAGAATCGCGTATCCGTAGCTTCACTTCGAGCCACCGAGCCCTTTCAACGCGATATTGAAGAGTTTTTCGGTAAGCACGGCCTCTATTACGAGCGGAAAAAGAACTACTACAAAAATCAGACAAAGCCCCGGGCAAAGATCGTCGAAGTGCTGGAGCTAGCTCAAGCTGTCGCATCGATCGCGCTTCACGCGCCAGACTCGGCCCGAGCCCGCCCATCGGCACTAGTGCGGGATGGAGAGTACCAGAGAGTGTTTAACTCTAAGGCTCACTTTGCGTCCTACCTGAATTGTATAAGCTTGATGAAGCGAGTGGACGAGTATCTGGCCGCTTCTCACTCAGACATGACTCGGCCGGACCGATTGAATGTGCGTTTCCATCTTGCTCGATCCGTAGCCGCTTTCGCTCTTTCGACGGCGAAGCCGAGGATGACGGGCATAGCAAAGCTGAAGCCGGAACTGCTCTCACTCGAAAAAATCGGCGACGTGTTCGAGTGGCTAATGGAGACGCACAGCGTTGTTCGGGAATCCAGTAAAGCGTCTAACGACGCAATAGCCAAGGGCAACGAATGGGTTCGCGAGATTGACCGACGCCTCACACACTACGTCGAGAATCAGTGCTGGCCTGAGGAACTGCGAGCGGGATGGTACGATCTGCCTGGGAATCCCTAAGGCTGTCTGACTGATCAGACCACTACGCCGCTGATGGCGCTCGTTTGACGCCCCCATATGTGTCGCGCACGAATCCGAGCGTGACCCATCCGCCCATTAATGAAGGAAAAAGGTAAGGAAAATCGGATTGGGTAAGAAGATGTGCGCATCGCTGGACGAGCGGCACATGCCGGAGGGACTGCGCAACTGGTGAGCGAGCGCCAACTCCGTGGCGGTGGTTTACGTCGCACCCTACACCTGCAGACCCAGCGACTCGAATGGCTGACTCGGAAACGACTCCGCGAACTTAAGTTCGTCGAAGCTTATTCAGGCGGGCCTATTGACGTGGAAGACGAGTAACATCACCTATCGGGCCGATGCATTCTCAGGTGCTCACGTTTTCAATGATGGGTTAAGTTTCCGAGCCCCGGCGAATCGTCGTGATCCATGCCATTCGTCGGTGCCGAAAGAGCAGGAAGCGGGGCCGGCCCAACC